>CAZVHW010000507.1:0-1630 GCA_964626835.1 uncultured Enterobacterales bacterium
CGCCAATGAGCTTGTCGAGGTTCTTGACCGGGCGAAGATCGACCTGGGAGCCCGGCAGGAATGCCTTGACACCGATGTCCACCTGAACGCCGCCCTTGACCCGTGCCACGATGACACCGGACACGACTTCGTCTCGTTCGACGGCCTTGGAGATCTCCTCCCAGGCCTTCATGAGGTCGGCACGCTCCTTCGAGAGGTGTAGCTGTCCATCACCTTGATCCAGATTGTCGAGATAGACATCGACGCTGTCGCCGATCTGGATGATGAGTTCGCCTTCCGGGCTGATGAACTCGCGGCGGGGGATGATGCCTTCGGCCTTGAAGCCGATATCGACGGTGATGTACTCATCACCGATGTCGATGACCTTACCGGGAACCACGGAGTGTTCCTTCACGTTGCTCTGTTGAAGGGCGTCTTCGAAGAGACTTGCGAAGGTGTCGCGATCCAGATCGCTAAGGGGGGTGTCGAGGAGGCTGTCGCTGGCGGGGGGGAGAGATGTCATGTATTGGGAACCGGGTCGCCATCGGGCGGGATTGCACGTTGGCGGTGTGTTTGACGAGTGTGTTGCGCAGAGTCGGGCACATTCCCGACTGGCGAGGGCGGACATAGAAAGACCACACCGTCCCAGACTGAACCGAGACGGCCGCGGCGGGATATCAGGCGCGACCAGCCGCGTCAACCAGGGATTACGCCCCTCGTGCTCTGGCCTCGAGCAGTACCGCACCGAGCACCTGCTCGGGGCTCATGCCCGTGGTGTCGAGCACCCACGAGTCGGGGAGGACTCGGAGAGGCGCCACCGCCCGACCTGCATCCTGGGCATCTCGGGCAGCGACGACGCGACGGAGTCGCTCGAAATCGCTGGGGATGCCGCGCTGCTCGAGTTCTGCGAGGCGTCTACGGGTGCGCTCTTCGAGGCTTGCGTCGAGGTAGACCTTGAGCTCCGCCTCGGGCATCACCACCGATCCGATGTCCCTGCCGTCCATGACCACACCACCGTCAGCTGCGAGGCGCCTCTGAAGCCCCAGCAAGGCCGTTCGCACACCAGCAAGGGTGGCCACGGCCGACGCCCCCTGCCCTACCGACTCAGCCCGGATGGCTCCCGTGACGTCTTCGTCGTCGACGACCACTCGCAGGCGTTCACCGTCCCAGCAGAGTTCGACTGGGAGCCGGGCTGCCAGGATGGTCAGACCGGCTTCATCGGACAAGGGTATGCCCTGCTGGTCCGCGCGGAACGCCACCGCTCGATACAGCGTGCCCGTGTCGACATAGGTGTAGCCCAACACTGCGGCTACTCTCCTGGCGACGGTACCCTTGCCAGATGCGGCGGGGCCGTCGATAGCGATGCGGAGGCGCTTCGAGGAATCGGATTGGGAGCTCATGCTCCCAGGCTATGGGCCGCCCTGGGGCTTGGCAAGGCTACCTGAGGGTAGCCACGGAGTGTACGGCCTGGAGACGGGCCATGCCGTCCACCGTGGTGACCTGGATGGTGTTGGCGGCTCCCGGCGTCGATTCCAAGCCTACCAGTCGCACGCTGCCCCGGAGATCTTCGACGTCGTAGGCGGCTGGTGGGAGCGAGAGGTCCGCGTCACCGGTCACCGTCGCGACAACCACGCGCTCCGGGATGGAGGCC
>CAZVHW010000507.1:1665-5059 GCA_964626835.1 uncultured Enterobacterales bacterium
TTCCTTCGACGACCTGAAGCACGGCCGGTGGCGATCCCAGATTCGACGCCTCGATGTTCCCGTTGCCGACTATGATGGAGGTCGCACCCACGGGGCCATCGAGCTGCGCGAGGCCGTCGCCAAGGTCGATCTCGAGCTCGACACCAGCCGGTAGGGACAGGTCGAGGTCCCCACCGCAGGGGGCTGGAGTGCGGCAGGAGAGCTCCAAGTACAGAATCTCACCGTCACGGCGTGACTCGAACGCCATGGGAGCCTCGGGGCCCCACGCCAGGCTGGTGGCCTCCACCGAGGAACCACCGTGAACCCGAGCATGGACGCTGCCCGCAGCCCAACGCACTTTCACCCGTTCGATGCCGGCTCGGATGACCTGGTCTCGCACCTCCAGGCTGCCACCGACGACGAGGCCAAGGACGAGGGGGACCGTGCTGAGGAGAGAGCGGTGCATGGCGTGATGGGCTGGGGGTTGGGGCAACCGAACGTGACGCTTACGAGTTGGGACACCGGACGAGCCGGGAAAAGAAACCTTCGAAAAGAAGTGCAGGCCCCCGAAGACAGGAAGAGACAAGGTGCAGCGGGAAGGGGGACCCAGGACACGTCAATGTTAATGTTGAGCATACCATGAGGAGTGGACGTGTCAATACCCATCTGATCGCAGATCATCCCCCCTCGAAGCACAACTCCGATCCCCGTGGCCGCTGGGGGAGTCCCCTACCCCACCTCGTACAGGTTGATGTACCGGCTGCCTTCGATGGGGATGCGGCCCAGGTGCTGCGTGTTGAGCGCGATCTGCCTGCGGCCCACCTCGGTCACCAGCACGCGACCTCGGTGGGCGCTCAGGTTCATCATCCATCTCGACAGGTAGAAGGGCCCCGCCAGCTCCCACCCTTCATCGGGTCGCTGGGTGTCGCTCTGCAAGCGCGCAACACCAGGCGTCACCCCGGCGGAGAGTCGGTATCCAGCCCGCAGGGTCAACCTCTGCAGCCTGAGGGCACAGCTGACCGCCTGGGAGAGGGTCTCCCGGAGGCCTTCCTTGACGATCCATACGGCGAGCGCCGAGCCCTCTCCGGATTCCCAGATCTCTCCGTCGCATTCCTGGAGGATAGCGGTCCACTGCTGGATCACGTTGGCGAGACTTGACTGGGGTGCGGCGATGGACCGGGGAGGCTGGCTGGCTTCGGCGGCCATGACGACGATGGCGCTGGGAGGCAGTGTGCGGCGCGAGGCACGAGCGATGGAGCCGGTCTCGCCATCCTTGGTACGGCTGGCAGCCTCGAGCACATCCTTGAGGTACTGGCTGAGGTCGTTGTTGGTGGCGCGATGACCCTCGCGTACCATGTTGATGGACAGGGTCTCGAGCAGGTCGGCAGCGGAGTCGTAGCGGTCCTCGGGCCGTCTGGACAGCACGCGGAGCAGGATGTCTTCGAGGTCTTCGCTGACCTCGGAACGGAAGCCGCGCACGCTAGGGACCTCGGCCCGGCGCACCCTGGCCAAGGTCTCTTCTCGCGTGCGTGCCTTGAACAGCCGGCGGCCAGCCAGCAGTTCCCAGAGCACGATGCCCAGACTGAAGAGGTCCGATCGACCATCGAGCTCGCGACCCTCCACCTGCTCGGGCGACATGTATGCGTACTTTCCACGCACCACCTTGTGGGTGCCTGCGGCCTGCATCGCCGCCCGGCTGATCCCGAAGTCCGTGATCTTGACCTCGCCAGCGTAGGAGATGAGCATGTTCTGTGGCGAGATGTCGCAATGCACGACGTTCATGGGGCGGTCGTACTCGTCCCGCTTGTCGTGAGCGAAGTCCAGGGCCTTGAGAACCTCGCAGACCACGAACAACGCCAAGGCGATTGGGAAGGGACCGGTGCGACGTGCGCGCGTGAGCAGGCGGGCCAGATCGAGCCCATGCACGTACTCCATGGCGATGTAGTACTGGTCTTCGACCTTTTCGTACTCGAATACCTGCACGATGTTCACGTGCTGCAGCTTGACCGCGATGATCGCTTCGTACTGGAAGAGCTGGATGAACTCCGTGTCCTTGGCCAGGTGGTCGAGGACCCGCTTGATGACCAGGATCTTCTCGAAGCCTTCCATGCCATAGGAGCGGGCCCGGAAGACCTCTGCCATGCCGCCCGTGGCGATCTTCTCGAGCAGGTGGTACTTGCCGAAGACCTCGGGCTGGTTCGGTGTGGGCAAGGTACGCTCCTCGGCTGCGACGTGGCGTTCGAGGAACCCTAACCGAACCGAGTCGGCCACCCCAGGGAGTGAAAATGAAGCAGCTACCGCTTGGCCGAGGAGCGGCTCTCGGGGAGCTCTTGGACATCGTGGATCGGCTCCGAGAGCCCGGAGGATGCCCCTGGGACCGGGCGCAAACCGGCAGATCGTTGATTCCCTACATCGTGGAAGAGGCCTACGAGCTGGTGGAGGCTATCGAACAGGACGACGACGGGGCTCAAGCTGGCGAGCTGGGAGACCTGATCTTCCTGCTCCTCATGGTGGCTCGAATCGGCCGGGAGCGTGGTGCCTACGATCTGGAGGAAGTCTGCCAGCGCGTCGTGGCCAAGATGCGCTTCCGACACCCGGGAATCTTGCGACTCGCCCAAGGCGGTGAGGAACCCTTCGACGGCGCGCCCGAGAGCTGGGAAGCCTCGAAGGCGCGGGAACGCAGCCTCCAGGGGGGTGGATGCCAGTCCATCCTGGACGGCATCCCCGCTTCCCTGCCGGCCCTGATCCGCACCCACAGGGCCGGGGAGAAAGTCAGCCGGGTAGGGTTCGACTGGCCTGACGTAGCCGGGGTGAGAGCCAAGGTAGACGAGGAGCTGGGCGAGTTGGACCGAGCCCTCGCTCGACAGGACCCCGAAGCCATCCGCCACGAGCTTGGGGATCTGCTCATGACCGCGGCGAACCTGTCGCGCCTGCTGGGGGTGGGCCCAGAAGAAGCGCTCAGAGAAGCCAACAGCCGCTTCGACATGCGCTTTCGTGCACTGGAAGGCCTCGCCATCAGCCGCGAGCTCGACATCCACGAGGCCGCCCTCGAACAGCTCGAGGCCCTGTGGCAGGAGGTCAAGGCTGGCCTCGGTTCGGACGGTGAGTAACCTCTTGCTGTCCTCGCCCGCGGGGTGCCCGTGTTCTGGAAGCTGCTTGTCGCCTTCACCGTCATCCCAGCAATCGAGCTGTACCTGCTGGTGTCCATCGGCCAGGTGATCGGTCCCCTGGCAACCGTGCTGCTCATCGTGCTCACTGGCCTTGTGGGGGCTGCCATGGCCAAGCGTGAGGGCCTGGCGGTGATCAAGCAGCTGCGCGACGATCTCGGCAAGGGAATTCCCCCTGCCTCTCATCTGGTAGAGGGAGGGATGGTGTTGGCGGGTGGTCTGCTCCTGCTCACTCCAGGGATCCTCAC
>CAZVHW010000507.1:5069-5901 GCA_964626835.1 uncultured Enterobacterales bacterium
CGCCTCGCCCTCGCCTCGCCCCCCGTATCAGCGCTTGGCTCCTGCAACGGTTCGATCTGAAGGTCCCGACCGCGGGTGTCGCGGCGGCGCAGGCCTCGGGACCCTCGCCCAAGCTACCGTCCGAGCCAGGTCCCGAGCCCTTCGACCATCCCGTGGCGTAAGGCGCCTATTCCTCGCCGGCCGGCACGACCCGATCGGCCAGGGGGAGGCCTGGTATGCCGAGGAAGAAGGCGTGGTAGCTGGCATGCTGATTGTCCGCGTCCAGCTGGGCTGCGCGCTCGAACAGCCGCCGCGACTCGAGCGTGATGGCGTGGAACTTTGCCGGGTCACCGAATATCACCTCGTCGGTGTCCGCGATCTGGCGCAGGATCTCCGCCAAGAGTCCGTGAGCCAGGCCGAGGACCACGTCCTCCGGCAGCTCTTCGGTCCACTGTCCGCCCGCCTCGAGGATGCCGAGGGCTTCTCTGGCCTCGGCTTCGGCATCCCTGAGGCGGCCGGTGTCCAAGAGGATGCGGGCGAGCTCCATGCGTGGCTCGGCGAGGCGGGGTTCCACGGACAGAATGCCCCGGAGAGTCTCGCCGGCTCGGTCGGTCCTTCCCATGCGCAGATCTTCGAGCGCAGCCAGGAAACGTTCACTCTGTCCATCGAGGTGCTCTTCGGGCTGCTCGAGAAGGTCAGACGGCTGCACTTCGTGACTGTCGGTTTGTTTGCTCACGGCACCACTCCCTGCAGGTCGGGGGGCTTCTAGCCCGCTCTGCGCACGAGTGGGTAGTGGACCCGGATCTCGGTGCCCCCGTTGCCTGACAGGATCTCCATGCTCCCTTCCGCCATC
>CAZVHW010000508.1:0-3851 GCA_964626835.1 uncultured Enterobacterales bacterium
AGCGGGGACCCCCCACCAGGTCGTGGAGGAGCGTCCCCGCCAGCGCCGCGGCCTGGGCTGGGGAGCTTCGGGCGGTGTCGATCACTGGGACGCCGTAGCGCTGGGCGAGATCCAGGAAGATCCCACAGTAGCGCTGGTGGTAGGCCAGCGTGTTGCGCCGCTCTTCACCCCGGGCGGTCACCCTCGCCATGGTGGTGGCCGGATCTGCCCAGCAGAGGACGGTGGGTGGTGCCGGCCGCCAGCGGGAGTGAAGCGGGTAGGGGAGCACGGAGAGCATCGTGAGCCAGTGGCGGTCGAACACCAGGGATTCGCCCTCCCAGGAGGCCAACACGTTCGAGATGTCGGCCTGGCAGATCGCGTCCAGCGCCTCGAAGTCGCCATCGGCCAGGTGCCGGTAGAACGCCTCGGAGACCTCGCCTTGGAAAGGCTTGACGTAGCGCCAGCCCAGTCGTTCGGCGACGTGGCGGGCGATGGTGGTTTTGCCCGCACCGTCGTGCCCATCGATGACCAGGATGTGTCGCGTGTCCATGGGGCTCGGTAAAGGCCGAATGGTGGCCTACTCCTGGGGCGTGCTCCTGACGATGCGCATGCCGATGTTGGCGTGTTGCCGCTCGGGCTCCGCGCGGTAGCGGTATGCGGAGCGCAGGCGGATGGGGGGCTCGTCGAAGGCTCCGCCGCGGAGCACGCGATCTTCACCCGTCGTGGTGCCCACCGGATCGGTGGCATCGCCCTCGTACTCAGCGTACCAGTCATTGCACCACTCGTAGACGTTGCCCATGGTGTCGAACAAACCCCAGTCTGTTGGCGACAAGCGTGCGGTCACGTGGGTGTTGCCGCCGCTAGTGGCGCAGTACCAGCCGTAGTCGTCGAGTACCGCCCCGTCGTGCAGGGTCCAGTCGCCGCTGCAGTCGTACTCGCCGTGGTAGTCGTAGCCGTTGTCAGGGCCAGCGAAGTTGTCGCCCATGCCGAAGGCCGCGTTGTGCTCGGTTCGGGCCGAGTATTCCCACTCCGCTTCGGTGGGCAGGCGATAACCTTCGCAGGTGTAGGGGTCTTCGGGGGCCGTACACCGCACCTCGCCGTCGACCGTCGAGCAGTCGTAGCAGGGCTCCAGATCGTTGCCCCTGGACAAGGCCACGGTGAACAGGGCGGCTTGGTGCCAGGAGATGGTCTCGACGGGACAGTAGTGTCCGCAGTCGGTGAACTCTGCCGGTTGGAAGCCCAGGCAGGCCTCGAACTGGCCCTGCGTGATCTCGCGTGCTCCGATCTCGAAGGTGGTGGTGAGGGTCACCTCGTGCTGGGTCTCTTCGCCGGAGGGGTACTGCACCTCGTTGTTGGGGGAGCCCATGACGAAGGTCGCGGGTTCGATGGGGACCAGGACCAGGCCAGAGACGGTGCAGGAGGTCTCGAGCAGGTCGTGGAGCCAGGCCGTGTCGTCGGTGTCCTCGAAGTCGCGGGTCCCCCAGCGCAGGCAACCCGGCAGGAGCAGGAGCGGCAGCGCGATCGACAACCAGCGGTACATGGTCCATCCATGGAGGGTGGCGGGCCCGCGCATCGTAGCCGGCGAGGGTGGCGGGCTGCAACGGCTTGTCGCGTGGACAGTGGACTGCTCGCGTGTCAGCCTGTGGAGCGCCCGTTAGACCCGGTGCCCGACCAGGAGACCTCGAGCCATGCGCTTCGCTGCCATCTTTCCGCTGCTGCTGGCAGGCTGTCCCACATCCTCGGGTCCCGCTTCCGAGGAAGCGTTGGCCAGCGCTTCCATCACCTCCACGGCGCCGCTGTACCCGGACAGCTGGTTTCTCGCCCAGGTGACCCTGGTGGACGGTTGGGACGGCGAAGCTGCCTGTCAGTGGGTGGCGGACGGCTCCGAAGTGGCGCAGACTTCCCTGGAAAGCGGGGTCTGCCAGCTCGACGGCCTCGAGGCGCACATCCCCGAAGGAGCCGAGCTGCGCGTACGCGCCGTGGGTCTGCGTGACGGCCAAGAGGTCGATTCCCTCGAGTCCGAGGTGGTGGAGATCCTGGACTTCCCCGTGGGAGCGGTCACCGAACTGGGGGGGGGCAGCCTGGTCTTCGTCGACACCCAGGACGGCTCGCTGTCGGATCGCCTCGATCTCATCCTCGATCCCGACGACATGGGGCTCGACGCGACCACCTCGGCCACCGAAAAGGCCGGCTATCCCATGCACGTGCTCTACACCCCCGAGCGCGACACGCTGCTGGTCACCTCGAGCACCTACGGGGTCATCTGGGAGATCGATCCCCAGCAGCGCGAGATCATCGACTACGTCCGCCCCAGCACCCAGAACTACTGGATCATCTTTACCGAAGACGCCGAGCACTTCTGGATGACCGACATGCAGGACCCGGGGGGCCTGGCGCTGTGCAACCGGGACTACGAGATCGAGCAGCGGGTCGAGTCGGGCTCCTGGCCCATCACCATGCTGCACGACCCCGGCCGTGACTACATCTACGTGGCCCACCACGACGACGCCTGGGTGACCGTGCACGACGACGAGACCCTCGAAGAGGTGGACAAGCTCGATCACACACTGGGCCCCTACTGGGTCGCCCTGCACCCCGACAACGAGTCGCTATGGGTAGTCACCGAGTTCGACGACTCGGTGTCGAGGTGGAGCTTCCCGGACTTCGAGCTCGTGGATTCCTACCCCGTGGATGATCTGCCCAACTACATCCACTTCCTGGGTGACGGGTCTACCGCCTACGTCACCAGCTTCCACGAGGGCAACCTGGCCCTGTTGGACACCGAGACCGGCGAGATCATCGACCACGTGGACGCCGGCACCGGTGCGGTAGGCATCGTGGCCCGCGACGATGGGCGCATGGTCTACGTGCCCAACAGCCTGGCCGACAGCATCTCGGTGGTGGACACGATCACCCACCAGGTGGTGGACATCTGGTACGGCGTCAAGGGGCCGCGTTGGATCGAGTGGATGGACCCCGAGCACGGCAACTGAGCTACAGGTAGTACACCAGCTCCCAGATCTCGCCGTCGAGGGCGATCTGGATGGGGCCGACGACGGGGGCGAAGATCCACTCACCGGCGAAGCGGCCGTCGGGGATCGAGGTGCGCGCGGCGCTGTTGAAGGTGCCGTAGTAGACCTGCTCGTCGGTGATGGAGAGGATCTCCACGCCGTCCTGGACGTCGCCCTCGGACAGCTCGGGCGGGAGCAGCAGGCTGCCCTGCAGCTCCAGGCCATCGTCGATGGCGTAGTCGAGGACCTCGGTGTCGTCGTGGTCGGCCCAGCTGGTGCCCTGGCGCAGCTCCCAGCTCGAGGCGCTCACCTCGACCATCAGGTAGGGGCCGTCCGCGGGCGCGGCCTTGGGACCGTACCGCATCCAGGCGTCCACCACCGGGTAGTAGTCCTGGGCGCGCAGGCCGCCACCTTCGGTGTAGGGATCGTCGCCGCCGCAGGCGACGACGAGCAGGAGGGGCAGGGCGTTGAGCACTCGCATTACTCGATCCATACCGGTACGTGGTTGTTCTCGAAGGGATCCTGGCCCACCAGCCAGAAGGCGGGTGCCGAGGGGTCTTCGCCTTTTTCGGCCTGGGCTGGGTCGAAGGCCGAGACCCACACCTGGGGCTCGCCCGCGGTCGCCGTGTAGCCGTAGTCGCGTCGCGAGGAGTAGGTGAGCCAGAGGATGTCGTCGTCGGGCAAGGGGCTCCAGCGTGGCCAGGAGTTGGTGAGCTCGGTGTCCTTGTTGGCGGCCTCGAGCTCGATGGGATCGCCCCCTTCCGAGGGGACCACCCACAGCTCGGCGTCCACGTCGTCGTAGGAGTCGCCCGTGGAGGAGTTGAAGGCTATCCACTCACCGTCGGGGGACCAGGCCGGGTA
>CAZVHW010000508.1:3861-5892 GCA_964626835.1 uncultured Enterobacterales bacterium
TAGTAGGCGACGTGCTGCTGGTCTCCGTACAGACCGACGGGGTTGACCAGGAGCTCGACGTCTCCGAAGCTGTGCTCGCCTTGGTAGTCCATGAGGTACAGGGCGCCGCCGTCGATCTCCCAGGAGACGATGACGTGGTCGCTGATGACCAGAGCTACCTGGGTGCCGTCGGGGGACCACTCGGCCTGCGCTACACAGTGGGTGTCGGCCGCAGAGTCGTCCCAGGGCGTGACGTCGGCCAAGAGCTGACCGTGGCGACCGTCAAAGAGCAAGAGCTGGCAGGCCAGGGAGGTGAGCATGAGCTCGCCGTCGGGAGAGAAGGACTTGAAGTCGCCGGACTGGCCATCGTCCATGGTCATGACCGTGACCTCGGGATCCATGAGCGAGCGGACCTCGAGCCAGCCTTCCCTGGGGGCCTCGGGATCGTCGACCTCGGCGGTGGTCTGGGCTGAGTAGGTGAGCAGTGGATCGTCGCCGGGCGAGATGGCGTGACAGCCGACACAGTAGCCACCCATGTCGTCGATGGACCACCAGGCCTCGGCCTGGCCCTCGTCGTTGACGCGGCTGACCCCTTGCAGTGTGCTGGTCCAGTAGTAGATGGTGCCGCGGGTGTCCATGCGGTTGACCCGCATGGTGAGGGGCTCGTCTTCGTAGAGCTGACCGTCGACGCTGGCCGACAGGGTCACGTCGACCGAGCCGCCTGCGTTGGTACCGGCGATGACCTGCCACAGCGCCGTCTGGGATTCCCAGCCGTTCTCGTCCACGTAGACTTCGATGTCGGAGACCGGAGAGGAGAAGTGCAGCCGGTAGGAGTCGGCGGCCAGGTCGAGCCACTGGTAGTGGATGCTCGGGGTGCCACGGGGAAGCACGACGCCGTCGTCGGGGTAGAGCCAGGGCGAGGTGTCGAAGGCCGAGGCGGTGCCGGTGAACAGGGATGGATCGGCGGACCCTTCCACCAACTCCTCGTGGTAGACCACGGTGACCGTGGCCGAAGCGAGGGTGTTGGCGTATTCGGCGGTGACCCAGGTGATGCCGCCATTGTCATCGGCCGGTGTGAACAGACCGGCTTCGTCCACGTCGCCCGCGGAGCTGTTGGAGACGGTCCAGTCGGCGACATCGAGCTCGACGCGGCTGCCATCCTCGAGGGTGGCGTAGGCGGTGAAGGCCTGGGTCTCGAAGCCTTCGGGCCCGGTGGTCAGGGTGACCTCGAGGGGCTCGACATCGAGGGCCGTGAGCAGCTTGGGATCGGGCGCTCCGTCCTGTTGAGGGCCGGTTGTGCACGCTGCCAGACAGACAAGAAACAGCCGCATACGGGGCTCCGGTGAGCTACTAGTATTCGAGGTCCCGACAGCATTAGCTCTTGGAAGGAACGACCGCCATGGCAACCTCGGCACACTTCGGATTGCTGTTCCTGCTGCTCCCTGCTTGCCACGACTACGGCTTCCAAGAGGTTCGCTACACCCAGACCTTCGTGCAGGACGATCTCAACACCACGACCGACATGTTGTTCGTGGTGGACGACTCTCCCTCCATGGCCGAAGAGCAAGCCCTGCTTTCATCCAACTTCCAGGCCTTCGTAGACGTGGTCGAGGGCACCATGGCCGACTTCAAGGCCGGGGTCGTCACCACCGACGTCGAGGCGGAAGACGCCGGTGTGCTGCGCACCGATCCCATCACGCCGGATTCCGAGGACATGGGCCAGGACTTCCTCGAGGCGCTCGACGTCGGATACTACGGCTCTCGGGACGAGCGGGGCCTCGAGGCGGTGTCCATGGCCCTGGACGGCGAGCGCAACCCCGACTTCATCCGCCCCGGTGCGCGACTCAACGTGGTGTTCGTTTCGGACGAAGACGACCATTCCGCAGGCGGAATCGGCGACTACCTCGACGCTTGGGCCGAAGCCGCCGGGAGCGGTGAGCTCGTGGTTCACGCCATCGTGGGCAACATGCCCGCCGGCTGTGCTTCGGGCGTCACCGCCGCCGATCCGGGTGAACGATACCTCGAGTCCGCAATCCGTACGGAAGGTTACCG
>CAZVHW010000509.1:0-5886 GCA_964626835.1 uncultured Enterobacterales bacterium
GGGCGAGCCGAAGCATGAGATCTCCTCGGACGAAGCACGCTGAAAGATGACTGGCGAACCCTCCATCCGCAAGCAAGCAGTGTGCAATTTCTTTCCGCGGCCAATAGCCTTTCGACGAATCGGCCGCGGAGAGTCCCGTGCGAGAGGTCCTGTTCACCCTGCACGTCAGCACAGACGAGATGTTGCGCTACTACCGCGGCACCGCCAAGAACGTCATGGTCACGACCGACCTGGGCCTGCGGGTGCAGTTTCCCGCCAAGGTGCTGCAGCCCTTCGTCACCAAGGACGGTGTCCACGGGCGCTTCGCAATCCGCTTCGACGGGAACAACAAGTTCGCCGGGATTCGGAAGGTCTAGCTCAGTCCGCCCGCTCCACCCGATTCCGGCCGGTACGCTTGGCCAGGTACATGGCCTTGTCGGCGCGGCCGAGCCACGAGTCGACGGTCTCACCGGGTCGAATCCGGGAGGTGCCGATGGAAGCGGTGACCTGCAGGTCGGCGTGGGTGCGCGACCAATCGTAGGCCAAGATGGCCAGTCGCACGCGCTCGGCCACGGCCCAGGCTTTTTCTTCGTCGGTGTTGGGCATGAAGGCGACGAGCTCTTCGCCGCCGTAGCGCACCCACACGTCGTCGAGCCGGCAGGAGGCCACGGCGAGGCGGGCCGTCTGCTGCAGCACCTGGTCGCCCACCAGGTGACCGAAGCGGTCGTTGACCTGCTTGAAGTGATCGAGATCGAGGAACAGGCAGCAGAGGTAGTACCCCGAGGCCTGGGCCCGGGTGACCATGTTGGGCAGCTTGTCGTCGAGGAAGCTGCGCAGGTGCAGGCCCGTGAGGTTGTCGTGGCCCGCGGCTCGAGCGAGCCGGTCTTCCATGCGCTTCATGTGGTCGATCTGGGGCGCCTCGAGCAGGCCCAGCATGAGCGTGACGTTGACGATGTTCACCTTGGTGCCGGGTTCGACCACGGCGGCATCGACCAGCTCGCCATCGACCTCGACACCGTTGGTGGAGCCCAGATCACGGACCTCGAACTTGCCATCCTCGCGCCAACGGATGAGGGCGTGCTGTCGGCTGATGCCCGCATCGCTCAAGCGCAGGGCGGCCTTGGGATCGCGCCCGACGATGATCTCGTCTTGCAGGGCCAGGTTGACATAGCTGTGAAGATCCGGGCCTGCGATGACCCAGACGACCGGGAAGAAGACCCGGCCCTCGAGCCTCGTTCGGTTGATCTTGCGCTCGATGGTGGGTTCCACCAGGTCGTCCACCGTGAACAGCTCAATCTCTTCGTGGACCAGCTCTTCGGTGAGGGCCTCGTCATCTGTGCGGTCCTCGCCCGCTCGGCGACCAGGTCGGGGCAGGACGCCAGCCAAGATACGGCTGGTGAAGCGGCGAGGTGAGTCGGCGGCCATGCACTTCTCTTCGGTAGGGGCCAGGGGCATATTAATCGACGCGAGGTCTCAGGAACACGTTCCATTCCGGACAGATAGGACTATCTATCGGAGGAAGCACCATGACTCTTGACACCTGGGCCGCAATCTTTTGTCTCTTCGCCCTCATCGGCTGTCAGCCGACCCCGGTCGATAGCGCCGACACCGGGCAGCCAACACCGGCCTCGTGGCCCGCCGTGCAGGACCAATCCTACGCTGATCCCACCGCGTGGACCTGGCCCATCGAAGACTACATCGCCACCAACCTCGAGGAGCTCGGCCATGACGACTTCCTTCACGGAATCCACGAGCTCTTCGTCTTCGAGGATCGCCTGTACCTGGGCTATGGCGACGCCAACCTCAACCTGGGCCGCATCACCCCCATCGAGCTGCGCTACTGGAACGAGCTCGAGCCCGACTCGGTCCAGAGCGACTTCGTCGTCGACGAGGAGCAGGTGGACCACTACCGCCAAGCCGGTGGCACGCTGCTGCTGCCCGGCGTGGACGCCACCGAGGACGACCTGCTGGGCAACGTCTACACGCTGCCCGCGGCGGGGGACTGGTTCAAGAGCCGCACCCTCGAGTACGCCTGGCACGTCCACGACATCGCCGCCATCGGCGACACGTTGTACGCCTGCGGTAGCGGCGGCACCCTGGACGACTACGACAGCTCCGACGTCAACGCCTACGTGTGGCGGTCCGACGACGACGGCGAGACCTTCACCATCGATCAAGCCTACGACCACCCCGCTCCTCCGGGTGACAACCGCTTCACCAACCTGCTGGTGGTAGACGACACGCTCCACGTCTACGGCTACGCCTCGGACACCGCGTCCATCAACACCTTCCACGCCTTCACCCTGGGCGACGAGGGGCTCGAGGACATGGCGTCGCTCGCCAGGTTCTTCACCACCTCGAGCACCTCCCTCTCACCGGATCGCGGCATGCTGGTGGGGGTGTCCATCGGCTCCACCCTGACCTGGAAGTCCAAGATCGTCACGGCGGAAGGCACCGAGACCGCGGATGCCCTCGAGGACTACACCGTGATCGACACCCTGCCCGTCGAGGACGGCCCCACCCTGCTGTTGGCGGTCGAGGGCGTGGAATACCCCTCACCGGACACGGGCCCCTGGCAGGCCGTGCTGGCCGTCACGACGGACGCGACGGAGGTCGAGATCCTGCTGCAGTGGAGCACGGACGTCTGGCCGCAGTCCGCGGCCTACTTCCACGGCAGCCTGCTGGTCGGCATGGCCGATGGGAGCGTCTGGCGGGCCGAGGGCGAGGGCGAGGCCGAGGGGTAGGCGCTACCACTCGGCGATGTTGGCATCCATCCACGCGGTGCGCCTGGGGATCCAGTCCAGCACGTAGGCGTATTCCTCGTCGTAGCTGGAACGCGGAGGCAGGTAGCCGCCAAAGTCGATGTCCTCGATGGGCCAGACCTCGAAGTTTTCGTAGACCGTGTCGCCCATGATGGCGCGGTAGCCCTCGATCCTGGCGATCAGCGCGTCGTCGTCCAGCGGGCCGCTGCGCAGCTCGGTCCAACGCTCCACCAGGCGCTCGCGAAATACTGGCGCGGCGGCCAGATTGGCGACCCAGGTCGGGCGGTAGGCGATCCAGGTCTCGGGGTTGGTGTTGTCGTTGTAGGTGGGCTGGCCGAGGGTGAGGTCGAGATCCCATGGAGAAAACTGCAGCAGCCCGTCCTGCCGCTTCCACAGATAGACGCTGAGGTAGAACGCGTCGTTGTTCTTCATCAGCTCCTCGAGGATCACGAAGTCCACCGCCGTGTCCAGGTCCACGTGGGACAGCACGCCGATGTCGGGATCCCCCACGTCACCGGACAGCAGCGCGGCCTGCCAGGCGGTGATGGTCGCGCTGGCTTGGGCGATGGCGCCGGAGGCGGCGTTGGCCTGGCGGGGTGAGATGAGGGTCCAGCTGCCGTGGCCGACCGAGCTGTTGTCCACCACACCCCCGCTGTCATCGAGCTTTGCGATGAATGCGTGCCCCTCGCCGGTGGCGTCCGCATCCAGGTCGATGCGGCTGCGGGCGCGCTTGGGACGCTCGGTCAGGAAGTAGATTCCGCGCCAGGCGCCATCGAGCGTCAGGGTGCAGTAGGTGGTCTCCGCGGCGTAACGACGCTCGGAAAACGCCGCGAAGAGCTGGAAGCCCAGCTGGTTGCGCAGCAGGGCCCGGTCGATGCAGGCTCCGTTGAGCACCCAGTCGCTCTCCCGGCCCATGGCCAGGATGTCGGTCTCCACCTCCTGCTGCTGCTCGTTCCACAGCTCCACGGCGTACTGGGCCTTTTCGTAGCCCGAGGTGGAGCGGCCACGCTTCTCGACCCCCGCGAAGCCGTCGTACCAGAGCATGCCGTCCTCGTCGTGGACGCTCATGCGGCACTGGATCTTGGGTTCCTGGGGGATGGCCTGCCCCCCACAGTCGAGCACCACCTCGCACAAGCCCGTGGGCGGCGAGGTGTCCCAGCCCGGGACCTGCTCAGCGGGACCTTCGGAATCGGGTGCGTCGCTGTCCTGACCCGGGCCGGAGGTGTCGTCGTCGACTGGCACGGAGGGCGCGTTGGGCCGGCTGCAGGCGGCGAGCAGGAGGGCCAGGACCAGGGGTGAGCGCATTGCCGCAGCATAGCACCAGGCTAGACTGGACCCATGACGTGGATCGACCACCCACTCCTGGTCAGTCCAACACCGCCGGCACCACGTAGTCCCGCACGAAGGGCGTGCCGTCGTATTCCGGACTGTAATCGCGGGTGTTGGTGGTGATCACCACCACCAGATCCAGGTCGCGGATCAGATACACGAGCTGCCCGCCGTAGCCCCAGGCGATGGCCACGTCGTGGCCGTCGATGCGTGTGAGCCAGAACCAGTAGCCGTAGCCCCAGCCGTCCTCGAAGTCGGTGTGCCAGCGCTCGGTGCTCTCGATCCAGGATGCGGGCACGATCTGCTCCCCCTCCCACAGCCCATCGCGCATGTGCAGCAAGCCGAAGCGCAGCAATTCGCGCGGAGTGAGGTAGAGATTGCAGCCGCCGTGGAAGATGCCCTGAGGGTCGCGCCCCCAGTGCTCGGCGGTGATGCCGATGGGCTCGAGCAGGTGACGGTGGGCGTACTCGCAGGTGCTCATGCCCGTGGCCGCGGTGATCAGCGCCGAGGCCAGGTGGGTCTGCCCCGTGCAGTACTCGAACTCCTCGCCGGGATCGGCCACCAGTGGCAGGTCGACGATGGCCTGCAGCCAGTCGTCCGTGTCGTCGATGGCGTACTCGGTGAAGTCCTCCACCCAGCGAAAGCCCGCGGTCATGGTGAGCAGGTGCCTGATGGTGATGTCGAGCTTGCGGGTATCGTCCACCTCGTCGAAGTAGTCGGGGAGGATCTCCGCGATGGGCTGATCCAGATCGGGCAGGTGGCCTCGCTGCTGGGCCACCCCCACAACGTCGGCCAGGATGCTCTTGGACGAGGAGTGCACGGCGTCGCTGTCCAAGGCCTGCTTGCCGTGCAGGTAGCGCTCCATCACGATGACCTCGTGTCGCATCACGATGAAGCTGGTGACGTAGGGCAGATCGTCCAGCTGCCGCGCCCCCCGCTCGAGGGAGGTGGCGTCCATGCCCTGCGCCTCGGGGTCCGAATAGGTCCACCAGTGCTCGTCGTCGACGGGCTCCACGAAGGTGGGATTGGTCTCGTAGAAGGTGTGCTCCACCCCATTGGGCAGATCGGAGATGGTGTCACAGTCCACCACGTTGTCGGCGGGCTGGCTGTCCTGGGTGTCACCTGGCCGCTCGCTGTGGGAGCTGTCCCCGGGAGGAGAGTCGCTGGTATCCCCCGGCCCGGACTGGCTGTCGCCGAGGCCGTCCTGGCAGGAGCAGGAGGAGAGGAGGAGGGCGAGGGTGGCGAGGGCGAACGTGCGCATCGGGGCTCCTGCAGGGGGGGGAGGATACACCAGGCCGGGACCGGGAACACGCGCCAGGTTCACGTCATGCTCGCTCGCTACAGCCTGACCATCGAGGAGATGGAGCAGCAGTACCTCGACCTCGAGCTGGTCGCCGAAGAGCAGTACACGGCCGAGATCGGCGGGAAGGGAGACTTCGAGCTGACGGGGGGGGTCGATGCTTCCGGCGCAGCGTTCACGGGCTTCGAGGGCGAAGGTATCTGGCTGTTGGGCCTGTTCAGCACCTACAGCAGCTACCCTGCGCCGTTCTTCCTGGGCGTGGTGGAAGCAGACTAGCTCAGGGCGTGGCCAGGAGCTGGCCAAGCATCTCGAGGGTCGAACGCGCCAGTCTGCGCAGGCTGGGCCGCATGCCGGCGTGCCCCGCCACCAGCTCGAGGGCCGGCTGACAGCGAGGGTCGCCCTGGGCCGCCAGCAGGATGGCGTGCACCAAGCGCACCTCGGGAGCCCGCGGGGCGAGCTTGACGGCCTGGCGGAGATGGGCCGCGGCGGCCTTGTTGTTTCGCTCGTTGGGTTGAA
>CAZVHW010000510.1:0-5870 GCA_964626835.1 uncultured Enterobacterales bacterium
GGACTCCCCCAGCGAGGCGGAGGAGGTCGAGGTGGTGCGCCGCACGCTGCGGCCCGAACTGCCCGCGGTCCCGCCGGTGGTGTCCCTCGAGGATCTTCTCCGGCAGCGGGAGCTGGTGCGCAAGGTTGCGACCAGCGACGACGTGCGGCGCTATGCCGTGCGCCTCGCGCGGGCGACACGTCCCTCGGGGCCAGGAGCCGAGGGTGCACGACGGTGGATCCAATGGGGCGCCGGTCCGCGCGCCAGCCAGTACCTGGTGCAGGGTGCGCGCGTTCGGGCCTTGCTGCGAGGACGCGAGCTGCCGGACGAGCGCGACGTTCGAGCTCTCGCACCCGCGGTGCTCGCACACCGCATCGTGGTCAACTTCGAGGCCGAAGCCTCCGGGGTTGGTTCCGCCCAGGTGGTCAAGGCCCTGCTCGAAGAAGTGCCGGCTCCGTGACCCTCTGGGAACCCGAGGTCCTGGCGCGCATTCGACACCTGGCCCTGGTGGCCGGGCGAGCGGTGGACGGTGTGAAGCACGGTCGCCACCTTGGCCGCTCCGTGGGTACCTCCGTGGCCTTCGAGGACTACAAGGAGTACGCGCCGGGCGATCCGCTGCGCGACCTGGACTGGAGGGTCGCCGCCCGAACGGACCGTCTTGTGGTGCGGCGTCATCGGGCCGAGTCCCTCCTGCCCACCTGGATCGTCCTGGATGCCTCGGGAGACATGAGCACCGGCGTCACCAGCCTCCAGGGCAGCAAGCTCGGCTACGCCATTCGACTCGCGGCCACCTTGGCCTGGTATCTCGAGCTGCAGGGCGAGCCGGTGGGCCTGTACGTCATGGGGGGGCGGGGAACGCCATGGGCAGTGCTACCTCCCCGGCGTGGCCGACGTCACCTGGGCCGGGTGCTCGCGGCCCTGGCCAGCGTCGAGCCCAGCGGTCGGGCCAACCTGGGTGAAGGGCTCGCCGGGCTGGCCTCTCGGCTCCGACGGACCTCGCTGGTCGTGCTGATCTCGGACTTGATGGAAGAGCCCGACAGCTGGAGCGCAGCCCTGCGAGCCCTCGGCCAGCGACGGGGTGAGCTGCGGGTGCTCCACCTGCAAGACCCCGGAGAGCTGGACCTGCAGTTCCCGCGAGTGGCGCGCTTCTTCTCCCCCGAAGGTGGTGAAACGCTGCCGGTCGACCCCGCCGAGCTTCGGGATGAGTTTCGGCGGGTCGTGGATGCGTGGCGCACCGAAGTGGAGCGCCTGGTCGTGGCCTGGCAGGGCCGCTACCTGTCCGTGCCCACCGATCAGCCCTTGACCGATCCCCTCATGCGTCTTCTCTGGACCGGCCCATGAGCTTCGGCTTCCTCGCCGCCACGTCGCTCGGGCTGCTCGTCCTGCTCGCCGGGCCCGTGCTGGCCCACCTGGCCCGTCGGAGCCCGGTGGAGAGGCAGGCGTTCGGGGCCATGATGTTGCTCGAGCGCTTGCTGCGGCGCACTCGCCGCCGGCGGCGCCTGCGAGACCTCGTCCTGCTGATGCTGCGGCTGGCCGCGGTGCTCCTCGTGGTCTTGGCAGCGGCTCGTCCCGAGCTGCGGCTGCCCGACGAGACCCCCCGGGTCGGGGGCAGCGGTCGCCTGGTCGTGGTGGTGGACAACAGTCTCTCGATGGGCCTCCGCCGTGGTGTTCCGGGAGCTCCGAGCGGGCCCACCCTGTTTTCGATGGCCCGGGAGCGAGCTCGAGAGCTGGTGGCCGATCTGCCGGATGGGGTGAGGGTGGGCTTGACGGTCACGTGCGCCGGCGCTGGTGGAGCTGGTGCGGTCATCCCGGGGCTCACCGAGGACCACGCCCGGGTCCTCGAGGAGCTCGAGGAGCTCGAGGCCAGCTCCGGTCCCACCGATCTCGCCGGGGCCCTGCGTCACGCTCGCGCGTTGTTGGCTGGCGAGGCGGGCGAGGTCGTGGTGTTCTCCGACGAGGCCGGGCCTGGCACGGTGGCCTCGAGCGCCACCGAGCTCGAGCGACTGCTCGCCCAGGGCGCGCGGGTGATCCCCCGCGTCCTCCGCCACGAGCTTGCCAACAACGTGTTGGTGCGCGAGGTGACCTTCGGGGAAGGGGTCGAAGGGGGCAGCCTGCGGGCCACGGTGGCCAGCTTCGGGTCCGAACCCGTCGAGGTGATGGTCACCGCCGTGCTCCCGGACGACTCTCGGATGAGCGCCTTTGTCGACCTGGCGCCCGAGGAACCGGTGGAGGTGCTGTTCACGGTCCCCCCCGAGGTCCCCGGCGGCGTGGGCCGCGTGCAGGTGGACGACGGCGTACTCGCCGCGGACGACGGGTATTGGTTCCACCTTCCGCGGGTGGGCGCCAGCCGGGTCATGGTGGTGGACGGCGATCCAGGGCCGTCCCCCATCCGCTCCGAGGTCTACTTTCTGGAGCGCGCCTTGGCGCCCTGGGGCAGGCTCGGCACGGGAATCACACCGGAGATTACGGCCCCTGCCGGGATCGGCAAGCTCGATCCGGAGCGCCACCGGGTGGTCTTCCTCTCCAACGTCGGCGATCCCCGTCCCCTGGCGGACAGCCTCTCCGCCTTCGTGCGCCAGGGCGGTGGGTTGGTCATCAGCGCGGGGGACAACATGGCCATCGAGCGGTACAACGCGGCGCTGTCCCAGCTTCTCCCGGCCACCCTGCGGTCCCCCCGCAACCTGGTAGACCTGGACGCCGCGGGTGGGGTGGCGGTGATTCCTCCCTCCGGCTCCGAGGTCGGTGGCCTGTTCGCTCCCTTCGGCCTGATGGGGCGGGCGGGCTTCTCGCGGGTGTACCAGCGGCGATTGCTCGTCTTCGAAGCCTTCGAGGAGTCCGAGGAGGTCACGGTCCACCTCCGGCTGGCCAACGGCCTGCCGTTCCTCGTGGGCCGCAGAGTGGGCAAGGGCCGGGTGTTGGTTCTCTGTGGCAGTGTGGACCTGGCCTGGGGCAACATGCCACTGCAGGCGGTCTTCCTCCCTACGATCCAGCGGCTGGTCGGTTGGCTCGGCGCAGAGACCGGTGGGGCGACCGCGCGTTTCCAGGGATCGGTGGGGCAACCCGTCGAGGTCGAGCTGCCCGCTCCCGAGCTCGAGCCCACGGTTCTCGATCCGGAGGGCACCGCGGTGGCCGTTCGCCATCTACCCGGGCGCCTGGTCTTCATCCCCGACCAACCGGGAGCCTACACCCTCGCACTACCCGGCTCGCCCCCCCTTGCTTGGGTGGCCGTGAACACCCCTCCCGTGGAATCGGACGTGCGTCGCTTCGAACACCTCGAGACCATCGAGACCGAGCTGGACCCGTCGGTGCTGCAGCGCCGGGTGGGCCTGGGTGCAGGGGCCCTCGGCCTGGCGCTCTTGTTGCTGCTGGCGCAGGCCGCGGTGGCGCGGACGGGTGAGGCGTCGTGACCTGGACCCGTAGACACTTGCTACAGGCCGGCGCCAGCGCGCTGCTGGTGTGGCCCCGCTCGGCCTTGGCGTTGGGCGAGGCCAGCAAGGTCGACGTGGCTGAGCTGCAGCTGTCGTCGGGGACCTCGAGCCGGCCCAGTGCCTGGTTGAGGTTGTTGTACGAGGTGGCCGAGACCACGAGCGTCGAGACGATGGCCCGCGCCGTCACCCTCGAGCCTGACGACCCCGCGCTCTTCGATCATCCCTTCGCGGTGTTGGTGGGGGACGACGCCCTGCCTCCCCTGTCCTCCCAAGCGGTGGAGCAGCTGGCTCGGTACCTGCAGTACGGGGGCTTCCTGCTGATCGACGACGCTTCCGGTGTGACGGACAGCGCGTTTGACCGCTCGGTGCGGGATCTCTGCGCTCGCTTGTTTCCCACGCGGCCCCTGGCGCCCCTACCCGCGGACCACAGTCTGTACCGGTCCTTCTTCCTCATCCATCAGCCTCAGGGACGACTGCGCTTGTTGCCCTACCTCGAGGGCATCTCGGTGGGCGAGGTGACCCCGCTCGTGTACTGCAGCAACGACCTCTCGGGTGCGCTGGCCAGGGCGCCTGACGGCCGCGACGCCTACCCGGTCGTGCCCGGTGGCTCACTGCAGCGGCGGGAATCGGTCAAGCTGGGGATCAACCTGGTCCTGTACGCCCTGACCTCCAACTACAAGAAAGACATCACCCACGTCCGCAAGCTCATGGAAGACGGGAGGATCGAGCCATGAGCGCGCTGACCTGGCTCGTGGGAGGTTGGCAGCCTGGCACTGGCGAGCTGGTCTTCGCGGCCGCCGATGTCGTCCTGGCTGCTGCTGCGCTCGGCGTGGTTCTGCTGCTGGTCCTCTCTTGGGTCACCGCTCGGGGGAGCACGACGCGGGGGTTGCAGCTCTTGCTGCTGTTGCCCGTAGCGGCAGCACTCCTCTGGGCTCTCGCACGGCCCAGCTGGATCCAGCGAGGTGGGTACGATCTCGAGGGCCGCTTCGTGGTGTTGGTGGACGACAGCCTCTCCATGGGCGTGCGCGAAGGCGAGGGTCGTCGCGCCGATGCGGTTCCCGCGGCGCTCGAGGCCATCGGACGGCCCGACGCCGAGGTGTTCCACTTCGGGAGCGCGCTCACCCCGGGAGCCGCCAGCACGTTTGCCGATGCGGACACCGACCTCGGTCTCGCCCTACGGGCCCTTTCCGAGCGGCACGCGGGCGAACGGCTGTCCGGCATCGCCGTCGTGACGGACGGTCTGGACCGGGGAGCCTGGCGCAGCAGCTGGCGGGCGGGTGCAGCGCTCGAGCTGCCGGCGCTTCCCGGGCCGCTCACGCTGTACGGGCTGGGGCGCGGCGAGGATCTGGTGGACTTGAGCGTGGCCTCGGTCTCTAGCGGAGGATTCGCCTTCATCCGCACCCCCTTCGAGCTGCGGGCGCGCCTCGCGGGGCCCGGCTTCGAAGGAGCCAAGGTTCCGGTCACCCTGTCCCGGGATGGCTCCCTGGTGGCCCGGGAATCCGTACAACTCGACGATGCAGGCAACGGAGAGGTGGTGTTTCGCGTCACCCCCACCGAGGTCGGCCGGCACGCGTTCCGTGTCGAGACTCCGGTCGAGGCTGGCGACGCCGTACCAGGCAACAACTCCATGGCGGTGGTCGTGCGGGTCGTGCGAGACCGCATGCGGGTCCTGCAGGTCTGTGGAAGCCCCTCGGTGGACCAGAAGTTCCTCCGGCGCTTCCTCAAGCAGGACCCGGCCGTGGACCTGGTCAGCTTCTTCATCCTGCGCACGCGCGACGACATGTCCGCAGGCTATGGCGACGACGAGCTGGCGCTCATCCCCTTCCCCTATCGTGAGCTGTTCTCCGAAGAACTGGACGGCTTCGACCTGGTGGTGTTCCAGAACTTCGACTACGAGCCCTACTTCGGCCACCAGGGTGGAGACCTGCTCGAGAACGTCGCCGACTGGGTCCGCGCCGGTGGAGCCTTCGTGATGGTGGGGGGAGACCGCAGCTTCGACCTGGGGGACTACTCATCCACCGCGATGGAAGACATCCTGCCGGTGGCGCTCGGAGTGCCCCAGGATGCCGCCGTCGATCAGGCGCCCTTCCAACCTCGGCTCACCCCGGCCGGGCGCCTGCACCCCGTGACCGCCATGGCTTCGGATCCCGACCACAGCCAGGCTCTCTGGGATGCGCTCTCGCCGCTGGACGGCTTGAACCTCACCCTGGGGGCGGCGAAGGGGGGAACGGTGCTGCTGCGTCACCCTTCGCTCGAGACCTCCAGTGGCGAGGGGCTGCCGGTCGTGGCCGTGCGAAGCGTGGGTGCGGGGCGGTCCATGGCGCTGACCGCCGACACCTCCTGGCGCTGGGCCTTTGCCGAGGCCGGTCGTGGTCGGGGCAACCAGGCCTACCTGCGCTTCTGGAAGCACGCCATGCGCTGGCTGGTGGGCGATCCCGACGCCCAGCGGGTCACCGTGAGTAC
>CAZVHW010000511.1:0-5835 GCA_964626835.1 uncultured Enterobacterales bacterium
GACCGTGCCCGCCACCCACGTCGAGCAGCCGCGCGGCCCCTTCTGGAAGCTTGCACCTGCGAGCCACCTCGCCGGCCGGCAGCTTGGCCAGCTGGGAGAGGCCGCGTAGGTAGGGCTCCCATACCTCTGGGCCGTGGCCACCATGGTGCCAGTCCATGATCGCACCCGTGCGCACGGATTTTTCCAGATCGTGGAAGCCGTCCTGGATCAGCCCCAGCAAGAGCACCGCGTCGTGCAGACCATCCTTGGTGCCCGGTACCAACCACTTGCTGGCGCTCTTGGAGTTGCGGTAGCGCTCGCCGCTGCGATCCACACAGCCAAACCCGCACAGGGCGTTCAGCAGCGTCTCGGTGGCCAGAGGGTGGGTCTCGAGGCCCTCGGCGACCTCGGCTGCGGTCAGCTCCCGACCCTCCAGCAAGGCGAAGACGCCCAGCCGCGCCCCCGCGATGACTGTGGACGAGCCGGCCATGCCCCAGCTGACCTGCACCAACGGGGTCGGTACAACGCCGAGGAGAAGCACGAGCCGTTCGAGGATGTTGTCGGGAACGACGTCCAGGCGCATGGTTTAGACCAGCTCTTGCCGCCAGGTGCGCGACAAGGCCACCTCGTGGCGGTATCGCTCGAGCTCTTGGGCGCGGCGCTCGTCTGACCATCCCAGCAGGGCGGCCATGTGTTCCGCCACGCGCTCGGCGCATCCCAGCCCCTGGTCGGTGTCCTTGAAGAACAACGGCAAGCGGCGCTGCAGCACGTCGTCTACCGTGGCGGCCAGCTCTCGGGTCGCGGCCCATTCCACGCAGGCGAGCACCTCGGGCCTACCCGGCACCAACCGCTCGGACAGCTCGGAACGGCTGGCGGCCAGCACCGCCACGTCCATGCCGATCATGCCGTGACTGCCCGCCAGGTAGCGGGCCGTGTCCTCGCCGAACTGATGGCCCGAGGCCTTGACGATGTCGGCCACCAGGGTGCTGTCGTCGTCGTCCCGGGGCCATCCCACGCCGCCAGGCAAGGGCTCGCGCGCGGTATCAGCGTGCCGGGGAGCGCCCATTTCCCAGCCGCACATGCGCAGCACGTCCAGCGCCTTGTCCACGACCTCGGCCGCCATGCGCCGGTAGGTGGTCAGCTTGCCACCTGCCACGGTGACCATGCCGTTGGCCTCGACGTCCACTTGGTGCTCGCGGCTGACCTGGGACTCGGCCACGCCCTCTTGATTGATCAGGGGACGCAGCCCAGCCCACGTGGCGATGACGTCGTCGTAGTGCAGGGCGTGATCGGGGAAGAAGTGGGCGGAGGCGTGGATGAGGTAGTCCACGTCCGAGAGGTCGGCGGCTACCAGCGCCGGGTCGCCGTCCCAGTCGGTGTCGGTGGTCCCGATGTAGGTGCGCTCGCCCCAGGGGATGGCGAACAGGACGCGCTCGTCTTCGGGGTGGATGAGCACCACGGCGTGCTGGACGGGCAGCTTGGCACGGTCCACCACGATGTGTACGCCCTTGGTCGGACGCAGCAGCTCGCGCAGCTGCCCACCCAGGGCCCGAGCCCGCAGGCCATCGGTCCACGGACCCGTGGCGTTGACGACGGCACCCGCCTTGACCTCGAAGCGCTGGTCGCCCAGCAGATCGTGGGCTTCCACACCCACCACACGGCCGCGGTCGTCGTGCAGGAAGCCGTCCACCGGGCACCACGTGACCACCTGGGCGCCGGCCCGCGTGGCATCCAGCGCGGTCTCGAGAGTCAGGCGCGCGTCGTCGGTGGCGCAGTCGTAGTACAGCTCCGCGGACTTGAGGTCTTGGGTGGTGAGGGTGGGCTCGGCCTTGGCCGTGGCCTTCCTGCCCAGGCGGCGGTGAATCTTGGGGGAGCGGAAGAGCGACAGCCCGTCGTACAGCCACAGACCGATGTCGATCAGGGCTGCCCGGCCGAAGCTCTCGTAGACGGGGAAGACGAAGGCCAGCGGCTTGACCAGGTGCGGAGCGATGTCCATGAGCACGCGACGCTCGCTGACAGACTCGAAGACCAACCCGAACTCGTACAGCTCGAGATAGCGCAACCCGCCGTGCACCAGCTTGCTGGAGCGGCTCGAGGTGCCACTGGCCAGGTCGGCCCGCTCGAGTAGCGCCACCCTCAGCCCGCGGCGGGCCGCATCCCGCGCTACCCCTGCACCGGTGATTCCACCCCCGATGACCAGCAGGTCGAACGTGCCGTTCTTGACGCGGTTGAGGTGGGCTTCGCGCTGACCCATGGGTGCCTCCGGGGATGAAAGCCGTCTGCTACCAGTTATCAGGAAACAGCGAGGCGCGTAGGACGTCGAGGGTGAGGGCTCATCTCGGCAATTCGACGGGAACCCGGCTGACGTCAGGGCGTGGCCGCCTGGCTGCCGCGATCGGCCCTCCAGCGCCCAATGACATCGCGAAAGTGCATCATGGAGGGCAGGAAGCCGTAGATCAGCATGGCCAGCAACATCAGCGTGACCGGCACGTACAGCCCCCAGAGCACGTAGCCGAGCAGCAACGACAGCAGGAACATCGGCATGCCGTAGATGATGCGGCGATTGGTACCCATGGCCCGGCCCACGTGCCGCCAGTTGGTGTCGAAGCTGAACATCAACACGCAGGCCACACCCACCACCAGGCCCACCAGCAGCGGCTGGGTGGCGAACAGCACCACGCCACACATCACGAGCAGGGCAGCGGCCGGACTGGGCACCCCCGCGAACTGAGACGGGTCGGAGTAGGCCTTGTCGAGGGTGAAGTACACCAGCCGACCCCAGGTGAAGAACAGGTAGAAGCCCCCCACCACCGCCGATTCCCAGCTGTCGAACAACAACCAGACCGCCACGGCCGGGGCCAGCCCGAAGTTGATGCCATCGGCCAGGTCGTCGGAGTACACGCCAAACTTGGTCCCTCCCCAGCGCCGAGCCGCTGCCCCATCGAAGCCGTCGAAGGTGCCGCCGATCATCAGGAACAACAGCGCCAGATCGAAACGTTCTGCGAACGAAAAACGGATGGAGGCGATGCCACACAGCAGATTGGAGGCCGACAGGGCGTCGGCGATGAAGCGCTTCTGCAGCACCTTGACGGCGGTGAGCACGACCACCGAGGTGAACGCGATGTTGATGCCCAGCAGCCAGCTGACCAGGAGCGGCGTGAGCAGCCGCGGTGCCCAACCCTGGCTGACCATCAGCATGGCCAACAGCGTGGTGTACTCGAGGCCGGTTCTCAGGCGACCCGATCGACGGCGGCCTCGGCCCACGAGGAACAGCACGATGAGCACGATCTCCAGCCCGACGCGTGCTCCCAGCAGGGCCATGGGCAGACAGTCGTAGCAGAGGGCGCACAGGCCGATGAGCAGAGGCAAGGCCGCCAGCTTGTCCAGCAGACGCCCGCTCTCCGCCTCGACCCGCTGGCGACGGGCGGCCACACCGTCGAGGTAGTCCAGCGCGACGTAGGCCAGGAACAGGCCGGTGATGATCAAGGGGTTGGTGGGCAGGGCGCGGGCCTGGCGCAGCCCCAGCACCAGCAAGGGAGCCACCACCAACAGGCGCGCGGCGGAGAGCCAGTTGGGGTGCACCACCACCACGCCGGCGAGCCAGGCGTCCAGATTCGTGACCCATCCTGGCCGCCTGGGCAGGCGGCGCTTGGGCCAGCGCAGGCGGGGGCGGAGTCTGCGCTTGTTGGGGGGTGCGGGTTCTTCGGGAGCGGTCATTGACGGAGTTCCGGGTATCCAACGGGACGGGCAGCACGACGGGAGGCCGACGTGGCCCCGCACGCGGAGAAGGTCGGCTCGCACTCGAGTTATCACGTCGTGCGCCCCAGGCTATCGCGAACCCGGCTTCGGTCATCGTTTCGTCCACCGGCTCCCTCGTCTCGAAAACAAGCCCTCTCCGAGGACGAGCACCGATGAGCGGGGATATGCCGAAAACCAAACGTAGGGGCGGACTTTACGTCCGCCCGTCTGGGTCTCGCAGAACGGGCGGGGATGAACCCCGCCCCGATGCTCTCGAGCCTCGCTCGGAAAAGGCCGCCCAACCGCTCCAGGACATCGTGCACCACCATATGAGTGCCATGCCAACACGCCGTGCGTTCCTCGAACCCACTCAGCTGGCCCTCCAAGGTCGAATAAGCCCCGCGATTGACTCCCCCTCGGGCTATATTCCGCGGGTGCATATCGAAGCAGGTACATAGAGGTGCTGTCCAGTCGCGGCAAGCAACACGGGACGAGATGGTCACGCTCGAGCAGCGCCACGGCGGGCTCTGCGTCGCAGGCCCTCAAGCACCCATCCGCCTCCGCCGCCCAACAGCTCGCCACCTCCACGCCACGCCCGGGTCTGCGCCCCGACCAGCTGGGCTCCGCATTTCCGCACAAGGCCACAAAGGCACCCTCCGCCCGCACGGGCGGTCGCGTGGTGCAGGTCAAGCCCGGCAAGGCCCGCGGCAGGGGCCCCGTGCCCAAGTGCGGGGGCACCGCAAAGCCCGCCAAGCTCCACCTCCCCTCACCGGCCGCGCTGCCCACTCCCGTACCGGGACGCAACACCCTGAAGTGCGACCGCAGACGCCCGCCTCGCCACCGGTCACGGGCCACCGTCCTCCGCAGCCCCCCCCTCCGCGCAGCCAGGCCGGCTCCGACGCGCATCTCCACTAGCGATCTCCGCACCGCCACGGGCGAGTCCCCAGGAGGCGACGACACCCCAGGCATAGACGGCGCCGGCGTTCGCGTCGGCGGCAGTCACGAGCAACAAGCAAAGGCCGCCGTCCAAAAGGCTCTCGTCACTTCGCTCCCACGCACTCTCCACCCGGGGGGGCGAGCATGAGCCGCAGGAGCAAAGAGAGGAGAAAGCGCAAGTTCGACATGTCCCTCGCTTCGTCGACCGAGCAGATCCGCGAGGTCCGGACCGAAACCAGTACCGAGCGCACCCCAGCGTCCCACGCCGCCAGCGAGATCCAGGCCCGGGTTGGCAACCAAGCCCTGTTGGACGCCCTGACCACCACCGCACCCCAGGGCCTGGCGGGCGCGGCCGCAGACACCCTCAGCCTCGGCATCGCAGGCGTGGACGTACAGGACAGGCTGCCCGCCACCGGCACCATGTCCGTGCTCCGCGCCCGGCTGCGCTCCGAGCTGGCCCGTCCGGCCCCCCTACTAGGCTCCGACGCCGTTCCCGCGGTGCTGCGCCGAGCAGGCCGCGGCACGGGCAGGCCCCTCCCCCCCGCGGTCCGTGCGCGCATGGAGCAGGCCTTCGGCCACGACTTCGGCCACGTCCGCGTCCACACCGATCCCCAGGCCGCCCGCACCGCCACCGCCCTCGAGGCCCAGGCCTTCGCCACCGGTGCCGACCTCTTCTTCGGCCCCGGCGCCTGGAACCCCGACACCCCGGGCGGCCAACGGCTGATCGCCCACGAGCTGGCCCACGTGGTCCAGGCCGACGAAGGTCGCCTCCCCCACGCCGGCTCCGGGCTGCAGGTCTCCCAACCAAGCGATCGCTCCGAGGTCGACGCCGAAGCTCGAGCCCACGCCGCCATGGCGGTGCTCCCGGCAGAAGCCCCGGCCTCCACAGCCAGCAGCCTGCTCCCGGCCCTGGGCCACCGCGGCGCGTCCACCGATGGCTACCAGGCACCCGGGTCCCAGCCCGCGCTCGGCTCACGGCCTGCGCGCCCCCATCGCCCACCGCAAGGCCAGCAAGGGGCCCAGCAAGCCGCGCAAGCGCCGCAAGGGCCGCAAAGACGTCCAGGGCCCCAAGACGGGCAAGCAGCAGCAGCCCGGCCAGGGCCAACCCAAGGGCATCGGGCCGGGATCGGTCTCCAGCGTCGGCGGACTCGCGAAGGGGCGGTGGAGTCCGGTCAGACAGCA
>CAZVHW010000512.1:0-1662 GCA_964626835.1 uncultured Enterobacterales bacterium
TCCGCCCCCTCGAGCATGGCGCCCGTGAGGTCCACACCCCTCAGCGAGGCACCTGCCAGCTTGACCCCCACCCCCACCACGCCGGGCATGCGCGCCTCGTCGAGAACGGCGCCCGACAGATCGGCGCCCGACAGATCGGCCTTGGAGAGCTTCGCGCTGGCCAGGTTGGCTCCAACAAGGGAAGCCCTGACCAGCCGCGCTCCGGGGAGCTGGGCGTCTTCCAGATCCGCATTGCGCAGGCGCGCGCCCGCGAGGTCCAGGCCTTCTGCCCGCACCCTGGGCAGCTCCGCATCCGAGAAGTCCGAGCGCGGTAGCTCGGCCTCGTCCAGGCGGGCATCCCCCAGGTAGGCGCCGCGCCAGCGGGAGCGATGGCCCAGGACACAGCGCAGATCGGCCTTGGTGAGGTCCGCGCCATCCAGCTTGGCCTGCACCAACACGGCCTCGCTCAGATCGGTCCCGGACAGGTCGGCATTCTCCAGATCCGCCTTGGTGAGGTCGACCCCGGAGAGCTTCCGCCCACTGAGGTCGGCCATGGCGAGCGACGGGGAGGCATGTCGACCCCTCGCCGCGTTGAAGGCAAGGGCGTCGTCGGCGAGCAACAGGTCGAGCAATGCCATGTGCAGCTCCGGAGACGGGTTGGGGGGCGCGACTATCCGACCAGCCAGGCGCGGTAAAGAGCCACTGTTCCGCGAACCCCAAATGCGCTAGGGGGAATCTAGCAGCCCAGGAGGAATTTCCATGGTTCGCACTTCCATCTTCTCGCTCTTCGCTGCTCTGGCAGTCTGCGCCTGCACGAAGGACGACACCGGCATCGCCGACGACACCGGGCCGGACTCCGACGACACCGGCGACTCGGACACCACGCCCGACGAGCCGCCCTCGGACTTCGAGACCGGAAGCTACCGGGTGACCTCCATGGAGATCCTCGACACGGGCGAAGGCTACGACCTCGACGGCGACGGTGAGGTCAACAACAAGCTCCCCTCCGTGCTCACGCTGCTGGACATGGCGGTCGAAGACGACATGTCTCGCGATGGCCTCAACACAACCATCGCGTCCGCCCTCGAGGCCGGCGACCTGGTCCAGCTCATCGATGCCAGCTACCTCGATCTCGATCTGTCCTACGACCTGCTGCTTGGCGACCTGGAAGACGACGGCACGCTCGTCCTGGACGAAGAGCAGTCCTACGACGGCGATGGAGCCCCCTACTCTCGCTTCGAGGGGGTGTTTCTGGACCAGAGCGCCGTCGATCTAGGGCCGAACGACGTGCAGATCCCGGTGGCCTTCTACCCCGACGAACCCGCGATCATGATCCCGGTGAACGACGCCATCGCCCTGGGCGACCTGACCGCTGACGGCACGACCTGCACCCTCGGTGGCGCCATCCCGGTCGACCAGCTGATGGTTCAGGTGGTCGAGCCCCTCATCCCGGAAGAAGGCTACGGCGATCAGACCAAGGAAGAGCTCCTGGAGACCATCGAGGCTCTCCTTTCCAGCGACAACATCGCGGACATCGAGCTCGACGGGGGCGCTCCCGGTATCTCGGCGGCCCTAGGCTTCACGGCCGAGCCCGCCAGCTGGTAGCGCCGCACGTCACCCCGACCCCAGCAGGCCTCCGAGAAGCCAGACCGCGTTGTGCACGCCATGAGCGAGCACGCAAGG
>CAZVHW010000512.1:1672-3809 GCA_964626835.1 uncultured Enterobacterales bacterium
TGAATGGGCCCGCAACCAGCCGAGGGCCAAGCCGGCCACCGCAGCTACCACCAGGTGAACCGGGGAGAGATGGAACAGCGCGAACGCGACGCTGCTGGCCACGATGGCGTTGCCCGTCCCGTAGGTGGCCTCGAGGCGAGAGAAGAGCGTGCCCCTGAACAAGAACTCCTCGCCGATCGGGGCCAGGAGGACGACCACGACGGCCAGCACCAGCAACCATCCCGATCCCAAGCCTCCCGGATCGGGCATGAGCGGCGCGGTCACGGGCACGCGGCCGGCGGCCAACCGCAGCGCGACGCCCGAGAACGCACCGGTGCCCAGACCCAACCCGAATGCGATCGGCAGGAGCGCGCGGGCCGGTGGCCGAGGGCGCTGCAATCCCAGGCCTACCCAGACAGCGAGCCCCGCCCACAGCAGCGACCGGACCATCAGGGCCAGAACCGGTGCGGCGTGGCCGCGGTCCGTCAGCGGATGAGAACCCGCCCGCGCCAGGCCGAGAGCGAGCAAGGCGAGCAGCACCATGGTGAAGAGCAGGGGCCCGGGATCTCGTAGGCGGCGGCGTAGCGACATGGTCAGTCCAGCCGACAGCTCGTGAAGTCCATCTGGAGCTGCTGGGCCTGTTCGCTGCTCAGGTACTCAATGCTACCTTCTTCGTCGTAGTGGGCCAGACGCCAACCGACATTTCCCTGGTAGCAGTCCAGGAACCGGAAGCCCCGGTAGGTGCTGACAGCTCTGGTGTAGCGGGCCCAGGCCAGCTCCCCACCGACACAGGTGCTGCTGCCCTCGACGGTGTCACCGAGGGTCCAACCGCCCGAGCCATCGACGTCGGTGTACGGAAGCACCAGGTGCATGGTGTAGCGCCAGTCGGGATCGGACCCCACGTCGTCTTCTTCGGGTGGCTCGGAGGACAGGTTGGCCGTGAAGCTGTCCTGGTCCGGGGCCAGCGCTTGGTCGAAAGCCGACTCCGCGTCGCGATGGTTGAGCCAGGGGTAGGGCAAGGCCGCGAGCTGGAGCGCATCCTGGGAGAGATCGACGACGTCTCCAGCGAGCTCCAGATCGCTCTCACCGCCCCTGAGAACCACGGAGATCGACTCGTCCAGGTCGTGATACACCGGGTAGCCCTGGTCTTGCATCCACTCGAGAGGCCAGCTGGCGTCCAGGGCGCAACGGTTGGGGGCATACTGCCCGGCGATGCCCAGATCCACGACCTGCCAGCTGTCCACGGGCTGGTCGGTGTCGCACTCCCAGCAGTCCGTGTCGAGCCAGAGCACCCAGCGGTCCATGGCGACACCGTACATCCGCTCGCCTTCAGAGAAGACGCCATCTTCGTCTTGGTCCCAGAAGACCACCACCATGTACAGCGCGCCCCCGATGGCGTCCTGGGGCGACAGCTCGGCCAGATGATCGTCCGGGACCTCGCTCGGCAGGGGAAGTGCCTGATCGCCCACTGTGGCGGGGACGCTGACGAGGGTGTCGCCCACCAGGGGTCCGTCGCCAAAGCCGACATGCACCAGAGCCAAGGTGGTCGGCGTACCGACGGCGGCATCATCCACTTCGACGATGGTGATCGGCAGCTCGGGCCCCGGGTTGACGGCGGTGCTATCCCCGGTGTGGTCGGCCGCACCGGTGTGGGGGGTGGCGCCGCAGTGGCAGCCCGTCGCCATCATCGACAGCCAGCCGATCACGAAGAGGACCGCAGGCCGCGAGATTCCTCCCCCGTCTTCGAGCCCTCGTACCGTTCGTCGCGTACTCATCACACAGGCAGTGTAGCAAGATCCTCCGAGCGCGATCCGACGAGGATCAAGACCCGGCGCTCGCGGCCACCTGCTGGTTGTGCTCCATCAACACCGGCACGAGCAGCTCGGGGTAGTCGGTCTGGATGACCTGCGCCCCGTCCTCGATCATCCCCTTCCAGGTATCCTCCACCGTCTCGTTGCCAACGGCCACCGCCTCGAAACCCAGCCCGTGAGAGAACAACCGCACGCCCTCGGACACGAACGCCGCGCTCGCATCCCCCACGTCCAAGAAGTCCACCTCGGCCAGCTCGGGCTCGAGGTGAAGGTAGCTGTCGAGCTCCTCGGGACCGTCGAGGTTGGGCATGATGCCCCCCATCGTCGGGGTGCTGTCCCAGCCGGGG
>CAZVHW010000512.1:3819-5834 GCA_964626835.1 uncultured Enterobacterales bacterium
TTGGGCATGATGGCGATCTCCGGATCCGCGGCCCGGTACGCCTCCCCTTTTTCGACGCTCTTGGTGAGCAGGAACACCGCTCCGACCATGTCGGCTGCCTGGACGTCCACCGCCATGGCTTCGGCTCCGGCATCCTTGACGTCGACGTCCACGACCAAGCGTCCCGCGATGTGCTCGAGGGCCTCCAGGAAGGTCGGCACGACCTGATCGGGGACCCCGTCGAACTCCGAGGGCACGGTGAGCGCGGTCAGCTCCTCCCAGCTCATCTCGTCGACGGAACCGCTGCCATCGGTGGTGCGATCCACCGTGCCGTCATGCATCAGCACCAGCACGCCGTCAGAGGTGGTGCGCACGTCCAGTTCCACCGCGTGGGTCCCCAACTCGATCGCCACGTCGATGGCCGCGAGCGTGTTTTCGGGTGCGTGGCGAGAGGCACCCCGATGGGCGACGGAGAGGATGTACGGACAGTCGGGCTCGAAGAAGCAGGTTGACAGGTCCTCTGGGACGAGGTCTTCGGGCGGAGCGCTGTCCCCCACCCCGCTGTCGCCAGCGGGAGGACAGCCGGCGAGAACGACGACCGAAAACATGGAGAGGAACCGCATGGCACGCTGCTGGCAGGGGATCGACCCAAAGGGTACCATGGGCCAATGTTGCGCGAGATCGCCCGAGCTCTGCTGCTGGCCACGGCCCTGGTGGCATGCAAGCCTCCCCCGGAGGCACCGGACGACCTCAACGAGCTTGCGGCCTACCTGTACGAGCACGGCTGGGACGAAGACCAAGAAGCCTTGACCGTAGGGCTCGAGCAGCTCACAACCTGGCTCGAGGCCCATCAAGACGAGGCCCAGGAGGGCTACGAGGTGGACGCCCTCACCGAGGCCGCCTTCGACGCGGTGGACGACAAGGACCGCACCACGGCCGGCATGGTGGGGCTCTCCTTGACCCGCCTGTCCCACCACCCAGTCGAGGACTCCACCTGGGCCCTGGTCTCGGTGGAGCAGGACGAGATCTACCCCGACACCTTCGCCGACTACGAGCGCGAGTACCTCAGCGGCCCTGAGTGCTTCGTGGACCGCAGCTGCGACCGCATGGAGGCCATGGAAGACCTCCACAGCACCTTCCCCCTGGGCCTCGAGACCTGGAGCCTGGCCCACAACCAGTACGTCTGGGTGGAGCTCGAGGCGGGCCTGGCCATGGTCCACCGCAACTGGCAGGTGGATCCCCCCGAGGTCAGCTCGGATCTCATGCGCGTCGACGAGCAGTCCTACCTCAACCTCTTCGTCCCCGGCAGCGAGGGCGCCTGGCGGCTCCAAGCCCAGTGGACCGTCTACTCGGACGAAAACAACACACCCGAAGACTTCGCCATGACCCTCGTCCTCGGCTTCCTCGGGGACTGCCACGACTTCCTCGAGGCCTGGCTGGACGAAAACGACGCGCCCTAGCCGCTACAGCCCGCTGGTCGCCTCCAGCGTCGCCCGGCGCCCTCGGATCCATGTCCGCGCCGCTTCCTGGTTGCTGGTGATGGAGCTGGCCGCGGTCTCCTTGCGGGGATCCGCCTGGACGTAGTCGTAGATGAGCTCGATGGCCGTGTCGAGCTGGTCCTCGAGGTCGGAGGCGTCCACCGCATCCATCAGATCCGACAGGGCCTGGTGGAAGGCCGCGTGGCAGGCCGCATCGGCCTTGCAGGCCCCGGTCAGCCGTCCGCTGGGGCTGGTCAAGGGGGTGCTCGAGTAGAAGGCCCAGTCCGGATCCCACGGGAAGATGTCCGCCTTCCCGTCGGCCGGGTCGAAGTACACCCGGTAGTTGTTCTGGTTGTAGCTGTAGCTGTCGTAGTGCCCGGTCCAGACCTCGCCGGCCCACATGCGCACGAACTCGTCCAGGTCCACCAGCGCGCCCACTACCTCCTGGAAGGTCGGCTGGCTGGTGTGCTCGGACAAGGCAGCGGTCACCGCGCGCACATCTTCGAAGTCGACGTCCTCGCCCTCGTCCAGCTCCATCATCACGTCCAGGGAGTCGTA
>CAZVHW010000513.1:0-5833 GCA_964626835.1 uncultured Enterobacterales bacterium
CACACGGCCGTCACCGATGCCATGGAGCAGGAAGGCGCCGACTTCGCGCTCCACACCGGCGACCTGGTCTCCGATGGCGAGGATCCCGAGCAGTGGGACACCTTCTTCGCCATCGAGCAGCCGATGATCGAGCGCATCCCGCTCTTCCCCGTCGTGGGCAACCACGACGAGTACGATGGTGATGCCCTGCTCTTCAGGGAAGCCTTCGCCCTGCCCGGCAACGAGCTGTACTACTCCTTCGACTGGGGTAGCGCCCACTTCACCGTGCTGGACGGCCACGTGAACACCGTGCTGCTCTGCGAGCAGGAAGGTGATTGGATCGCCGGCTGCTTCGACGAGGACCAGCTTGCTTGGCTCCAGCAGGATCTCGAGACGGCTTGCATGCGTGAGGAGACCGAGATGATCTTCGTGGCGGTGCACGACGGACCCTACTCGTCCAAGACCTCGCGCGATGGAAACGAGCAGATGCGGGTCCTGATGCCCTTGTTCGAGGAATACGGTGTCACCGCCATCTTCTCCGGGCACGACCACTACTACGAGCGCGGGCTGTCCAGCAACGGGATCCCCTACGTGGTCTCTGCCGGCGCTGGCGCCTCCCTCTACGAGATAGGCGAGCCCAACAGCGACCCCCACACGGTGCTCTACAACGAGTCGGTGCACCACTGGGTCAAGGTCAACGTCGTCGGAAACGAGCTGCGCCTGGCTGCCAGGCTGACCGATGGCACGCTCTTCGACTCAGCCACCATCGAATCACGATCGGCCTGTGAACCCCTGGCGGAAGACCCGACGCCCACCGAACCTGCCCAGGGCTGTGCGTGTACCTCGAGCTTGGCAACATCCGAGCGGGTACTCTCGAACATGCTCTTGCTCTTCGCCGCGTCGTTCCTTGGCGCACGCCGCCGACGCACCGCACCGGGCGGTCCGGCGACAACGTGATGATCTCGGCGGAAGGGCGCCCCCGACGCCCATGAGGGCAGGCGCCATGGCGGGCCCCCGTTCTGGCCGCTAGGCTGTCGACCAGCCGGCATGCGCTGTGCCCGCTGCCGGAGATGCCTCGGTCACGGCCCGCCGTACCCTCGTCCAGGAAATCCCATGGACCCCAAGATCTGGACTCCTCTGCTGATCGCGCTTTTGTGGGTCGCGTTTGCCGCTGTCTCCATCGCTGTCTGCCTCGGCCTCGGGCCGCGGCGCCTCGTGAACACCAAGCTACGCCTGGGAGCGCTGCTGCTGGTCTCGAGCGCCATGGCCGCCAGCTGCGGCGAGCCCGACTACACTTGCTATTTCGCCGGCCCTGGCGGCAGCGGAGACACGGGCGACACCGACACCGACACCGATACCGACACCGACACGGATACGGACAGCGACACCGACGCCGACACCGATCGTTAGGTCGAATCCACGCGCAGGGTGGACCGCCCCCAACCACGATGGGGTACCGTGGGGGCTGGTGATGTTCGGCGTCTCTCCGGACAGGTTCTGTCCGCCCCCCCCTGTACCCGTGGCCTCCACGCCGCCGGGTTCATAGACTGGGGGCATGGAACGCAAACGCACCGTGAACATCGATGGGATCGACATCCACCTCGGCCAGCCCGACCAGCTCGACATGGTCTGGGTGGGTCAGCCCGAGCTGCGCCGCCAGCTGCTGGCCGCCTGGATGATCGTTCATCCCGACGACCTCCCCCTCAATCCCCGCCTGGTGGGCAAGCCCGGTGTGGGCAAGACCACCCTGGCCTACGCCGCAGCGGTAGATCTCGGGCGCCAGGTCTACCTGTTCCAGGCCACCATGGATACCCGTCCCGAGGACCTCATCATCCAGCCCGTCGTCGCCGAACAAGGCCGCATCCGCTACGTGGCCAGCCCCATCGTATCGGCCATGATCCAGGGCGGGGTCTGCGTCCTCGACGAAGGCAACCGCATGGCCGAGAAGTCATGGGCGTCCCTCGCACCCCTGCTCGACCGGCGCCGCTACGTGGAATCCATCGTGGCGGGGGTCAAGGTGAAGGCACACCCGGACTTCCGCATCTGCGTCACCATGAACGAAGATGCCTCCACCTTCGATCTGCCCGAATACATCCACTCTCGGCTCAACCCCCAGATCCTCATCGAGTTCCCCAGCCGCGACGAAGAGCGCCGCATCCTCGAGGCCAACCTGCCCTTCGCCGACGCGCAGATCCTCGACTGGGTGGCCGACTTCCTGCAGCGGGCCCATCGAGCCAAGGAACCCTTCACCGTACGCGACGGCATCAACGTGGGCCGCTACGCCCTCAAGCTCGGCAAGGCCGGCTTCACTCCCCCCCTCGAACGATCGGTACGCCTGATCCTGGGCGAAGAGGCCCTGGTCTACCTCGAGACCTAGCGGCGTGGACCCCAAGGAAGCCTTCACCCCGTTCACCGTCGAGCTGGCCCCGAACATTCGGGCCGTTCCGGTGCTGCACGGGCGGTTGGAGTCCACCTTCGTGGTGGCGGCCACCATCCGGGCGCTGCGGCCCGAACATGTCTGTGTCGAGCTCCCGGTCACCATGGGGCAGGCCGTCACCATGGGGGTCGAGCGGTTGCCCCTGCTGTCCGTCGTCTGTGTGGGTGGGGCAGCGGACGACCCCCCGGTGTACCTGCTGGTCGAACCCGCCGAGCCCCTGATCGAAGCCGTGCGCTCCGCTCTCGAGCTGGGTCTTCCCTGCCACTTCATCGACCGCGACATGGACGCCTACCCCGACCAGGTCGAACGACTTCCGGATCCCCATGCGGCGTCCCGTATCGGCTACGGAGCCTACTGCCAGCGGCTCCTCGACCAGCTCTCGCCTTCCTTCCTGCCCGAAGATCAGCTGCGCGAGCGGGCCATGGCGCACCAGCTGCAGCAGCTCGAAGGCGACGTGCTGGTGGTCACCGGCATCGCGCACGTCCCCGGCTTGCGGCGGGCCCTCGCCCGAGCCCAGGCCATGCCGCTGGGGCGCGTCTGGCGCACCGACGTCCGTCTGCTACACTTGCACGTCGATAGCGTCCGCGAGGTGCTGGGCGAGGTCCCGTGGCTGCAGCGCCGCTGGGAACGTCTCCGTCCCGATCCCTTCGAACGTGGACGGGCGCAGCTCGAGATGGTCCACGAAGCCGACGAGCGCATGTTCGAGGAAGAAAAGGCCCGGCTCCGGGCCCTCCAGCTGCGCCAGCTCTTTCAGTACGCACGCAACCTGGCCCTTGTCGATGGCACCCTCGCCCCGGGGGTCTTCGAGCTGTTGCTGGCTGCCCGAGGCGTGGCCGACGACAACTTCGCCTGGTGGTTCTGGCAGACCGCCACCCACTGGCCCGGCCAGGACGCCCCGGCCGAGATTCCTACGGTGCGCATCACGCTTCGGGATCTCCGCCGGCAGTCCCGACACTTCCACTTCCACCGCAAGGAACGCAGCGGATTCATGCTGCGTAAGCTCGTCCGCCCCAGGCCCGTCGAGGCCTATCCAGGCGAATGGTTGGACGCGTCCAGCGCAGCGCACCAGTGTTCCCACCCACCCGAAGACCTCCGCATCGAAGGCTACGCCGCCTTCCTGCGCCAGCGCACCGTCGGCATCCTCTCGGCCGAGCAGACCCGGGTGGAGCCCTTCACCACCTCGTTGCTCGATGGCATCGATCTGCGGGAGACCATCCGCAACATGCCCCACGATGGGCGCATCTGGGTTCGCGAGAGCCGCCCGGTGCGAGGCAAGGTGGGCGCGGTGGTCATCATCTTCGACCGCGATCCGGACGATCGACGCTACCCCTACCGCATGACCTGGCAGGGCGAGCACGACGAAGAGAGCGACATGGCCTTCTACTCCACGCCCCCCTTCGGCAACATGACGGGGCCGGGCATCTCCTGCTGCGAATATGGCGGCGTGCTCATGACCTGGCCGCCCTTCCGCATGTTCGGTGTGTGGGAAGAGTCCACCCTCAACGCCTTCCCCGACAAGGCCGAGCGGCTGCTCGTCGCCGGGATCCTCTACAGCGAAGAACGTCTGGTCACCTACATCGCGGACAAACCGCCTCGAGCCATGCTGCGTTCCCTCGCGGCTCGCTTCGACAAGAAGATCGTGTATGTGCCCATCGGGCAGCTCTCCCCCCTCACGCTGGGCCGCATCCGCAGCTTCCACATCCTCCACGGGCGCCACGTGCGCTCCTATGCCGAACGATTCATCCGTTAAGGTAGCGCTCGCTCCGAGGAATACCCCATGCGTGGCACCAGCCTGCTCCTTCTCTCGGCCCTGGCCTGCACCCCCGATCGCGACACGGGCGAAACCGCCCAGCCAGCCGCGGTGCCCGATCTGGCTACGGGTGGCTGCGGCATGGCGGCCTACGACTGGGTCGCCCTCGAGGGCATGGGTGCGGTGGTGGACGCCGACGATGCCGACGATCTCTCCATCGGTTCGGCCGCCATCGACTTTCTGCTCGAGTCCTATGGGATCACGCAGTTCTCGCCCCTGTCCTACGACGTGCAGGCCTGGCGCATCCGCTATGTCACCCAAGATCGAGGCCAGTCCGTCGAGGCCACCATGGTGTTCACCATGCCGGATGTCGACGATGGCAGCAGCTTCCCCATCGTGGCCTTCCCCCACGGCACCTCGGGCTTCACCGACTTCTGCGCTCCCTCGGCGGGTGGCATGGAAAACAGCGCGCTCCCCATCGTCTTCTCGGCGATGGGCTACGCGGTGGCCGCCCCCGACTACCTGGGCATGGCGGGCTTTGGCGAGCCATCGGGCATGCTCCATCCCTACCTCGTGCCCGAGGCCACGGCGGTGGCCACCCTCGACTCCATTCGTGCGGCCCAGGCCTTCGTCACCGACGAACAGCCCGGGGCGGGCATCGACCTGCAGCAGACTGTGCTGTGGGGTGGGTCCGAGGGGGGCTTCGCCGCGCAGTGGGCCGAGCTGTACCAGCCTCACTACCTACCCGAGGCCTCCGTGGCCGCCACGGTGGCCCTGGTGCCTCCCACCGATCTGACCGCCATCGCGTTGGCGGGCCTGCGCGACCCCATCGCCGCGAGCGGTGGCCTGGTGGGGGCCTGGGTTGGCCAGCACTCCTGGTACGACGTGGCGGACCACGATCTGTCCGAGGTGCTGCACGACTCCGTGGCGGCAGCCATCGCCCAAGAGATGCTCGAGAGCTGCTCCGACTTCCCCTCGGGCGACGGTGCCACCACCCTCGAAGAGGTATTCCAGCCTGCTGCGCTCGAAGCGGCGGCCTCCGGTGACCTCGACAGCCTCGAGCCATGGAGCTGCTACCTCGGGCTGGCCGACCTACACGGTGCTCGAGTGCCCCGCACCACCGATCCTCCCGTGCTGCTGGTGGTGAGCGAGGACGACGACTTGGTGGTGGCCGACACCGTGCGGGACTCCATCCCCACTCTCTGCGCCGACGGCTACGACATCGACTACCTCGAGTGCGCCGGTGCCGATCACTCCGAAGGTGCCGTCCTCACGCTGCCCTACCAGCTGGAATGGGTGGCCGATCGCTTGGCCGGCGTTCCGCTGGCCGACGACCAGCTGTGCGTGGTCGAGGATCCCATCGAGTGCGAGCAGTTCCTGGAACTCGAAGAGTAGCCTAGCCTCGGACTGCCGGTTTCTCGGCCACCATGAGCCGGCCACGCCCCCCGGACTTGGCCCGATACAGGGCGCGGTCGGAGCGCCGAACGAGGCTGTCGAGGGATTCTCCAGGGATGTGGACCGCGATGCCCGCGCAGAAGCTCAGCGGGTTGGACAGTGACTTGCCCGAGATTCGTAGTTGCCCGACCGCTTGCCTCAAGCGGTTGACATAGACCAGGACCTGCTCGAGCCCCGCGGTGTGCAGGAAGACGAGGAACTCGTCGCCGCCG
>CAZVHW010000514.1:0-5831 GCA_964626835.1 uncultured Enterobacterales bacterium
TCGATCCCAAGCGCGAGAGCCTGGATCCGGAAGGCAGCACCGTGGTGGTGGACAACCCGGCGGGCCTGGTGCGCTTGCCACGGCGCGTGCTGGTCTACCAGGTCTGCGAAGCGGGACGGGTCGATCGCTGGGTATTCCCCGTCGTGGGCAAGGGCCTGTGGTCCACGCTCTACGGGTTCTTGGCCCTGGACACCGATGGCAGCACCATCCGCGGCCTGGCCTTCTACAAACACGGTGAGACCCCGGGCTTGGGCGGCGAGGTGGACAACCCCCGCTGGCGAGCGCGTTGGGACGGCCGGCGAGCATTCGACGAATCCGGGCAGGTCCGCATCGAGGTGATCAAGGGCTCCGCCGGCTCGGCTCGGGACAATCCCTACCAGGTGGACGGGCTGTCGGGAGCCACCATCACCAGCAGGGGAGTCAGCGAGCTGGTGCGCTTCTGGATGGGAGACGAAGGCTTCGGCCCCTTCCTCGAGCAGGCGGAGAGCCAGGGGAGCGCGTCATGCCCGTGAGATCCCGCGACGCGCTGCTCGATCCCCTGGTGGACAACAACCCCATCGCGTTGCAGGTGCTGGGCATCTGCTCGGCCCTGGCGGTGACCACCCAGCTGATCCCGGCCCTGGTGATGGCGCTCGCGCTGACCGCCGTGACAGGGCTGTCCAGCCTCTCCATCAGCTTCATCCGGCGCTGGGTGCCGCCCAGTATTCGCATCATCGTACAGCTGGTGATCATCGCGTCGCTGGTGATCATCACCGACCAGATCCTGCAGGCCTTCTTCTTCCAGGTCTCCAAGCAGCTGTCGGTCTTCGTGGGGCTGATCATCACCAACTGCATCGTGATGGGCCGCGCCGAGGCCTTCGCCATGCAGAACCCCCCGGGGCTTTCCTTCCTGGACGGCATCGGCAACGGCCTGGGCTACTCCGTGATCCTGCTGGTGGTGGCCTTCGCCCGGGAGCTCTTGGGCGCCGGGAAGCTGTTCGGCCACACCGTGCTCACTCCCGTCGCCGAGGGCGGCTGGTACCAGCCCAACGGCCTGATGGTGCTCGCCCCGGGGGCCTTCTTCGTCATCGGTCTGCTCATCTGGCTGATCCGCACCATCAAGCCCGAACAGGCCGAGGAGGACTAGCTTGGTCGAACACCTGCTCGGCATGCTGCTCGAGGCCATCTTCGTGGAGAACATGGCCCTGGCATTCTTCCTGGGCATGTGCTCGTTCCTGGCCGTGTCGCGCCAGGTGGACACGGCGGTGGGGCTGGGGCTGGCGGTCATCTTCGTGCTCTGTGTCACCGTGCCCCTGAACAACGTCGTCTACACGCAGCTGCTGGCGCCGGGCGCCCTGAGCTGGGCGCACCCGTCTCTGGTCGAGGTGGATCTCGGCTTCCTGGGCTACCTCACCTTCATCGGGTCCATCGCGGCCACGGTGCAGGTGGTCGAGATGGCCCTGGACCGTTTCGCACCGGCCCTGCACGGTGCGCTGGGGGTCTTCCTCCCGCTCATCGCCGTGAACTGCGCCATCCTGGGGGCCTCGCTGTTCATGGTGGAGCGCAACTACACCTTCGTGGAGAGCGGGGTGTACGCCCTGGGCTCGGGCACCGGCTGGCTGATGGCCATCGCGGGCCTGGCCGCCATCCGCGAGAAGCTGCGCTACAGCGACATCCCCCGTGGCCTCAGGGGTCTGGGCATCACCTTCATCGTCACCGGCTTGATGGCCATCGCCTTCATGGCGTTCGCGGGCATCGAGCTGTAGGAGGATGGCATGTCGGCGCTGACGGTGGGCTTGCTGGGTGTGGGCATGTTCGCCTTCGTGATCCTGTCCCAGGTCGGCCTGCTGCTGCTGGCCAAGCGCCTGCTGGTGCCCTCCACCCGGGTGAGCATCGAGGTCAACGACGACCCGGACAACCGCATTGAGGTGGCGGGGGGCTCCACCCTGCTGGCCACCATGGCGGCTCGGCAGATCTTCATCCCCTCGGCCTGTGGCGGCAAGGGCACCTGCGGGGTCTGCAAGGTCAGTGTGCACGAAGGCGGCGGAGCGCTGCTGCCCACGGAGCGCAGCCACGTCACACCCCGCCAAGCCAGAGAGGGCGAACGCCTGGCCTGCCAGGTCAAGGTGAAGCAGGACATGCGCATCGAGATCCCTCCGGAGATCTTCCAGGTGCGCAAGTGGCGCTGCCGGGTGCGCTCGAACGACAACGTGGCCACCTTCATCAAGGAACTGGTGCTCGAGCTACCCGAAGGCGAATCCGTACCGTTCCGAGCCGGAGGCTACGTCCAGGTGGAGTGTCCACCCCACGTGGTCCGATATCGGGAATTCGAGATCGGCGAGGAGTACGCCGAAGACTGGGAAAAGTACGAGCTGTGGCGCTACGTCTCCACGGTCCGCGAGCAGGTCACGCGGGCCTACTCCATGGCCAACTACCCCGGCGAAGAGGGCATCATCATGCTCAACGTCCGGGTGGCCTCGCCGCCCCCCGACGCGGTGCACGCTCCGCCGGGCATGATGAGCTCCTGGATCTTCAACCTGAAGCCCGGCGACGAGGTCACCATCTCGGGACCCTTCGGAGACTTCTTCGCTCGGGAGACCGACAACGAGATGTGCTTCATCGCCGGTGGCGCCGGCATGGCGCCCATGCGCTCCCACATCTTCGACCAGTTCAGACGCCTGAAGACCGGTCGCAAGGTCAGCTTCTGGTACGGCGCCCGCAGCCTGCGGGAGGCCTTCTACACCGAGGCCTTCGACGCCATCGCCCGGCAATTCGACAACTTCGAGTGGCACCTGGCCCTCTCCCACCCCCTGGAAGATGACGCCTGGACCGGCCCCACCGGCTACATCCACGAGGTCGCCCTCGAAAACTACCTGGTTGCACACCCTTCCCCAGAGGACATCGAGTACTACCTCTGCGGCCCCCCGCTGATGATCGCCGCCGTGCAGGACACGCTGGCGGACCTGGGGGTCGAACCCGAGAACGTCATGTTCGACGACTTTTCATAGGCCATGATCACCGTTCTGCTCATCGTGATGGTCATGGCAGCGGCGACGCTGCTGCTGTCGCTGGGGTTGATGCTTGGCAGCACCAGGCCGTTGAAGGGTGGGCACGGCCGGGAGAGGCCCGGTGAAGGTCCGGCGGTGCATGGCTGTGGAACGGGATGTCGGTGCGCCCCGAGCGGGACCGGGGGCGAGCACGAGTAGCGAGAACCTCGTCGTCGGGCTTGCGGACGTCGATTGTTGCTGCCATCGTCCCCACGTGGAGGGCTCCCGCCATGACGTTCCGCTTTTTCGTCGCGATCCCGATCTTCTGTCTGGCTCTCGCCTGCGGTGAGGACAAGCCCGACTCGGACGACAGCCCACCCCCCGAGGGTGACACCGACACCGACACCGACACCGACACCGACGCCGATGCCGACGGAGATGGCGACGCCGACGGTGACAGCGATGCGGACAGCGACGCCGACAGTGACGCCGATACGGACCCGGGCCGGGACGGGACCTACGCCGGTACGCTGGAGGTCACCGTGACCGAATCAGGCTTCGCGGTGTGGACCGACCGGTGCGACGATGCCGTGGTGGTGACGGTGGCCGAGTCCGATGAGCCGCAGCTCGTTCTCGACAGCGCGTGCAGCTTCTCCGGTGACCTGAGCGGCACCATCGAGCTGTCCTTCGAGGGTGACACGAGCGCCGATCCGGACCTCGGCGGGGAGGTCACCGTGGTCTACCCGGGCATGCCCGACGACACGAGCGCCTGGTCGGGCGGCTTCACCGGCACGGACACCCTGGCCGGGAGCTTCTCGGGTTCGTGGAGCGAGGGGTCCGCCGGTGTGGATTGGAACGGCAGCTTCGAGGCCACCCGGGACTGAGCGCGTCGGCTCGCGGGCGTCAGTCCCCACTCAGAGCGCTGTCTGCGCCAGTCCGCTCTGGTCGTCGTCCTCCTGGACCGAGCCCGTCTTGACCACCAACCACAGAGCGGCCCGCTGGGCTGGCTCCTGGTTGTGTTCCACGTACCAGGTCAGGCCGTTGTTCAGCTTCCCCATTTGGATCGTGGGATCGAGGGGTAAAGCGGCCGCGTCCTCGGGTAGCTCGGGCCTCGCGACCACCGGCTCGGGGGGAGCGTGCACACAGGAGCAGGCGAACAGAGCGATGGCGATGCGGGACATGTCGGACCTCCACTGCGATCCGGCTGAGTGGCAAGAGGCGGTGGGTCGGGCACCGGCGGAGGGACGCTGAATGTCAGCCCTGCGGCGGTAAGCCCACCAAGCGCCGGATCTGCTCGAGCACGGCCTGCTTGCGCGCCTCGGTGGCTTCGCCCTCGAACACGTCGCACTCCAGCAGTTCGCTACAGACACCGGGGACCGAAAAGTAGGTGATGTGTATCGAGGAGATGGTGATGGCCAGGTGGTGGGGGTCCTGGAACGGGATCCCGCTGGACAGCATGCCGGACTGCAAGAAAGCAGCGATGCCGTCGAGGGTGCCCTGGATGGCTTGGCGGCCCGGGCCCTCGAGAAAGGGGCCCTGGTTGAGCAGCTCACGCAGCAACACCTGAGCCGTGCCGGGGTTGGCACCGAAGAAGTCGGTCACCAGCTCGCCCAGCCGGTCCAGCCTGTCCGAGAAGGGCCCGTGCACCAGGCGGGCGTCCAGCACCAGGGCGCCGAGCCTTGCCTCGATGCCCGCCAGGACCTCGAGATACAGGGCTTGCTTGTTGACGAAGTGGTGGAACAGCGAGGCCTTTCTCAGCCCGGCCGAGCGCGCGATCTCCGCCATGCTGGCGCCGGCGTAGCCTCGATCGGCGAAGGCAGCGAGGGCTAGGGCGAGCAGGGTCTCGCGGGCGATTGGGTTCCGTGGGCGTCCAGGGCGTCGTTTTTTATCCACAGTCGGCATGGCCACCTCTCGAGATCGGCTAACACGCCGAATAAACTACCGAGAGATAGATAGGTTTGCCAGCGGACCCCGCCGGGTCAGGCTTCCTGTCGGTATGGCGCCTTGTTGTAGCGGGTGGCGAAGAGCCAGAGCCCCAGGCCCAGGAACACGAAGCAGCCGTATTGCGCGGGGGTCAGGCCGTAGTAGCGCACGTCGGTGGATGGGTGGCGCAGGTAGTCCATCGCGAACCGCACGGGCGCGTAGGAGGTGATCATGCAGGCCAGGAAGAAGCCAGGGAAGCGGGGCTTGCGGTCGAGCCAGAGGAAGACGATCAGCATGCCCAGGGTAAACAAGGCCTCGTAGAAGCCCAGGTCGTGACAGGCCACGAAGCAGTCCACGCCGCCGCGGGCGGTGCTGACCGGGCACATCCCCGGAATTGCCAGGAAGAACTCCGAGACGCGTCCCGGATGATCGTGGGCGGCGGTGCAGCCCATGCGGCCCAGGAACCAGCCCAGGGACAGGCCGTAGGCGATGACGTCGGCGAAGGGCCAGAATGGCACCTTGGTGCGCTTGAGAAACAGCCCCACGAGGATGGCGCTGGCCAGGAAGCCTCCGAAGCTGGACAGGCCCTGCCAGACATGGAACAGCTCCTGGGGATGCTCCCAGTAGTGCGCTGGGTCGTACATGATGGCGTGACCCAGGTGACCGCCGATGAATACGCCGGCCACCACCCAGAAGAGCATCTTGTTGACGACCTCTGGATCGAGCCCGTCGCGGCGGCACTTGCGTTGGCCGAGCTGTGCAGCGAGCAGAAAGCCGGAGGCCACCAGGATGCCGAAGCCGTGCAGTTGGAGGCTGCCCACGGCTTCAGGCAGGGTGAAGACGATACGCTCGAAGCAGGGAATGATCGGATGCATGGTGGCTCCAGGTCGGCCCCCTAGCGCGGTCTACCGGGCCGGGCCAGCGCATCCGGAGGTCGCTACC
>CAZVHW010000515.1:0-5822 GCA_964626835.1 uncultured Enterobacterales bacterium
GGTGATGTCGTCGTAGCTCACCCGCCCCGCAGCCAGGTGGTGCTGGTAGCGGGCCAAGCCGAAGCCCGGGTCCACGGTGGCCGTGATCCCGTCGGCCAGGTCCTCGAGGTACAGGCTGGCCAGCCAGCGGGCGGGGTCGTCAACGCCCATGGGGCCGAAGGCTTCCAGCCCCATGGCGAGGGCGCGGGCCACCCGGGGACCCCGGGGCAGGTAGTGTCCCGCCACGATGCGTTGGGCCAGGCTGCGGTCCTTGCCCTGCAGGAAGCGCACCGTGGGCTCGATGACCGCCAGGTGTCGATCGCGCTCGCCCAACATCCGCCAGGCGGGCTCTGGCAGGCCGTTTCGCTCGGCTTCGCCTCGCACGTGCTCGAAGAGCTCGGACAGGCCCGGCTTGCTGAAGAGCCGCAGCACCAGCGCCAGCCCCAGGTCGTGCTGCTCGCTGCCCAGACCGTGACCGCGCAGGAATCGAGCCAGGTAGGCGACGGACGGGTAGGGCGTGTTGAGCTGACAGAGGGGCGGAAGGATCAGGGCGATGCGCATGGCTGTGGACTATCCCCCCCCGGTCCGCCCGGGAAAAGAGGGTTGTCAGCTAGAGGGCTCGCTGGCCATCGCCCAACTCTGGGGCGGGGTGGACCGATGGGATCGGCTCGCTCCGGAGCAACCCTCGTGCCCCTTGGCGTCTGTCTCCGCGACCTCCCTGGACCACCCGCCGCCAGCCCCGGAGGCAGCTGCTGCCCTCCGGCCGTGCAGCCGTGCGACGCAGCCGAAGGCGGGGCTCGTGGATCACAGGACGAGGACGTGCATCCGTGTGACGCAGCCGAAGGCGCGGCCCGTGGACCGTTGGGCGAGGACGTGTGGCCGTGCGACGTTGCGGATGGCGTGTCCGTGTCTCCGCGTGACGTAGCCGCCAGCGTGGCCCGTGTCGTGATGGATGCAAATCCAGCCGGCTGCAAGTCCAGCGGGCTTCACGCCCGCCCGCCGCCCGACTAGCTTGGCATCAGGTCGTGCACGACCTCGGGGAAGGGCACGTAGGGGCGCTGGGTGAGCTGCCACAGGGTCTCGTCGGCGAAGAAGCGGCCCCGGGGGGTGAGCCACACCGAGCGTTCGTCCCAGTCCAGCAGACCGAGGCCCCGGAGGCGCTCGATCTCGGGGCCGAAGTGGGCGTGTACGTCCAATCCCGTGCGTTTTTCGAACTTGCGCTTGATCAGGCGGTCGTTCTTGAGGGGTAGCAGGAAGCTGCGGCGGGCCTCGGTCTCGGGATCGCGGAAGATGCCGCGCTCTACGGGCAATCGACCGACCTTTACGTCCTCTCGCCAGCGGTCCATGAGCGCGCCGTAGTTGAGGGTGAAGGTGCGGTGGTGGTTGGACCAGGCCGAGGGGCCCGAGCCCACCACGTCGCTGACCTCGCAGCAGTAGTCCCACATGAACTGGGTGATGTGTTCACGGCCCTTGCAGAAGATTCGGGTGAAGTGTTGGTGGTAGCCGCTGTCTTCGGACATGACCTGGCCCAGCATCTTCATGAGCCAGACCCGGTCGGCCGCGGGGTTGGCTCCCGGGTCTTCCTGGTACTCGTCGAGCACCTCGCCCTGGACCTCTCCGTAGCGTGCGATGCGCAGCCGGTAGAGGTGCCAGGCATCGGCCCCCGACGACAGCGCCGTCTGCATGGTGTGGATCCAGTCTTCGACGGTCAGCCCGAGGTAGCCGTAGATGAGGTCGATGGAGACGCTGGCGATCCCTGCCTCGTGTATGGCCTGGATGGCGTCGAGAGCCTGGCGGGCCGTGTGGGTGCGGTGCATGCGCTCGAGGATTGGATCCTCGAAGCTCTGCACGCCCATGCTGATGCGCTGCACGCCGTGGTCGGCCAGCACGCGGAGCCGCTCCTTGCCTTGGGGCCCCAGCAGGTTGCCCGGCTCGGCCTCGAAGCTGAACTGGCGGCAGTCGTCCAGTGGGAAACGTTTGCGGAAGCCGGTGACGAGCCGATCGAGCTGGGCCGCCGAAGGCAGGGTGGGGGTGCCTCCCCCGAACAGGCAGGTGGTGACGGGGATGGCATCGCGACCCAGGCGGGCCAGGTTGAGGTCCATCTCCATCAGGATCGTGTCGATGTAGTCGTCGATGTCGGCTGCGGAGGGCGCGATCTTCTTGACCCAGTGGCAGTAGCTGCAGCCGCGGGCGCAGAAAGGCACGTGGACGTAGGCCGCGGTGCGCTGGGGAGGAGGATCGGGTTCCTGGGCCAGCAGAGCTTGCCCATCCACCTGGGGGTACATGGTGATGGGTGGGTAGGAGACCACCGGAAGGAACTGGTCGCCGAAGGGAAGCACGCCCGCTTCGCGCAGCTGTGGGATCTGCAGCGACCGCAGCTGTTGGCGGGCGCGCATTTTCCATTCGGAGGGGGTGGGCATGCCTGGAGAAGCCGGGGGTGGGCAGGGGGGAAGGCCCCTACTTTATGCCCGCAGGGGCCGTATGACACTCATCCTGATCCAATGGGCGGGCTCGAGGCGTGAACCAGGCTACGGGAAGGGGGGCCGGTCCGGCCCGTCCTCAGCAGAGGGAACGCTCCCAGGCCTTCCTGGCCCGAGCGACCCACCCTGCCGTTCGCCCTTCCGGGGAGCCCGCATGGACAAGCCCGCAACCGTCGATCATCCCGTTCACCCCCTCATCCAGGCGCGCTGGAGCCCCAGGGCCTTCTCCGAGCGTTCGGTGGAACGCGAGGTTCTCCAGTCTCTACTCGAGGCGGCGCGCTGGGCGCCGTCGGCCTACAACGACCAGCCGTGGGCCTTCCTGATGGCTCGGCGGGAAGAGACCGCCGCCTTCGACCGCATCCTCGAAGGCTTGGTGCCGGCCAACCAGATCTGGGCCAAGCGCGCATCCGTGCTGATGGTGGGCCTGGCGCGCACCCGCTTCGCGCACAACGGCAAGCCAAACCGTCACGCGCTGTACGATCTCGGCCAGGCCGTGGCGACCATGACCATCGAAGCCGTCCACCGAGGCCTGTTGGTGCACCAGATGGGCGGCATACGGCGCGAGGCCCTGCGGGACGCACATCAGCTTCCCCGCGGCATCGAGCCGGTCTGCGGTATCGCAATGGGCTACCCGGGCGATCCCGACGCGCTCCCCGTGACCCTCGCCGGGCGGGAAAGGGCCCCACGCAGCCGCCACCCCCAGGGTCAGTTCGTCTACACCAAGCGATATGGCGAGGCCTGGTAGCGTCGGTCGCCGTCAGGTCGCCTTTCGTGCCCGCACCACCCGGCTGGTGACGCCGAAGCGGTCGCCGCCCAGGTGGTGGATGAGCTCGAGGCCGCTGTCGAAGCTCCAGGAACCGCCAGGGAAGCAGCGGGGATCGGCCTTGGCCTCGAGCACCTGGGCGATGACGAGTGCCGAGGCGCCCAGATCCACCACTCGGTCGACGCGGCACTCCAAGGTGGCGATGCATTCGTCCACCAGCGGCGCTCGGACATGGGTGGGCTGCTGGCGGGTGATGCCGAAGCGGGTCCACTTGTCGACGCCTCGGTTGCCGGTGGTGGTGCCACAGCCGTAGACCGCGTCCACCAGGGACAGGTCCGGGATGCTGATGCCCAGCTCTCCGGTCTCGTCGATGAGGCCATAGGTGTAGTGGCGCTTGCCGGATAGCAGGGCCACCGTGCCCGGAGACTTGCCCACGGGCATGTTCCAGGTGACCGCGAACACGCCGTCTTTCTCTCCGTCGCCCCCGCTCACCAGCACCACCGCGCCCGGGTTGAGCAGGCGGTAGGCCATCTTGGGATCCACCAGGTCCTTGTGCATGACTAGCTCCTCGGAGGGCCGGGGTCGGCCCGGACCGTGCCATACTGTGCCCCCGTTGTTCACGCCATGACCCGTCCTCTTCCATTCCTCGCCCTCCTGCTCGTCGTCGGTTGCTCCGCAACCCAGGTGCCCGTGCAGCCCCGGGGTGACAGCCAGGAACCACCCCCCGACTCCGGGGACTCCGGGGGTGGCTCCGGCGGAGACACGGACACGGAGGATCTGCCGAACAACGACGCCGAGCCGTGGGACACCCCCGAGCTGTGCCACGTCAGCCTGGAGTGTTCGCAGACCATCCCCGATGAACCCAAGGTGCCCTGCCAGCTCGTGGTCGAGACCAACACCGGGCGCGTGCTGTACGAAGGCTGGGCCGGGGCAGAGGAGCGGGGGCGGTCCTCCAACGCCTTCGCCAAGCACCAGTACGCCATCGAGCTGTGGTACGACGAGACCGGAAGGGACGTGGTGGAGGTCGACTTCTGGACCATGGGCAGCGAGAGCGACTGGATCCTCAACGGCAACTACGCCGATCGCGCGCTGTTTCGGAACAAGCTGGGGTACGACCTGTTCAACGCCTTCGACAACGAAGGGGAGTGGGCGTCGGAGTCCGTCCTCTGCGACCTTCGGCTCGACGGCGAGTGGCTGGGTGTGTTCACCTGGGGCGAGCGGGCCAAGCGGGACTCCGAGCGGATCCCGGTGGGCAACGTGGACGACGGCACGAGCTGGATCGTCAAGAACGACGACTCGAGTGGGTTCATGTCCTCCAGCGGCTTCTACGCCTACTGGCAGCTGGTGTGGCCTCGGCAGGACGAGGTCAGCGCCGACGCCAAGGCTGCGGTCACCGCCGAAATCCAGGGCTTCCAGGCCGCCGTGGCGGGGGCGGATCCCGAAGCCATCTGGCTGCTGGTGGACCTGGACAGCGCGGTGGACTTCGTCATCACCCACGAGCTGTCCCGCAACAACGACGCCTACTTCCTGTCCGTGTACATGTGGAAGGACAGCGAGGGGCTCATCCACTTCACCCCCTGGGACCTGGACCTGGCCTTTGGCGGCTACCCCATCTCGAGCTGTGGCTGGGACGCCTGGGTGAGCTACCGTTCCACGGCCATCACCGCCTTCGCCGAGTCGGCCACCTTCCGCGACCGCCTGGCCCAGCGCTGGCACGAGCTGCGCGAGGGCCCCATGGCCACCGACGAGGTGCTGGCCCGCATGGACCGCTACACCGAGGTGATGGGTGACGCCCTGTACGGGAACTTCGAGGTCTGGCCCATCACCGAGATCGACTTCTGCTGGAGCGGCGACTGCTACCTCTGCCCGGTCGACAGCGTGGACTACGAGCAGGAATACGTGCGCGAGTGGGCCACCGAGCACCTGGCGTGGATGGACGCCAACATCGAGAGCTACCAGCGTTAGTTGGCGCGTACCTTCGCGGCTTCTTCGGTGCGGCTCCGGGACTCGAGGAAGGTGGCCAGGTAGTCCCTGTCGATGGCGGCCGCTTCGCTGTCCGCGCCGAACAGCTGGGTGTCGACGTCGAGGGCGCGGCGGAAGCTCTGCTCGGCTTCTTGGTCCTTGCCCAGGTGGTCCTGGATGATGGCCAGGTTGAAGGCGTTGGTGGCCACGTCGTTGTGTACCTCTCCATATGCAGCCTCGAGGATGGTCAGGGCCTGTAGGGCGTGGGGCTCGGCGTCGGTCCAGCGCTCCTGACGGATCAGGAGGTCGGCGACGTTGCCGTGACCGATGCCAACGACCGGGTGGCCTTCGTTCAGCACGCGCTTGCGCATCTCGAGGGCCTCGACCGACAGGACCTCGGCTTCGGCGAAGCGGTCCTGGGACGCCAGGGCTTGGCCAAGGCCGTCCAGAGAGCTGGCGGTGTCGCGGTGGTCCCCCAGGCTCATCCGGCATCGCTCGAGGGAGTAGCGCAGGGGCACCTCGGCCTCGGTGGCCTTGCCCTGCCGCAGCAGGGCCATGCCCACGTTGCGCCGTGCCTTGAGGGTGATCGGATCGTCGGGCCCCTCGCTGGCGTTCCAGATGTCGAAGGCTTGCTGGAA
>CAZVHW010000516.1:0-5798 GCA_964626835.1 uncultured Enterobacterales bacterium
CCTACCAGGCGCTGACCTCCGACGACACCGTGCTGGACCTCTGGCCACCCTTTGGCGCCCACCACCCCCAGGGCGTCGCGCTCAAAGAGCTGTCCTGCTACTACCAGACCTTTCACCATGCCCAGCTCCCCATGGCTTGCTTGAGCATCCACATCGACGAGAGCGCATTGCTCAGCCTGGATCGTTCCGTTGTGGCTGCGTTGCTCGAGGAGCGGGATCCCGGGCTGCGGCACACCGGCATCTCGGCTGTCGCTTTGCACGTCGACGCCTTCGACCTGGGCCACCGCGTCGAGCTGAGAAGCCAACTCGAGACCTTGTACGGCGCAGCGTCGGCTCAGAGTGACGATGCGGGAGAACGCGTCGAGATCTACCGGGTCTACCAACCCACCCCCGAAGATTCCAAGACGAGGGACCAACCATGAAACTGCTCCGCATCACGGCTACTTCTCTGCCGCTCCTGGTCGTCACGGCCTGCGACAAGGGCACCGACGACAGCTCTGACACCCTCGACACCGGCGAGACCGCGCTGGTCGATGCCGATGGCGACGGTGTCCCGGCGGGCGAGGATTGCGACGACGGCGACGCCTCGGTCGGAGCGCCGAGCAGCTGGTACGACGACGCCGACGGCGACGGTTTTGGGGACCCCGCCTCCGTGCAGGTGGCGTGTCCAGGCGAGGCCGGGGTCGTAGACAACGCCTACGACTGCGACGATGGCGACGCCTCCATGCCGCTGATGGTGGACCAGGGCTCGGGCTCGGCCAGCGGCACGGGCTCACTGGACGACCCAATCGATGACATCGCTGCGGCCTTGGTTCTGGGGCCGGGATGCATCGTCGTGGGGCCGGGAACCTACCCCGGAGGGATCCTGGTGGAAGGCGATCTCATCCTGGCGGGCCTCGAGGGTCCGGCCAACACCATCATCGACGCGGGTGGCGCAGGCGTGGTCATCGAGGCCAGCGGTGGGAGCTTTTCCCTGGCGGGGTTCACCCTCCGGGGGGGCACCGGCAGCACCAGCCTTGGCGGGGACGAGGCCCTCGGTGGCGCCATCCTGGCCTGGGAAGCCACCGCGCTCGCGCTCGACGACTGTGTGGTCTCTGGCAACCAAGCCGCCTTTGGCGGTGGCGTCTTCGGCCCCGAAAAGGGAGGCACCACGCTGGTGGACACCACGCTGCAGGACAACGTCGCCGAGACCTCGGGTGGCGGCTTCTATGCGCTGTCCATCACCCTCCAGGGCTGCGAGTTGGCGGGCAACGAGGCCGTCTACGGCGGTGGAGGCATCGCGGTCGGTGGAGAGGGGAGCGCGACGGACACGGTGTTCCGGGGAAACAGTGGCACTCAGGGAGGCGGACTGTACGTGGCGGATGGCGCCAGCTTTGCTGGCGGCAGCTACGAGGAAAACGAGGCCGAGAAGGGCGGCGGTGTCTACCTGGATGGCGAAAGCTCCGCGTCGGGCGTCACCGCCTCGGGCAACAGCGCCGAGCGAGGTGGCGGGGTCTGCATGGAGGCGGACACGAGTCTGTCGGACGCCAGCCTCTCGAACAACACGGCCAGCGCCTACGGCGGCGGCGTTCATGCCGATGGTGACGTCACCTTGAGCGCCGTGTCGCTGGACGACAACACCGCGGCCTCCCTAGGGGGCGGGGCGCTGCTCGCCTCGGGTAGCGTCTCGTTCTCCGACCTGTCGGCCTCGGGCAACAGCGCCGTCTCCAGCGGCGGCGGGCTCTACCTGCACGAAGCCCACCTGTCGGGCCAAGGACTCACCCTGCAGGGCAACGAGGCCGTGTTTGGTGGGGGAGCGGCCCTGGCGTCCAGCTACATCGACGGCCGAACCGGCACCACTACCGTCAGCGGCAACAGCTCCGAGAAGTTCGGAGGTGGCGCGTACCTCGAGGGCGGGAGCGCGCTGTACGGCGGCACCTACAGCGGCAACGAGTCGCTCCACGGTGGGGGGGTCTTCACCACGGGCACCGCCGTGCTCGAAGACGTGGAGCTGTCGGACAACGTGGCCACGGGCAACGGCGGTGGGGTGCTGGCCAACGGCAGCTTCGGCCTCACGGGCGGTTCGCTGCTGTCCAACGAGGCCACGCAGGGCGGCGGTATTTTCGTCGCTGCGGGCTATATGGCACTGATCGATGGTGGAACGGTGGCCGAGAACCAGGCCTCGGACTCCGGTGGCGGTGCCCGGGTCGAAGGCACCCTGTCCTCCGATGCGTGCGACTGGGGTACCAGCAGCAACGACAACAGCCCCGAAGACGTCTGGGCCGGCGGCGGCTCCAATGACTACGACGGCGTCTCGAGCTTCACCTGCACGGGGTCGGGGGGCTGCAACTAGCCGGAGCCCGCCCCGCCTCCAACCCCGCTCGAGGCACGACGCCCCCAGCCGGATAAGGGGCACCTGTCCAGGTGTCCTCGTTCCATGCGCGTACCGCTCCCCGTTCTCGCTGCCTTTCCCGTCGTGCTCGTGGGGTGCACCCGCGGTGTGGACCGCTACACCCTCGAGCGCGTGGTGCCCCAGGCCGGGGCCATGGCGGACGTGGACAGGGCCTGCGCCCTGGGGGCCAGCCTGGGACACGTGCTCGCCTCGGCAGGCCGTGGAGGCGAGCAACCGCACCTGGCGCTGCTCATCGCGCACACCACCGCTGGATTCTGCTCGGAAGGCGAGGCTTGGGAAGCCGAGCTCGAAGCTGGGCGAGCGCTGGCCAAGCTGGGGGAATCGGGGGCCGTCGACCTGCCCGCGGTTCGAGATGCCCGCATTCGTGAAGCGCGGGCCCACGCTCAGGCTGCGCGGCGCTTCTTGGCCAGCTGGCAGCAGCTCGAGGCTCGCTACGGGCCGGTGGGCGAAGCCTGCCCCGAGCTTCCGGGCGACGAAGGCATCATCTACCTCCTGGGTCTCTACGCCGGTGTCAACGCACTGCTTCACGATCGCGCGGGGGACGGCTCCCTGGGTGTGCACCTCGACATCCCGGCGGCGGTCGCCCGGGGTGCTGGCTGCGTGAACGACGAGTGGTTCTGGTACGCCCCCTCGGCCATGCAGGCGGCCGCTTGGGCCATGGTCCCCGGGCTCGCACCCGAAGGTGTCGACCCCTGGGAAGCGCTCGAGGACGCGGCAGCGTCGTCGGAGCCCACGGGTGTGCGCCTGGGGCGGGGCCTTCAGGTGCTGGTGGCGGCCAATGCGGGACGGGACGTCGAGGTCGAGGCGGGAATCCGCTCGCACGCCCAATCCCTCGTCGAACACCCCATGCTCCCCGCCTGGGGACTGCTGGACGAGTACGCCCGCCTGGTCACCCAGCACGAGTCCGACCTGATCTGGACGGCCGCGGCTGGTCATCGAACCCCCACGCTGGGCGAACTGCCGGAAGACCAGGACACACCGGTCGCGGCACCCGATCTCTTCGCGGGCGAGGATCCCTTCGCAGCCCCACCCGCTCCCGACCCGTCGCCCCCAGAATCGGAGACGACACCGTGACGCGCACCCTGATCTGCAGCCTCTGCTCGCTCTCGCTCTTGTTCTCGGCCTGGTCTCCCTCGGCCCAGGCCCAGAAGCTCTGTGTCTACGATCCGGTGGGCCGGGCGGGTGACTATCACCGCATCATGGAAGACTTCGCTGTCGTCGCGGCTGGTTGGGGTGTTCAGCTCCAGCTCACGGTCTACACCGACGAAGAAACGGCCGCACGCGACTACGAAGCCGGCCACTGCGATGGAGTCCTGGCCACGGGTGTGCGCCTGCAGCGCTTCAACCGCTTCCCCATCACCCTCGAGGCCATCGGAGCCCTGCCCACCTATGGCCACCTGCGCTCCATGGTGGACGCCATGGCGCGCTACCCCAGCGCTGCTGCCAGGCTGCGGGCGGCAGAGCACGAGACCGTCGGCTTCATTCCCGTCGGTGCGGTCTACCTCTTTCTGCGCGAGCGCAGCAGGGCGTCGGTCGAAGACCTGGCGGGCCTGCGCATCGCGACCATGGACTACGACAAGGCCGCGCCGGTGATGGTGGACCGGGTTGGCGCCATCCAGGTGGCGGCAGATCTGGGCAGCCTTGGGCCCAAGTTCAACAACGGCGATGTCGACGTCTGCTACATGTCGGCGCCGGGGTTCCGGGCCTTCGAGCTCGAGCGGGGCCTGTCGGCCAGCGGCGGCATCCTCCGCTACCCCCTCGCCCAGGCCACCCTCCAGCTCTTGGTGCGCGCACCGTCCTTTCCCGAGGACTTCGGGGGCAAGGCGCGCAGCTGGTTTTCGGGCCAGTTCGACAAGAACCTCCAGCTCGTGCTGGCGGCCGAAGCGGACATTCCAGAACGGTATTGGGTCGAGGTCACGCCCAAGCAGGTCGAAGACTACGACGAACTCTTCCTGCAGAGCCGGGTGCGCCTGCGGGACGAGACGGGGGCCTACGACGGCAACATGCTGAACGCCATGCGCAAGCTGCGCTGCTCCATGGACGCCACCCGCCCGGAGTGCGCCGAGCAGCTGGAATAGCGTGGACCTGCCGTCGAGCTCGCTGCTTCGCCGCATCGCACAGATCGCGGGCGTTCTGGCGGTGTGCGTGCTGCTGCTGTCCATGGCCGTGGGCTTGGCACCCAACGTGGACACGGGCCTCGTGGAGCTGGGAGAGCGCCTCTGGCCCGGCTACGCCCAGGACCTGCGCGAGGAGCCCGTCGCCCCGACCTGTGACCTCGAGGACCTGAAGGGCCAGGCCGAGGCCTGTGGGACCGCGACCCCTGCGCCCTCGACAGGCGGAGCTGTGTCCGGTGGGGATCCGTTCGCGGGAGAGGATCCCTTCGCGGGAGAGGATCCCTTCGCGGGCGACGATCCCTTCGGGGGTGACGATCCCTTCGCCGAGGGCGGCGCGCCCGCCGAGGATGCCTCACGCTGTGAGGCCGTCGTGGCCCTCGCCGAGCGTTGCGAGATCCGCCACCGCGAACACGCGGACAAGCTGGAGCGGCTCACACCGACCAGTCGCAGCTGGAGGGCCCTCGAGACCCGGGTTGCGCGGCTCGCCGCCTGGCCCTTCTGGCGTCAGCTGCTGGTGTTGCTGCTGCTAGGGGGCGCCTTGACCACCACGGCCAGCCGGGGACACATCGCCCTGCGCATGCCGCGCTCGCGCGTCGAGGACCGGCTCTCGCAGCTCTCACAGCTGCTGGCACACGTGCTCCTGGTCATCTCCGCCGTCGCCGACTGGCGGGTGCAGGCAGGCTCGGTGGCCGAGGTGGAGGACCCTGCACTTCCCGTGCTCTGGGCCATCGGCTTCGGCTCGCTCGCACTGCTCAACGCCTGGAACCTGGCGCGTCCTCCCCGCTTCGATGCTGACGAGGGGACCGGGCTCGCGCGGCTGCTGATGGTGGTGCCGCTGTATGCCTGGATGGTGGTCATCACGGGGCTGTACTTCCTGCTGGTCGAACGGCACCCTTCCGGGCAGGCCATCTACCTCCACAAGTTCGTGCAACACCCGAGCATCTACCTGGGGGTGGGGCTGTACGTCCTGGGGGGCATGCTCCTCACCGTCACCCGCCTGACCCGCTTGGGCTTCGCGGTGCTCGAGCCCTGGAAGCTGCCACCCACCATCCTCGCCTGGTTGGCGGGGACCGCCTCGGCCCTACCCACGGCCTACACGGGGGCGTCCGGCATCTTCGTGCTGGCAGCGGGCCGAGAGATCTTCGCCACCCTTCGGCGTGCTGGTGCCTCGAGGCGGCTGGCGCTGGCCGCCACGGCCATGTCGGGCAGCCTGGGCGTGGTGCTGCGGCCGTGTCTGCTGGTGGTGCTCATCGCGGTGCTCAACAAGCAGGTCACGACGGACGAACTCTTCG
>CAZVHW010000517.1:0-5787 GCA_964626835.1 uncultured Enterobacterales bacterium
GAGCACGAGCACGAGCACGAGCACGAGCACGAGCACGAGCACGAGCACGAGCACCGAACCTCCTCCGGCACTCCGCTTCGGCACCTCCGGCCTCCGGGGCCTCGTCCGCCACATGACCGACCGCGAGGTCTGGATCAACACCGCAGGCTTCCTGCGTTACCTCACGGAAACCGGCGATCTCGCTCCGAACGCCCCCATCGCGATCGGAGAGGACCTCCGCGCGCGCTGCCCCTCGAGCGGCATCGAGAGCAGCCCCCGCATCGCCCGCGCCGTGGCCCATGCCTGCCACCAAGCCGGCCACCCCGTCATCCACTGCGGCCAGCTGCCCACCCCCGCCCTGGCCTACTGGGCCTCGCTCGACGATCCCTCCCGCGGCAAGCGCCCCATGCCAGCCATCATGATCACCGGCAGCCACATCCCCGTGGACCGCAACGGGGTCAAGTTCTACAAACGCCAGGGCGAAGTGCTCAAGTCCGACGAAGCCGGCATCCTGGCCTGCGTGGCCCGGGTTCGGGCCGAAGCGCACGAGCACTTCGATGAAGGCGGCTGGTTCCTTGTCCCACCCCGTTCCCTCGAGCAAACCCCCGCCGCCCGTCAGGCCTACCTCCGCCGCTACCTCGACGCTTTCGGCGCCGACCGCCCCCTCTCCGGCAAGAAGATCGTGTTCTTCCAGCACTCCGCCGTCGGCCGAGATCTGCTGGTCGAGCTCTTCGAGGCCCTGGGCGCCGAGGTCGTCCCTGTGGGCCGCACCGAGGGCTTCGTGGCCATCGACACCGAAGACATGGGCGCCGAGGCCATGGCGTGCTTCCAGCCCTTCATCGCCGAGCATCGGCCCTTCGCCCTGGTGTCCACCGATGGCGACAGCGACCGCCCCCTGCTGCTGGACGAGCGAGGCCGTTTCCACCGCGGCGACTTGCTGGGCCTGGTCACCGCCCTGTTCCTGGATGCCCGCTTCGCCGCCCTCCCCGTGAGCACCAACGACGCCGTCCCGCGCCACCTCGAGGCGCGGTCCGCAGCCGGCGAACCCGCCGTGCAGCTGGCCTGGACCCGCATCGGATCACCCTGGGTCATCGCGGCCATGCAAGAAGCCGCCACCCAAGGCACCACGGGGGTGGTGGGTTGGGAAGCCAATGGCGGCTTTCTGCTAGGCAGCGACCTCGCCATCGGCGCGACCACCCTGCGCGCCCTACCCACCCGCGACGCCGTGCTCCCACTGCTAGCGGCCCTCCTCGCGGCCGCGCGCCGCGGCATCCCCGTCTCCGCCCTCTTCGAGGAGCTTCCCCCACGCCACGCAACGGCCGCCCTGATCGACGGCGTGGCGCCCGAAGCCAGCCGCGCCATCCTGGCATCCCTCACCCCCGTCGAACCCGGCCAGCACGCAGCCCTCGAGGCCGCATTCACCCCCATCGCCGGCCTGGGGGCAGTGGCCTGGGTGAACACCACCGACGGCCTGCGAGTCGGCTTCGAAAGTGGCGAGATCGTCCACCTGCGGCCCTCGGGCAACGCCCCCCAGCTGCGCTGCTATGCCGTGGCCGACAGCCGCGAGCGAGCGGAGGAGTTGGTGGCGCGAAGCTTGAGCGACGGGGACAGCGTGGTCAGGAGCTTGATGAGGGAGATGTAGGGGCGGCTATCACCTGCCCGCCGCCACCCTCCAGCCTTTCGGCCTCCTCACGCAGCTTCCGGGCCTCGGCTTCCTCGCCGTTCTGGGCGAGGCCGACGGCGTAGGCTCGTAGGGTGGCGACACGGCTCTCCGCGATGTCTCCCCCCTCATCCTTCAAACGCAGGGACTCGACAAACAGCTCCCGAGCGCGCTCCCACTCGCCGTTGTCGCGCAGGCCGCGGGCGTAGTGGTCCAGCCTGCGCCCGCGGTTCGTCGCGTTGTCTCCCCCCTCCTCACCAAGGCGAATGGACTCCTCGAACAGCTCCCGAGCGCGCTCCCACTCGCCGTTGTCGCGCAGGCCGCGGGCGTAGGAGTCGAGCGTGTTCCCACGGCCCGTCGCGCTGGCTTCCCCCTGTTCGAGGAGGCGAATCGCTTCCTCGAAAGCCTCTCGCGCCAGGGACCAGCTCCCCTCTCGCAAGCGCAGCCGCCCTACGGCATCCCAGTAGAAACCCCGCTCGACGTCGCCGACATCGTCCCCATCAAGCCGCGTGGAGAGTGTATCGAGCACCTCTCTGGCGCGATCGATGCGGCCCTCGTAGAGCAAGGGGAAGACCGTGAAGACCTCCGAATGGAAGTTCCGCGCAGGAGGGACCGCCCGCTCCGCGGCTCCGGATCTCGCCATTCCCACGGCTCGGTCCACCCGCTCCGCCCAGTCCACCGTGCGCTGGGCGTCCGTAGGCAGCCCCGAACCTGACTCGAGCAGCTTGTCGATGAGCGTGGATCGGTTCAACAGGCTGGCCCAGCGGCGCAGCTGGCCGTCTCGCAACAAGAGCTGCGTGCGCAGGTCACGCTGGGTGACCTCCGCCCAGTCCCCCAGTAGCTCCTCCAACAGCGGGCCCAGCCCCCTCGCCAGGCCCAACAGCGCGATGAGCTCCGCCGGGGAGCGCCACTCGAGCTGGCGGCGCAGGACCCGCAGCGTGACCGCTTGCTCCCACGCCTCGGGATTCTGCCCCTCGAGTTGCACGTCGATCAGCCCGTTGACCGCCTCCACCACGTCCACCGGTCCCAGCAGGCCCGTGACCAAGCGATCCACGGCGGACCAGGCCTGCAGCCGAAGCCCTATCACCGGTGCTAGCCGTTCGTAGGCCTGCTCCACCTCGTCGCGAACGAAGGCCGACAGCTGCGACAGACCCCGCAGACCCCAAGGCTGCGGCCCACACATCGACACCAGCACGACATGCTGGAACGCCCGCAGTGCGGGATGCCCGAGGATGCTGCGCTCGTCTTCGACGGGCTCATGTACACGCACGACCACCAGCAGCCCACCCGAACCCCACTGGTTCCGCGCTTCCTCGAGGTAGCGGCACGCGGGCACGGGCATGCGGCTGTACCAGTCCACCTCGCTTCGGCGCAATGGACTGTCTGCCAGCACCTGCTGGTAGAAGTTGACCACCTGGAACTGATCCTCGGGGCGGAGCACTCCGGGCAACAGGAGATGGGTGTCGGCAGGCGGACGATAGCGAAGCGGCTGCCCGTCCTCGTCGACCAGGCCCAGCAGGTAGAGGACGCGCAAGGACTACTCCTCGCCCTCGACGACGCTCAACTCCACCAGCAGAATCCGCAGCACGGGATCGAGGCGTAGCTTCGGATCATCCTCGAAGCGGTTGCTGGGTTGCAGCAGTCCCAACCGGTCCAAGGCCGCCAGCTCCTCTTCACTCAAACCAGAGCCTTCCTCAGCCCCCTCGGCCTGCAGAAGCTGCTCACGCCTGCACCAAGCATCGCCGCCGCTGACCCGTTCGAAGTGCTTCACCAGGCGCCGCACCGACTCGAAGTCCTGCCCCTGGTAGCCCACCTTGAGCGCGATGAGCCTGCGCGTGTCGTCACCACCCAACTCCCAGTCACCGGGAAACTCGCGTGTGCGAAGCAGCCCGTAGCACCACTGCAGGAAGACCCTGGGTTTGCCCACGACACGGCTGAAGGCCCGGAAGGCCGACCACACCTCGGGGACACCACCGACCTTTTCTCGAAGCGACTCAGGGGAGGACAGAAGGCGCTTTTCGACGACTTCCATCAGCTGGTCGGGGCGCATGGGCGCCAGCTCGACGAAGTCCTCGATCTCTCGCTTGATGTCCCGGTGGAGCATCTCCGTCCGGAGATGGACCAGGCGTACACACGGCTCGATGGACAGAGTATGCTGGAGGGCCTCGACGGCCTGGTCCGGCTCACCCGGAAGCAAGGCCTGGTCGAGATCGTCGAACAGGACGACGACGAGCAGGCCCTCGTCCGAGAGCTGCTGCAGGCATTGCCCCAAGGCGCGCTCGATGAGATCGTCGGTGACCTCCAGGGTCATCTCGACGGTCTGTCCCAGCTCCTTGCGGTGCTCCCACTCCACGCCCCCACGAGCCTCGAGCGCACCGAACAGCCCCGCGCGAATCCCGACGCCAACGCTCTGGCTCTGGCTGACGTTTTCTACCGAGGTGCGGGTGATCCGTGGTCGAGTAGCGAGCAGCTTGAGGTGGGTCAGCCATGGCAGCAGCGGGTCCTTGCCAGCGTAGCGCGCGGTCTCGTACCCGACCGCGGCGAGCTCCCGCGCCACCGCGGGGAAGAACGCCTGTGCGCGTTTGCCCCGGCAGTCCACCTCGAGCAGGACGACCCGATCCCGATGGCGGGCCGCGAAGGCCTTGGCCACGGCGTGGGTGAAGATGGACTTACCCACGCCACGGTCCCCGGTGACGAGCAGCTTGCCATCGCTCTCACCGGCCTCCAGGAGGCCCTCGAGCCAGCTGTCCAGCTCCTTCACCTTGTCGGTGCGATTCCAACGAAGAGCGCAGGGTCGGTGCTGTTCAGCTTGACCCAGTTGGCGTTGACCATCTCGCCCATGCTCGCCTCCGGCGGACAAACCGCCACGGACAGGCGGCTCCACCCACAAGCTATCACCCCGAGCCTGGGTTCACCCGGTCTCCCCCGCCCATCCCCGTGAGCGGATAGGATGAGCTCCCCACCTCGAGCATCCGAGGCCCCCATGGCCAAGTTCCCCTCGCCCGCCCTCGTCTTCCTCACCCTCCCGCTGACGGCCTGCCTACCCGACGTCAAGGAGGACACGGCAGCCTGCCTCGACGCCGAGACCTGCAACGGGCTGGATGACGACTGCGACGGCCTGGTGGACGAAAACGCCACCGACGCCGGGTCGTGGTACCCCGACAACGATGGCGACGGCTACGGCGACCCCAGCACCGCCACCATCGCCTGCGAGCAACCCACGGGCTTCGTGGACGAAGACCACGCCACCGGCGACTACGCCGACTGCGACGACGCCAACGCCAACGCCAACCCGGGCCACACCGAGACCTGGTACGACGGGGTGGACGCTGACTGCGACGGAGCGTCGGACTACGACCAGGACGGCGACGGCCAGGACAGCGACCTGTACGACGGCGAGGACTGCGACGACACCGACGAAGACATCCACGTGGATGCGAGCGAGGTGTGGTACGACGGCGTGGACCAGAACTGCGATGGCGCGTCGGACTACGACCAGGACGAAGACGGCTACGACGCCCAGGAGCACGGGGGTCAGGACTGCGACGACACCAACGCCGCGTACAACCCCGGCGCCACCGAGGTCTGGTACGACGGCTACGATCAAGACTGCTCGGGCACGTCGGACTACGACCAGGACGGCGACGGCCACGACGCCGATGTCTACGGCGGCGACGACTGCGACGACGAAGACGACGACATCAGCCCCTCGGAAACGGAGACCTACTACGACGACGTGGACTCGGACTGCTCGGGCACCTCGGACTTCGACGCCGACGGGGACGGATACGACCACGAAGCCTTCGGTGGCGACGACTGCGACGACACCGACGCGGCGACAAACCCGGGCGCCCTCGACTGGGTCGACGGCGATGACGACAACTGCGACGAGACCATCGACGTCCAGCCCGTGACATCCGCCAACGTTGTCCTGGCGGGCGAGGCGCCGGCAGACGAAGCCGGAACCTCCGTGTCAGCCGCGGGAGACGTGAACGCCGACGGCTACGCCGACATCCTCGTGGGCGCCTACGAGAGCGACGCCGGCGGTACGAGCTCCGGCGCGGCGTATCTCTTGCTGGGTCCGGTCACCGCGGCCGATCTCGGTGACTACGACGCCCGCTTCACCGGCATCGAGTCCGCCTCCCTGG
>CAZVHW010000518.1:0-5785 GCA_964626835.1 uncultured Enterobacterales bacterium
GGCCTTGGCTTCCCAGGGCCACATCTCCGGGACCGGATTGGCGCAGCAGAAGACGATGGGATCCTTGGCCATGGAGCGGACCCACTCAGGCTTGACGGTGCCCGGGCCCGGCTGGGACAGGGCCACCAGCAGCTCGGAGTTTTCGAAGGCGACCGAGGCATGCCCGCTACGCTGCTCGCCGTTGGTGCGCTGAGCCCAGCCCCACTTCCAGGGGTCGTTGCCATCGCGGATGTCGGTGCGGCCCTTGTGCAGGCAGCCCTTCGAGTCGACCATCACGATCTTTTCGGGATCGGCGCCAGCGGCAACCAACATGCGCACGATGGCCTGGTTCGAGGCGCCCGCCCCCAGCATGGTCATGCGGGTCTCGCCCATCTGCCGACCGGTGAGCTTCAGCGCATTGATGACCCCGGCCACGGTGACGGCCGCGGTGCCTTGCTGGTCGTCGTGCCACACGGGGATGCGGGCACGCTCGCGCAGGGTGTCGAGCACCTCGAAGCACTGGGGCTTCTGAATGTCCTCGAGGTTGATCCCGCCGAAGCTGGGCTGCAACCACTCGACGAACTGGATGATGTCCTTGGGTTCGTGAGCGTCGATGCAGATGGGCACCGCATCGACCCCACCGAGGTACTTGAACAGCAGGCCCTTGCCTTCCATGACGGGCAGGCCGGCTTCGGGACCGATGTTGCCCAGACCCAGCACGCGGGTGCCATCACTCACGACGGCGATGGTGTTGCCCTTGTTGGTGTGGTCGTAGACGGTGAGGGGGTTGGTGGCGATGTCGCGGCAGGGAGCGGCGACGCCGGGGGTGTACCAGATTGCGAAGTCATCGAGGCTGCGGATGCAGCACTTGCTGGTGACCTGGATCTTGCCCTTGTAGAAGGGGTGAAGCTCCATGGCCTCCTTGGCCGGCTGCTTGGCCTTGGCCAGAAGCTCTTCGACGGTGGGCTGGGGTCCGGGCATCGTCTGGTCTCCGTTGCAGAGGAATTATGATTTCTATCAGGCGAACCACGCGGGCGCAGGCGCCGTGGGCCAGGCCTGTAAACGATCCCGCCGGGGGAAAAAACTGCGCTACCGCACTCTTAGGGCAGCTCTGACAACCCGAGGGTCGGCGTCGTGCGCCAAGCTTCCGAGCTCCGGCCGCTGCGCCAAGCGCTCGGCGTCCAGGCGCTCCAGCGCGTTGATGGCGTTCAGTCGCACCTGAGGATCGCTGTCCGCCAGCAGCGGCAAGAGAGCGTCAAAGGCCTGCGTTGCCCGCAGATAGCCGAGGGAGCGGACCGCCATTGCACGTGTATAGGGGGCCTGGTCAGGGAGTGTGTCCACCAGATCGGCGACCAACTCGAGGCCATGTTCGCTCCATCCGGCAGCGCGGGCAGCCTCGCCGCGCACTTCGGCGCTGACATCCGTCAGGCCCAGACGGATGCCCGAGACGGCGGGTTCGCGAGGGGCTTGGCGCATGCTGGCGACCAACACCGAGCGAACGCGGGCATCCTGTTCTTCCCTGAACAAGCCCACGAAAGCGTCTCCCCAGTCACCGCCCGTGCGCGGAAGCACCTCGATCAGGGCTTCCTGGTAGCTGGAGTCAGGCCCCTGGAGCAGGCGCTCCAGGAACAGGGGTGCCAGGCGCGTGTCCGCGAGATCGGGCCCGCGGAAGCGCAGCATGCCCGCCCGCGTGGGAGCGGCCTGCTCGACGGCGAAGCGCTGGTACAGCTCGGGATGTTGGCGCCAGCCGTGCACGACGGCCGCCTGCTGGCGAACGCGCCAGTCCGGGCTCAGCATCGCCTCTGCCAACTCGTGGTCGGAAAGATCGTTGTCGGCGACCAGTTCGTGGATGAGCTCCGCGCGTTCAGGGCCGCGGTCCCACGCGGCGGTGAGCCGCGCGTCTGCGGCCAGTACGGGGGAAGCGGCCAGGGCGAAGCCACAGAACAAGGCAAGCAGCATACGGGGCATCATCACTCACCTCCCAGAAGATGCGTTGCGTCGGTCCACCAGTCGACCCCCGGCTCGCGGTGGATGTTGGTGGCGCAGTGCACCTCGCCCCAACCCTCGTGGTAGACGGACCAATTGTCCACGTAGAAAGACTCGGTGCCCTCGGGCATCAGGCTGGTCCACAGCGCGATGTATGGATCCTCTTCCTGATCGACACCGGTACCGCGCAGGAACGGGTCTGCGATGAGCAGCTTGTGGTCGCCCTCGGCCTCGGTGAACACGGCCAGGTTGACCAAACCGGGGATGAGCGCGAGCACGTAGCTGCCGCACCAGTTGTTCTCTTCCCAGATGCCGGGCACCCGGGTGATGTCGCTGTCCTCGAGCCCGAAGTCCCCCTTCAAGTCTTCGATGACGCGCTCGATCTCGTCGCGCTGGATGTCCTCGTTCATGTCGCGGAGCGCCCCGTCGTTCACGAGCTCACCCACCGTGGAGTAGCCATGGGCCGACTGGTACTTGGGGATGGACGTGCTCGGATCGAGGCTGTCCAGCAGCTCCCAGGTCAGGTCCACGTCCGTGACGAGCAGCTCGAAGCCCTTGTCCGAGGCGCTGTTGGGTACGAAGGTGAAGAACTCGTCCACGTGGCCCACGCAGAGCCAGGAGGAATCGGGCATCACGGGAGCCTGCACCTGCTGGGTTGCGAGGAAGTCGGTCAGCACTTCGGTGGGGTGAAGGGAGTTGTCACCACCGTAGTAGATGCGACCCAGTGGGTACACCACACCGTCTACGGTGACAGGCGGGCTGGTCTCGAGGTTGCCGAAGGAGTCGAGGGAGTTCGCCCCGAAGGCTCCCCAGGTCTTCACGGCGATGTCCGGCTCCTGCAGCTGCTCCTCGGGGAAGGCGTCCAGGTAGTTGCCCCCCGTGGACCGGATGGAGTCCACGATGAGCTCTCCGCCGTTGTCCGCCGTTCGGCGATAGCCGAACTCGAACTCGTCCTGGACCCAGACGTCCTGTCCGTACTGGTTGCCCGGCACGGCGGTGAAACGGTCGCTGCCAACGATCTCCTCGAGATCGGCCACCATGGCGTCGTTGGAGTAGCTGCCCCAGCTCATGGCGATCATGTAGAGGTGGGTGCCCACCTGGAAGTGGTTGTTGAGGGTCAACGGCGCTGACATCAGCGCGATGGTGTTGCTGTTGCCACCACCCTCGAAGCCCAGGCTGCCTTCGATGAGCAGGTCAGAAAACTCCACCCCCAGGGTCCGAGCGTCCGTCGCGTCGAGGGTGGTCGAGGTGGTGGTCTCGTCCAGCAGCAAGGCGCCATCGAGCCATACCCGGATGCCCGTGCCTCCGAGGGTCACGGTGACCGAGCCGGTGCCGGCGGGCACGAGCAGCTCCGCCAGGTCGTTGTCACTCCCAGAAGCGGCATCTTCCCAATCGACTACCCCGTTCTCATCGTCGTCGTCGAGGTTTGCGGCACCGTACAGCGACTCTGTCTCCCAGAAGTCAGCGGGCGAGAGGCCCGTCTCACCGGTCTCGGTGGTGTCTTGTTTTCCACACTTGCCGGCTGCCAGCGGCAGCGCCAGCGCACAGAGCAACACGATGGAGCGTCCGCGGGGACGGTGATTCGCACGATAGGGCAAGAGACCTCCTGGGATAGGCGCAATCGCAACACCAACATACGACCACGGGGGACCCGTGGAAGATGGCACTTGGAGCCGTCGAACGCCACCCGAAGACCCCAAAAACAAGTCAGGTCTCGGTCAGGAGTCGCCCTGGTCGGCCCAAAGGGGCCCGAGTGCAGCCACCGCAGCACCCACCAGGTTGGCGTCCGCGATCCGGGCGATGCGCACACGCTCTGAGTCACCGAGCAAGGCGGCCAGCGTGGCCTCGACCCGTGCACGGAAGTTTGGGGCGTTCCAGAACAGCCCACCTTCGGCCACCACCTGGCAGCGTCCCGGCCCGAGACAGTCGAGCAAGGCAGCCAGGCCGCAGGCTACCAGGTCGGAAGAGCGGTCCAGGATGGCGCCAGCCAGCTCTCCATACCGGGGATGATCCTGGTCCCGCAGGGCGACCAAGGCTCCGGCAGCCAGCGCCGAATCGAGCGGGGCCATCCCTTCGGTGGCGAGCGTGAGCAGCCTGGGGAGGTAGCGCCCAGAGACAGCCTTCTCGAAGCCCTGCGATCCCGGGTTGTCCGAGGCCGCGTCGAGTTGGAGATCCCAACCCGTGAGCTCGCAGAGCTCCAGGTTGCCGGACTCGAGGTTGACGGCCATGGACCCGCCAGACCCACCGAGGCTCAGCTTCCCGATCGAGGCGGCCGGGAGGTAGGACGCCATGTTGCTGCCGGTGCCGACCACCAAGCCGACAGCGTGCTCGAACCGCCCGTCGGGATCGGCGCCTGCACCTGCCAACAGCGCCGCTACGGTGTCGTTGAGCACCCGAATGCCGCCGACCTGGACACCGCGCCGCTCGAGGGCGGTGCGCAGGAGCGCACCGACGCGCTCCCCCTCGACACCACCCACGCGGATGTCCTTCGTCCAGCGCAGCAGGACGGCGTCACCTTCCGGGAGCACCCGGGCTGGGTACGAAAAACAATAGCCCAGCGGGATTCCCGCAGGAGGGGAGAGTCGAGCCACCAGCTCGGCCTGGGTGTCGAAGAGCACCTCGCGGGAGACCGATGAATCCCCCACGCCTGGCACCATCGCGGTCTCGGGCGCGGCCAGGAGCTCGTGTCCGCCGTCGGCACGCAGCGACAGCAGCGCAGCGCGCACGTTGGTGCCCCCGATATCCACCACGACGGCAAGGCCAGCCAGGCCCGGGGTGGGCCGGGGGAGCCATGCAGGGAGCGCCGCGATTCGCTGACCGTCGCGGGCCAGGCCCCTCCGGAGCTGCCGCACGAAGCCTTCACGCTGGCGGGCGAGAGCGTGCGGAGAGAGCTCGAACAGCGGGGCCAGGGGGCGGTTCCGCGAATGCGGGCAGGTCATGGAGCCTCCAGCGCCGCCAGGGAATACCCCGCTCCCCACCACTGTTCCAGGCCACGCCGCGGAGTGTTACTCCACCTGCCGTCCCCAGGAGGTCCCATGCGCCCTGCACTGCTCTGCCTACCCCTGACGCTCGCCGCTTGCGCCAACACCATGAACGGCGAAGTCGACGGCCGGAGCGTGGGGTCCGCCCACGACGCCATCTTCGAGCTCGAGACCATCGATCTGGGGCCCCTGGGCTCGTACAACACCCTGTGGCTCATCATCACCGGCGCATCCGACGCCTGCGAGGGGTTGGACGAGCTGTGGGATGCCGACGGTGACTGCGAGGAATACTGCGAGGAGCTCGAGCCCATCGCCCGCGACCACCTACCCCACAGCGAGGTCTGGACACTCAGCATCTGGATCGCGGGCACCGAAGAAATCGAGGGCCTGTACAGCCACGGCGGCTGGGCGGACCTGGACGGCTTCGGCGCAAGCATCGAGCGCTGGGAGGTCGAGGCGCTGCGCGATCCCGCGATCTGCGAGGAGATGTGCGAGGACGGCGAGACGATCCCGAGCGACAGCGAGAACTCCACCGACGGCAGCATCGAGATCCAGACCTACGAGTCCAAGGAAAGCCTGGAAGGTGAGTACACCATCGAGTTCGACGACGACGTGGTCGAGGGCCACTTCAGCGCGAACTGGTGCGACATCTTCGACCTGTAGCGAACAGCCGGATCTCCTAAACATGTGCGCGCTCCTGATCCTGCTCTCGCTCCAGGCCTGCCTGCCTCACCCCACCCCGCCGGCTCCCACCGCCGCCGAGGAGGTCTCGCTCGCCGCCCCCCCGAGCACGAGCACGAGCACGAGCACGAGCACGAGCACGAGCACGAGCACGAGCA
>CAZVHW010000519.1:0-5762 GCA_964626835.1 uncultured Enterobacterales bacterium
TTCCCGGGTGGTGCACCGGGAGAGGATACCAGCCGGCGAGCCCGGGGCCTATTCCAGGGCCAGGCCCTCACCGGTGACGGGGATCTCCACCTCGGGCTCGTCGGGGTCGCGGGACTCGACGAGCATCACGGCCTCGGACGGTTCGCCTGCCTCGGGATGGAAGATCAGCTCGAAGTTCGAGCAGTCGTCGGGAGAGACCAACACGCTCTGAAGGGATGCGATCTCGAAGGCTCCGTCGGGTGGGTCCAGGGTGATGTCGAGGATCTGCAGGTCGGCGCAGCCACGGTTGCAGACCTGGATGGCTTGCACGACCTCCTCGAATGCCTCGGTATCGACGGATCCGAAGTCAACCTCGCGCGGGTCGACGTCGATGTCCGGGCCGCAAGCGGTGTCGCGCAGGACCGGCCCGGGATCGGAGATCACGTAGCCGGGCAGGCTGCAGGAGGGGCCGAAGGTGTATCCGAGGGTGGCCAACACCAGCACGGGTGGCGGTCGGTAGGTGCGCAAGGGGCGGCGTCTCATTCTGGCTCCAGGCGGTGTCCGCTTTTGGGCAGTGCGCCTGGTCGCGCGGATGGATCACTCCGGTGGCAGCGCAGGCGCCTGAGTGTTGGGGGCGGTTCGCTCGAGGAGGAATGCTCATCGGTGCGCTCGGGTTCAGCGCCTCCCTGGTAGCCTCGTCGGCAAAGGAGCATCGTGCGCCCCGTCCCCCTCCTGTCGCTGCAGCTGGTCGCGCGGACGGTCGCGTCCCCCTTGGGGCGCCGGCTGGCACCGGGAGTGGTGGCTGGGGTGGTCTTGCTGACCTGGCTGTGGGTGGCCCTGCCCATCGCCGATCTGCGGCGGGCTGCGTCCGGGACGGACCCCATGACAGCGGCGACGATCGGGCTGCTGCTCCTGGTTGCCCAGGCTTTGGTGCTGGGACCGCGGCTCGGGGGTGTGTTGCTGGGCCCGGGGCTCGCCTGGTTGCGGCGGCAACCTCTCGGTGGTGGTCCGTGGTCGCTGGCCTTGGCGCCCTGGCTCCTGCTGCCAGCTCTCCCCTGCGCCATGGTCGCCCTGATGTGGCCCTGGCCAGGCAGTCTCGCCCTCCTCGGCTGCTGGGCTGCCCTCGGTGCCCTGCTCCTGCTCCCGGCTGCCGCCGGCCTGCGGGGGATCGTGCCCGGGGCGGCGTCGGCCTGCGGGGCCTGGGGGCTGCTGTGGCTCGCCAGTTCGGGTCCGTCGGGGCTCGTGGTGGCAATCTTGCTGGCATGGGGAGCCCTGCTGGCGGGGAGCGGACGGCTGTATCTGTGGTTGGCCGCCCGGCCTGGCGGCGTCGCCCTCGGTCTGCCAGGCAGGCCCCGATCCCCCATGGGGGCGCTGCTGCGCCGCGACTTGCTGGCCTTGCTGCGCCGCGCGCCGGGCAGCTTGGTGGCCGCGTTGCTCCTGCCTCTCGCTCCCCTGGCCCTGTTGTGGGCCTTCCGCGCTTCGGCCCAGCTCTCCGAGCCGGGCTTGCTGTTGGCGGCCAGGGTGCTCTTGGCCCTGGGAACCCCTACGGTCCTGGTCGTGCTGGGCCGGCTGGTAGATCTGCTCGGGGCCCGCTTCGACGCCCCTCGAGAACCCGCCTCGCCAGGGCTTCGGGTCGCATCCCTGGCTCTGCTCGCCGCTGGAGTCCACGCTCCCGCCCTGGCACTGGCTCTCGTCCTGCTCCGGCCCCCGCTCGTGGGTGCGCTGGGCCTGGCGCTCCTGTCCGTCGCCATGGTGTCAGGCATGGTGGTCGTGATCGGTTGGTCCGGCGGCCGGCGGGCACGGCCGGCCAACGTTGGGACCTTCCTGGCTTGGACCACCGTGGTGGTCGCGATGGCGTGCGCACCGTGGCCGGTCGGCACCCTGACCAGCTTGGCCGCGGCCTGCGGGGGCCTGGCTGTCGTTCGCTGGAGGTTGGCGATGCTGCGTAGGAGGAAGACGTGAGCGCACGGCTGTTTGTCCAGGATCTGGCCTTCCGCTACCTCGGTGGCTTCGCCGTCGGACCGGTGGACATCTCGCTGGGGCCGGGCGTTCACTGGCTGCGGGGGCCAAACGGAGGTGGGAAGACCACGCTGCTCGGCTGCTTGTGCGGTTCCCTACGCCCCGATCGGGGTCGGGTGTCCGTAGACGGTCGCGATCTGCTGCGGGAACACGCTGCCCGGGGCCTGGTGTCCCTGCTCGCGGCCGAGCCCGATCTGCCTCCTGGACCAGGACGGGGTGGTCACGGTGATGCCATTTCTGGGAGCACGCGGCAGGGGCCAGGCAGGGGGCCGGCCTGGAGCGCGACGTAGAAGTGCCACAGCTCGATCAGGTTCTCGTCGGAGGACTGGCCCAGGGTCAGCCACGCTCGCCCGCCGGGAATGGGCTCCATCACCCGGGGTCGGGAGAGCACTCGGCCTTCGCTGACGATGGCCAGGTAGCGGTCCACCAGGCGCGTGGAGAGCTGGTGGAAGGCTTCGCGGCCGCTCTCGTTGAAGGTCAGCTCGAGGTGGGGATCGTAGAGCTGTTCGTCCAGCGCGATCTCGACGTCGACGATGTCGGTGGCCGTCACCGGGGGTGGGGATTCCACCAGCCACGGTGAGCAGAGCTCTTCGTCCTGGTGGGAGTCTCGGAAACACTCGAAGACCGCCGCCGTTCCTTCGGGCAGGGAGAGGGTCTGCAGCCATGGCTGCCAGTCGGCACCTGTCGGCGCGGCGTAGACTCCGTGGTCTTCGAAACGCTCCGCGATGCGCACGCCTTCGACCGGTGGCAGCCTGGCACCGGCCATGGCCAACATGGCCTGCATTGCCTCGACGTCAAAGGCGAGGTCGTGGCGGACGCCCTTGGTGGGCAGGGGCGCGAGCACCGCTTCTTCGGGAGGTTCGTGCCGCGGGCGCAGGGCGGCTTGGTCTTCGGCCACTGCGTAGAATCCCAGACCGGGTGTCGCCGTGAGGATCTTGCCCAGAGCCTGGGTGTAGGCGGTGTCATCGATGGTGAAGCGCAGCAGGCCCTCGCCTTCGGCCGACCATTGGTGGTCCAGGTCGAGCAGATCGAGGCGTCGCTCGAGCGCCGCTGCCAGGGCCTCGTTGGACGCACCTCGGCACTGCAGTTCGAGCTCCGCGCTGTCCTGGCCCTCGAACGGGTTGGGCACGTCGGGCTCGAGCAACAGGTCCACCAGGACGCAGCCGGAGAGGAGAAGGACGGGTACCAACACAAGGGGGGGCCGTGGAGGCATGACTCGCTCGCCGTTCGCTGGGGTCGACCCGCGTAATTCTTCGTGGGAGCGAGGGCTCACTCGCTCGGGCCGTCAGAAGGGTAGCCCCAGCGATTCGCAGATGAAGCGCATGAGCGGCGCGGCTTGTTTGCACGACGCGGCGTAGGCGTCCATGAAGTCGGGCTGCGTGACTTGTTCTTCGGTGAAGAACTTGCTGGCGGCGTGGGTCTTGCGCTTGAGCGCTTCGGCGTGGGGGTGGTCCTTGTCGTAGCCGCGGGGCACGCGCACGAGGCTCTGGCCCTGGTGGCAAGGCATGGAGGCCAGGTCCAGGCCCGCCACGATGTCGGCCCACTCGTCGGCTCGCTCGACGATGGCGGCGCGGATCTTGTTCAGGACGGGGTTGGGTGGCATCCAGATACCGAAGCCGCCGAAGACCTCGCCGGGGGAGATGTGGAGGTAGAAGCCGGGGGCGTGGGCGTCCTTGGCGGCTTGGTGTCGGAACTGTACGCCGGTGTGGGTCTTGTAGGGGGTCTTGTCCTTGGAGAAACGCGTGTCGCGGTAGATGCGGAACAGGGAGCCGCCCACGGCCTTGGGCACGGCCTGGAAGTGGGGGCTGACCGCGTGCAGCTGCGCCTCGAAGTCGCGGATGAAGTCCAGCGCTGGCTGCTTGACGGAGCGCTCGTAGCGAGCCTTGTTGGCCTGGAACCACGGTCGCTCGTTGTTCTCGGCGAGCTCTGCGAGGAAGTCGAACGTGTCTGCGGAGAAACAGGTCTGGGCCATGATGACTCCGTGGATTGCGTCCTGGTCTCGTTAACCTTCGAGAGCCACCGAAGGTGGCCGCCGGATACCAGGATCCGTCCAGGAGGTTTCGTGGACTTCGTTCTCCTCTGCGTGCTGGTCGTCGTGATGGTGGTCGTGGCTGGCTGGCGGGTTCAGCACCGCGCGGCTGCGACGCGCGAGGCTGCCCGAGCGTTTCTGGCGCAGGGCGCCATCGTGGTGGATGCGCGCAGCGCGGCGGAGTTTGCGCGCGGGCATCACCCCGGCGCCATCAACCTCCCTCCGGAGGCGTGGGATGGGGACCTTACGCGGGTCGGCCCGCTGGAAGGGCCGTTGGTGGTCTACTGCGCCAGTGGGCTCCGGAGCCGGCAGCTGTCGGCTCGGCTGGGCGCTGCGGGTTTCACCGCGTTGTTGGACGTAGGCTCGGCTCGCATCATTGAAGGCCTGCCTCGAGCGCGCAGCGAGGATAGCTGACAGGTCCGCCCGGAAGAGGACCCCTCATGTACGAGAGCCACATCCGTATCCGCTCGACCCAGGTCGACCAGTTCGGCCACCTCAACAACGCCGCGTTCCTCGAGATCTTCGAGTGGGCACGCTGGGAGTGGGCGGAGTCCGGTAACTTCTCGTTCAAGACCGCGATGAAGCAGCGAGGGCTGGGCCCGGTCGTCGTCCATGCGGACGTATCGTTTCGGCGGGAAGTGCGTTTCCACGAGACCGTTCGGATCGAGACCACCCTCGAGCGCTGCGACAGCCGCAAGGGTGTGATGCACCAGCGCATGCTCTGCGAGAATGGCGATCTCGCGTCGGAGGGTCGCTTCTCCTTCGTCACCCTCGACCTCGCCCAGCGCCGCGTGGTCCCCTTGCCTGACGAGATCCGGGCCCTGGTCGAAGGTATCGCCGAGGAATAGCCCTCGGGGCAGCTTGCGTCGCTGGTGTGGGTAGGCGCCCAGGAAGGGGTCCGGCTCGGGGGGCGAGCCGTGGCAGGCCTCGGACAACGCAGCTCCGCCGGTGGGATACAGGACCCTGAAAACCACAACAGGAAGCGAGCCATGAGCGAGACCCTGGTCTTCCTCACCCAACCGGATCCCCAGCTGGCCATCGAGCTCGGCAGCGCCCTGCAGACCCCGGAGCTGCAGGTGCAGCTGTTTGGCGGAGGCCAGGAGACCCTCGACAGCGTGCGCCGTGACGCACCCGATCTGGTCGTACTCGATGCGGGTGTGCGCGACCAGGACGGCTTCGCCCTCTGCGCGCGGCTGCGTCTGGCCGCGTTGGACGGCGACCTGCCCATCGTGGTGCTGACCGCGTTGCCCGATGGCCACGCCCGGGCCCGCGCGGCCGGGGCCGACGCGGTCCTGTCCCACCCCGTGGAGTCCCAGGACCTGGTCGCCCTGGTGCGCAACCTGCTGGGGCGTCGGCTCCAGGCTCCCACAGCCGGGCGTGTCCCCATCGAGCCTCTCCCACCACTCGGTCGTCTCGATCCGCAGCTGTTGGGTCGTACCGACGGGGCCCAGCGGGAAGGTTCCTTCGATCCATCCACCTTCCCCCGGCTCGTGCTCGATCTCTTCCGCCGCCGCTTCTCCGGAGCCATCGACATCGAGGCGGGTGACCATCAAGCGCGCGTTGCGTTCTCCCAGGGGAACCCCGTGGCGGTCCGCATGCGCGCGCCTGGCTCCGGCATCGGGCGCCTGTTGGTCCAGGCCGGGCACCTCTCCGATTCACAGGTAGAGCAGGTGGCCAAGGCCGCCCGGCGCCGGGGCGTTCCGCTCGGGCGGTTGCTGGTCACCCACAAGCTGGT
>CAZVHW010000520.1:0-5762 GCA_964626835.1 uncultured Enterobacterales bacterium
CCTTTGGTTCCGGAGACCAACGCTCTATCCAGCTGAGCTAACCGCGCTCACTGCGGCAGCGCCTGTCGCCAGGGAGCCGCCTGGCCACTTACGCCAAGTCCGAATCCTTGTCAAGATCGTCAGAGACGGCATGCCCGGGCCCGTGAGCGTCCACTCCCTGACCCACCCAAGCGCGTATGGAGGGCACCGTTTCCGCTGCCCAGGCATCCGAGCAGCGCTGGCTGGCAAAGAGCAGGAAGAAGGCCGTGACCAAGTTGTGGAGCTCTTCGTGTAGGAACATGCGGTCGTACAGCGCTTCCTCGCCTCCACCTGCCACCACCTGGGGCAGGGAGACCTGAGCCATGTCCAAGGTGGGTGCCTTGAGGGTGACGGCGAACTCCCGATCCTCGCGACGGATGCACATGCGGAGCTCTCGCAGCACCTTGCCACCGGCCACCGCTGCACGGGCCTCCGGAGATTCCGCGGGGTTCTCGCCCGTGATCACCGCCGCGGCCCGCCCCTCGTCCGGGGTACGGAATGCCAGGCGGTCGTCCACCCAGAAATCGACGCTGCCGAGATCCTCACCGAGGTGGGCACGGCAGCCGGTCTGGGCGGCGAGCCACCAGAGCCAGAGCAAGAACTCAGCGGCCAGGTGAGGCAAGACGGGGGTGGCCTCTTCCTGCCAGGAGCCATGGTCAGGCGCGCTCATCGTCGGTCCTCCGGGCGATAGTCCAGCCCACCCGTGGCCAGCAAGGCATCAGCCAGAGCCGGCGAGGCGGACGCGGCCAGGTCGAGGGGAACCACGGCGTGCAGCCTCTGGCCGAAGGTCTCGAAGAACAGCTTCACGAAGCGCTCGTTGGCTCGATCGCTCAAGTTGTGGAACAGAAGCCAACCGTCCACCACGTTCCAGCAGACCTCGTGGACCTGGACCCGGGGCAGCGTGCGCTGCATCATCTCGAACATCAGGAGCTCCTTGAGCTCACCGCGCGTGCTCGCCGGACAGCGGGCTCGTTGCTGCTCGCGGCACCATGCCTCGGCGCGCTTGTCCAGGTGGGCCTTGAAGAGCTTGGCCGGGACCACCTTCTTGTCCACCCGCAGGGAGAACAGGGCGTAGCGGTCGAACAGCCAGCGGTTGATGTCCGAGAAGTCGGTGTCGAGCAGGTTCTGGATCTCCACCCAGCCTGCCGACTCGTCCCCAGCCACGGGATCGCGCTTCTCTCGGAAGGCGTAGTCTCGTAGGCTGTCCGCGTAGCTTTCGCGAAATCCATCGGGGACGGTGCCCACGACGCGATAGCGCCTGGCCGTCAGTGCTCCGCTGAGAATGCCCATGCCGTGTCCTCGACCGTTGGTTTCGTGGCGGATCGGGTCGGAGCACGACTATAGTTCTGCATCCACGCCCGGGCCAGCGCCCGGCTTACGGAACGATGAATGCAGCGCCGCATCCCCGCGATCCTGGTCCTCTGCTTCCTGGGCTCGGCCTGCAGGCCACCGGCCGTCAGCCAGGACGATCCGCAGGTCAGCCCACCGGACACCGGGGTACACCGCGACAACGACAGCGACCCGCAGTTGAACGACACGGGCCGCTCCGACACCGCCGACACCGGCAGCCGCATTCCCGGCCAGGCCAGCTGGACCCTCATGATCTTCATGGCTGGCGACAACAACCTCGAGTCCTCCGCCCTCGGCGACCTGAACGAGCTCGAGCGCGTGGGTTCCAGCGACGAAGTCAACGTCCTGGTACAGCTCGACCGCTCCCGCCACTACAGCAGCGCCGACGGCGACTGGTCGGGCAGCCGCCGCTACCGCGTCGAGCAGGACGACGACACCAGCAGCATCGGGTCCTCCGTGCTGGACGAGCTGGGCGAGACCGACTCGGGAGATCCGGACACGGTGGCCGCCTTCGCCTCATGGGCCATACAGAGCTACCCAGCCGATCGGTACGGCCTGGTGATGTGGAACCATGGCTGGGGATGGTCGTTGGCCGCCACGGCCGCCACCAAGGGCCTGTCCTCCGACTACGACAGCGGCAACGACATCTCGGTCGCCGAGGGTGAGCTCGAGGCCATCCTCTCCGCCGCACACGAACAGATTGGCGCACCGCTCGACCTCCTCGGCATCGACGCCTGCCTGATGGGCAGCTGGGAGGTCAGCCACGTGGCCGCCCCCCACGCCGACGTCTACGTGGCCTCCCAAGCCAACGAAGGTCTGGACGGTTGGGCCTACGACACCACCCTGGCCGACCTGGTGGCCGATCCCGACATGGACGGCGCCGCCTTGGGAGAGGTCATCGCCCTGCGCTTCAACGAGACCTTCGACAGCACCCAGTCCGTGGTGGATCTCGCGGTCGCCAGCGACCTGGCCAGCGCGCTGGACACCTTGGCCCAGGCCATGATGGACACAGGCCAAGCCGGTGCCCTGCTCGACGATGGCGCGACCCAAGCCCAAGACTTCGAGACGGGCGTGGGGGCCGACCACGACATCGGCGACTTCCTGGACAAGCTCGAAGCATCGAGTCACGCCGACGGTGCCGTGCTCAGCGCAATAGAGGGCCTGAGGGAAGTCTACGACACGGCGGTGATCGCCAACTATACCTGGGGCAACGACGTCCGCGACGCCACGGGCATGTCCATCTACACACCCACCTACGGGCAGGTGGACTCCGACTACGGCCGCGGACGCTGGGCGGAGGAGACCCTCTGGGACGAGTTCTTGGAGCTCGCCAGGAACGGGAACTGAAGGACTGGTGGGCTCTTACACCTGGCGCACTTCGGCCAGGGAGTGGCGAAGGGCGGTGACGATGGCTCCCCCACGGACCTCGAAGGTGATCTCGTAGCGGCTGTACCAGGTGACAACGCCCTGGATTCGTTCGCCTTCGACGGTGACGAACTGTACGCGCGTGCCGTTCTCGAGCCAGGGGAAGAGCATCTTGTCGGGGCAGTGATAACGATCCTGGATGCGCCAAACGGGTTCGGCCACGACGTCTTTGTAGGCCTTGTCCCGGCCGAGCGCCTTGCGCACCACCTTGCGGTCTTCGACGCGGTAGACGAGCTTGATCTGCTGCTTGTGGAGCTTCTCTGGCTCACCGCCGTTGGCATCGACCACGTCGAGCTCGTAGCGGTCTACGGCTTGGACCTGGACGTGGCGGTTGGCGCGGCCCAAGACGGCGAACGTGCGCGGCTCGGCGTCTTGATGGGCTTCTTGAAAGACGGAGCGCCAGCCGTGCTCGGACCGGTATTCGTGGCGGCGGCGCTTGGACAGGTAGGCCTTCAGATCGGCCTGTCCCAGCACGCACTGAACAGCCAGGCTGCGGGGCAGATCGTGCTCGGCCACGAGCTTGTCGACCTTTTCGTGCCGCGCCATTTCCTGGAGGATGTCGCTGAGATCCCGATGCCCACTGGCTACCTGCTGGGCGAGCCGCCGGGGGATGCCCATGGACAGGAGCTCGCGGAGCTTGTTTTGGCGCTGGCGCCCGCTGGAGGACCCGGCAGAGGGACGTCCGCGGTGACTGTGGGTCGTGTGGCTCGGCTTGTGATTCGAAGGCATGACCGACTCCTTCCCCCTCCGCGAACCCCCGAAGCCTAACGGAGGCTTCCCTCGAGTTCCACCCGAGCAGCAGCAGGGGTGAAGCCCACCACCCGTTCGGATAGTCCGCTGTGATGCACCGTCCTCCCCAAAGCGTACGCACACTCTGGCTCTGCGGGCCGGTATTCTGCGCCCTTGTGGCGGTCGCCTGTCCGAAGCCACCGCCTGTCATGCCGATCGCGGTGGACACGGTCGAGCCCACCGAGCCCCCCTTGCGCACGCTGGGCGTCGCAACCAGTCGTCCCGTCCCAGACCTCCAGGCCGCGACGTGCAGCGGGGGCGACTGTTGGTGGGCAGATGGAGCCCGAATCGTACCGTTCGATCCGATCACGCTCGAGCCTGCTGGGGCCACCGCGCCGCACGGCCTGGTTGCGGTCCACCGGCTCGATGTCACACAAGAGGCGATCGTCGCCACCGGGCGTTGCCCCACCCAGCCCACCTGTACCGTTTCTTGGAGCCGCGACGGCGAAGGCGTCTCCCTGAAATCCCCACTCCCAGGGATGGTCGCCGACCCCATGGACACCATCCTCACCCCACCCGACGACGGCAACGCTGCCGTGCGAGAGCGTGCCGTCTGGGTGGAGATCATGGACCAGCAGCAGCGCCTCCCGTTCCACCGTCGTGTGCCGGTCGCCCAAGGCGGCATGGTCACCTACCAGCGCAGCCTGGGGCAGGGTAGCGGCAAGCTGATGCGCGTGGGGGGAGGGATCCGTAGCGTGGACGTGGTCGGAACGGGCCACGACTTCAGCTGCGAGGGGTGGCTGGCCTCCCACCCCAGCGGGTTGGAGCTCTACCTGCTGCCCTGGCCACGCCCGATCCTCGTTGCGTACGACGCCATCAGCCTGGCCAAGCGCTGGGAGATCGAGCTGCCAGGCCCCGCCCAAGGTCTGTTCGTCGACCCGGGAGGACGCTTCATGCTCCTCTCCCTGACCGGGGTTCCCGATCCCAACCGGCTGACCGACCACCCCGCCGTGCCGCTGGAGCCGGGTCTCCCCGGCGAGCGGCTGTCGGGTAGGGCTGCGCTGCCCCCCGATGGCCCCGAGCCCATCGCCACGCTCCTGCTGGATCTCGCCGCCAAGGCCGTGGTCACACAGACCGAGGGCTCGTTCCGGGCTTGGTTCCAGGCACCGGGCCAGGCCACGCTGCTCGCCACCGACCACCAGCTCCTGCGCCTCGAGCCACCAGGCTAGCCACCGAACTCCACCACGAGCACACTGCCTTCGCCAAGCTCGTGCAGACCGTTCGTAGGCAAGCCCACCGCCAACCGTTCGCCATCACAGGCCAGGGCGGGAGCCCGGCTGGGCGTCGCTCGGTCGATACTCACCACGCTGCCGCCGTGCAGAGGCACCAGGCGCAGCCGGGCCGGTACGATCCAGGTATTGAAGACCCCAGCCACGTGGCCGTTGCAGAAGCTTCGACCGAGGTGATCCCCCTCGAGACCCTCGAGGGAGTCCCCGGCTTCTGACGAAACCAAGCCCCTTGCTTCGGGGTCCTCGAGCTGCGGATCGCTCCACCATGCGACGCCATCCACCTCGGCCACGGCGCCCCCATCGCCGGTCTCCGCCAGTGTGTCGACGGAGGCCGTGGAGGGGTTCCAGGCCACGGCTTCGCACGCCCCCGCTTCGCACACCTGGAGCAGGACGCGTTGCCAGCCCACGGCCATGCGCTGAACCCCCGCCAGGACGAGATGGGCGCGAAGCGTGCCCTCACCGTCCCAGAGCTGTACGGCCTGGCCCGTGGTCGTGGCCACCCGAAAACCATCGGCTGTCTCACCGGCGGCAAACGAGTACGCACCGGGTGTCTCCCACAGGAGCGTGGCCTCGGCGTGGTCGACGGCGAACACGCCCTCGGTGCCTCGGGCCCCGTAGGCGGAGCCCTGGTACCACCAGACCCAGCGGCCCAAGCCGATGGGCCCCTGGCTGGGTTCGCCTTCGTCGAGCAGCCAGACCTGGCCTGCTCCGGGCGCTCCGGCCAACAGCGTGGCTCCGTCGAGGGCTAGCGCAGCACCAAGAGACGACCCGACCTCGCCGCGGTAGCTCTCGGTAGGCAGCTCACCCGGAACGATCAGCTCGCCGGGTACCAGATCTGCGGCACAACCACCCAACCCCGCGAGCAGCACGAGGACCACGGCCGCGCTCATCCCCAATCCAGGACGGAGATGTCCAGGCCGTCGACCGCACCCGCGGCGCCGTCGGTCGTCA
>CAZVHW010000521.1:0-5760 GCA_964626835.1 uncultured Enterobacterales bacterium
GCAGTGATGGAATTCTCGGAGCGTGAGATCACGGATCTCGCTGCGGTCTTCGCCAAGCGTTTCCCCCGCTTCGAGGAGCGAGCATCCATTTGCGAGGCCACGGGCTTGGCCGGCCACGTCCAGCTCGCCGGCGACGCGTCGGCGGCCTGGACGGACGCGGTTCGCGCCGCCCTACAGCGCGGTTGCCTGCAGAAGCTCGTGCAGCGGGCCGCGGCTCATCGTTCCGACGACGAGAACCTGGCCGAGATGGCGCGAGTCCTGGGTGCCGGTCAGCGGTGGCGGCCGCGCCGCTGGGGGCTGGTGGCGGGGGTCGCTGCGGTAGCAAGTTTCGGTATCGTGGCGACGTGGGCGCCGTGGGCGGGAGTCCCGGTGTCCAACGCCGACGTGCCGAACGAGGGCCGAGTTCCTGCCGCCTCGAGCGCCGTGGTCGTGCAGTCCACCGCCCTCGAGTCACCGGTTGGATCCGCAGAGGGTTCCGAGCCCGGGGTTTCGCCGGTCGAAGCCGGCGTCAGCGTGGCGGTTCCCGATCCGTCGCACGACACGTCGGCGGACACGGTATCGGCGCTTTCCAAAGAAGCGGTCGTCGCCGAACTCGATCTCGAGGAACTCGCGGTGGTACCGCCCGCCGTTCCCGCGATCTCCCCGTCTCCCGAGGCGCGCGTCTCTCCCAAGGCGCGCGTTCACTCGGGCGCTCCTCTGCGCTGCGAAGGCGAACCGGGCGCGATCATCGGGTACTGGTACGCGGGAGAGACCTCCCCTGGAAGCGTTGGCAGCCACTACACCGTGGACGGCGGCATCAACGTGCGCGCCAGCTATCCGTCCAGCGACAACGGCTACGACTCCCGCAGCGCGTTGGTCTGTACGCTGGGCCATTCTTGGGAGCTGCGCCTGGGTCATGAACCCGTGTTCGTGACCGGCGGTGCATACTGGGTGCCCCTGTCGCCCGATGACATCGTCGCTCGCTAGGGCTGCGCGCTAGGTCGGTCTGCTTCCATCCCCGGCGCTGAGCGGCGGCAGGCTCGCCGCCTGCTGGATTTCGTCGTCGGTGGGATCGGGTAGCTCGAGCTCGGTAGAGGTGTCGGCCGGAGTGAGGTTGCCGCTAAACTGATCCACGGTCTCCAGGCGCTTTGGATCCTCGAGGACGAGCTTGATCTCGCGGGCCAAGGTGGTGGCGTCCGGGACGTCGAAGACCCTGGCGTCGAAGACGGCGCCCATGATGAGCAGCCGCCGTGTGACGACGGCACCGTGGAGCGCGACGGGGGCCTGCTCGATGGGGTTGAGCAACAGGTGAAGGGGGCAGGCGGCCCCAGGGGGCAGCGGGGCCTGGACGAGGCTGACACCCGAGCTCTCCTGGCCCGTCAGCAGGGCCGAACACGGGGGCACGGGGCTGCCCTCGGGGGCCGGAGCCAGGCCGATCTGCATCTCGCGGCAGAGGGCGGGCACCGAGGCCTGATCGGCGCGGGGACGGTACCAGCGGTAGAACACCCTCTGGTCCGGTCGCGCCGGATCGGGACCCGGAACCTGCAGGCAGAGGTCCACCCCGCTCAGTGGCCGCTTGCGTCCCTTGACCACGATGGCGTTGCAGTCCGGTCTTCGAGCCATGGCGATGGCGGTGGCTCGGGCGACGGCGTGCATGGGGGTGACTCCTACACCCGAGACGCGGGTGAGGAGATCGAGCCACTGCACGAGTCGAGTGGAGCTGACCTGGATGGTCAGCTTGATGGTGGGGGGTGGAGCGGGCTCGCGCAACAGGCTGGCGAGGCGTTGGAGCGGACCTCGCCGGGGGGAGCCTGGAGGGGCGGGAAGGGGGGACATTGGGAGGCCTGGGCAGGGAAGGGGATGATCGTCATATCCGCCTGGGCGCCATCGGCACCACGGGCGGTGCGAGCCCGTCGTGATACGGACCAGCCGTGGTGACACACTCCCTCTGCGCACTGCTCTTGGCCCTCCTGGCGGCCTGCCCGCCGGTAGAGCGCGCCGATCCGCCCATTACCACCGTGGTCCACGGCACCTTCACGCTCTCGCTGGAGTTGGCGGGGGAGCTGGAAGCCGTTCGGTCCGTGCCGGTGTCCGTGCCCGACATCGGCGCGGGTGCCCAGGTCACCTACATCGCACCACGAGGCATGCGTGTGGCCGTCGGCGACGTGGTGGTCGAGCTCGACCGCAGCGACCTCGAGAGGCGCGGTATCGATGCCAAGAACCGACTCGAGATCGCCAGAACGCGGATCGGTCAGCAGGAAGTCCAGCTCGAGCTCAGGCTCACGGAGCTGGCGTCGGCGGTCGAGCGCACCGAGCTCGCCCTTCGAGGTGCCGAGATGCGTGTCACCGACAGCGAGGCCGTGCCTCGCGTCGAGCGCGATGCCGCCAGGCTCGACGTGCAGACGGCCACCCTGGCCCTCGACCAGGCCCGCGCAACCCTCGAACAAGCCCGGCTCCAGGGCGAGGCGCAGCTCGAGCTGCTCGCCATCCAGGCGCGTCAGGGTGGAGAGCTGGTCACTCGCACGGAGTCCCACCTGGCAGCCACGACCATGCGCGCCACCGTCGCGGGCGTGGTGGTCCACGCCGACGCCCCCGAAGGGCGCCCCGTGGGTCAGGGCTACCTCGTCTACCCCGGCACCACGGTGGCGCGATTGGCCGACCCCACCGCGCTGCAGGTGGTGGCTTGGGTGCACGAGCTGGACGCCGGGCGGTTGACCGCCGGCCAGCGCGTGGCCGTGGTGCTCGAGGCCCACCCACAGGGCACCTTCTCCGGGCAGGTGGTCACCATCGGCGACATGGCGGTCAGCCAGGGCGGCGCGGGGCCCGGCAAGAGGCTTCGTTCCGTGATCGCTCTGGACGACATCGGTCCCGCCATGCGACCGGGCATGTCGGTGCGAGCGGAGATCGAGGTAGAGCGCTTCGAGGACGTGCTCTCCGTCCCGCGCGAGGCTGTCTTCGTGGAAGGGGAGCGGCACTACGTGCTTCGCCAAGGCATTCGGGGATGGGAAGAGATCGCGGTCGAGGCGGGGTCCACCAACGACACCCACGTGGTAGTCAGCGGCGATCTCGAGGAAGGTGATCTCGTGGCCCTTTCCGGTACCGACCTGGTGCGTGTGCCCAGCTCCGTGGGCGAGGCCGGGTCGTGAGCCTGGGGCTGGTTCGCCTGGCTCGCACCGTCGCATCCGCTCCGCTTCACTGCGCGACGTCGCTGCTCGGCTTGGCCGTTGGCTGCGCCTCGCTCTTGGCCCTGCTCGTGTTGCTCGGGCTCTGGCAGGGCGTTGGGGTCGCGAGCGTCGGATCCACGCTGCGCGTGGAGAGCATGGTGGGCTCGAGGCCCCAGGCCAGCGCGGGGCTCACCCGAGCCGACCTCAGGCTACTTCGGGCCGCGCTGCCCGGGTATCTCGTCGGAGGCGCTCGTTTGCTCGAGCCCGCAGAGCTCGCCCCGCCGGTGGCGTCGCCTCGGGATCTGAAGATCGTCGCTGCGGATCCGGCTTGGCTCGACGTCGCCGGGATCGGTATTCGCAGCGGGCGCCCGCTGGTTCTCGAGGACGAGCTCGGGGCGGGGGCGGTCGGCTTGGTGTCCGAGCGGCTGGCTCGCATGCTGGTGGAAGGATCACCTGGGGGACACCACCTGCGCCTGGACAGCTGTTGGGTCACCGTGGTGGGGCAGCTCGCCGGTCGCCTTGCCCAGGATGACGCCGTGGACATCGTGCTGCCTCTCTCATCGGGACTCGAGCGGCTGGTGGGCGACGAGGCGCCGGAGCTTAGCGAGATCGTGGTCGCCTCTACCACGGGCGGAACCGTGTCGCGCACCCTCGTCGAGCGCGTGCTCCAGCGCTCCCACGGCAACCAGGCTGACTGGCACCTCGCGGGACGAGGGGGAGCCGCGGTCGAGCAGGGGAGTCTGGCCAGGTTGTTGGTGGCGATGCTGGGCCTGCTGGCCGCCAGCACGCTCGTCCTGTCGGGTTTTGCGCTGGCCAGCGGCATTCAGCGGGCTTCGGATCGCGGTGCCTCCGGCCCGCCTTCCCGGTCACGCGCCGTCTGGCTGGGCATCCTCTTCGGCGTGTTTTCCGCGGTGCCGGCGTGCCTGCTGGCGCGTCTCTTCGTCTCCTTCGCCGCCGAGCCACTGGATGCGCAGCTGTCCATGTCGCTGTTCACCTGGCTGGGGGGGCTGGTCTTCGTGCCGGCGGCTGGGTTCGTGGTGGGAGCGGTGGCTAACGCTCTAGAGCCAGCTTCGTGAGTATCAGGCCTTCCACGCGCATCAGCTCGAGCAACGACAGCTGGAGCTCTATCTCGGCCTGCAGTGCCGAGACCTCGGCCTCGTCCAGGGTTTCGAGCGACCGCACCAGCTCGCGCGTGGAGCCGCGGCCCTCTTCCACCAGGTCACGATCCGCGTCGAGGGCGGCCTGGGCTATCTCGACGGTGCGACGGGCCAGGGCCACCCGCTCGGTGTCCCGCCGAACCTCGCGAACGGCTTGTTCGACAGCCTGGATCAGGCTCTGCTCTGCGGATTCCCGAGCAAGTCGTGCCTCGAGGGTGCCCAGCCACGCTTGGTCCATGGCCTGGTCTTCCGCCCGACCGGGGATGGGCATGGACAAGCTCAAGCCCACGGACCAGGCGGGCTGGTGGCCGGAGAAGACCTGGGCCCGGGTATCTCTGGCCTCGTCACCGCTGCTGGACAGCCCCACGGACGAGGACAAGTCGAGGGAGGGAAGCGTGCCGTTTCGGGCGAGGCGCAGCGCTTCCGCTGCTCCCTGCACCAGGATGTCGTGCGCCAGCCACGAGGCGTTGTACTCGAGAGCGATCTCCACCGAGAGCTGCATGTCTGGGGGCCCGTCCGGATCGTGAGGGCGATCGACCAGGTCGAGTGGGGGGCGTCGGTTGAGGTCGTGGCCCAGCAGCCGCAGCAGCTCGACCTCCGCATTGTCCATGTCTGTCTGGGCCACGACCTCGGCTTGGCGGGCCGTGTAGACAGCGCGCTCGACCTGGAGCACGTCGCCGAGTGCCGCGAAGCCTTCATCCCTGCGTTCTTCGGTTTCGGTGAGCTGGCGCTGGGCGAAGGCCAGGGAGCGCCGGGCGATCAGCAGCGTTTCTCGCGCCGCTACGAGGCTCCAGTAGGCGGCGGCCGTGTCCACCACGAGCTCTTCGACGGCCGCCCGGTAGACGAGGGTCTGGTAGTCCCGGGAGCGGACCGCGGCGCGTAGGTCGTAGCGGGCGGCGAAGCGCCCGGCCCCGTCGAGGAGGGGTTGGGTCAGGCCGAGGTAGAGCTGGTTGTCGTGGGATTGGGAGTCGGGTTCGCTCCCGCGGTCGTGGGTTCCATACCAGGCCACGCTGGTGGAGCCTCCCGAACCGAGGGGCTGCGAGAGGCCCGCGGAGAACGTGGTGGTGCCGCTGCGGTCGTCGTCGTCGGAGCCGCCTTCCACGGAGCGGTCCAGGGAGGACCAGAGGGAGGGATCGAAGTCACCTCTGGCGGCATCGATGCCCAGCTCTGCTCGCTGGAGGACGAGGCGGTCCTGGCGCAGCTCGAGGTTGGCCTGGATGGAGCGTTCGAGGGCCTGGCGCAGCGTGAGCGGCTCGGCCGTGGAGGCCGGGAGCAGGAGCAGGAGGAGAGCGCCGCTGGCAGCCATCGTGCATCGAGGACGGAGTCAGTCTTCGCCTATCCTGGCGGTGGGAGCTCGGCAGTCCGTTCCGTTCGCTAGATGAGTCCGCACTCCAGGTGGCTCGTCTGCCAGCACTGGGCCTCGCAGGCCTTGGCGGCCTGGGGGTCGGACGCGAGGTATT
>CAZVHW010000522.1:0-5737 GCA_964626835.1 uncultured Enterobacterales bacterium
TCGTCGCGTCTCCGTCGTCGCAGTCGGTGCCACCCCAGGCAGCATCGTCATAGCCGTCGCCGTCGAGGTCGGTGTCTTCCGGGGGACAGGTCTCGTTGTCTTCGCCGGGGGTGCCGAGGTCGCCATCACCGTAGGCGGTGGCGGCGGTGCACCAGGCGGAAGCGTCGTCGTTGCTCACGTCGTCCCAAGAGTCGGGATCGAGCGCCATGGCCACGCCCAGGTCGAACGACCAGTCCCCATCGAAGACCACGCTGTCGATGACGTCCACGCCGTTGTCCAGGTACAGGGCGTCGCCGGTATTGGCCTGAACCAAACCGCTGTATTCGTAGTCCAGGGTGACGCCGCCGTTGAGGGTGTCATCGTCTTCGCGGCCGAGGACGGCGAGGGCGCCGGCTTCGACCACGAGGGAGTCTTCGACGGTGAACGACTCGGTGCCGTCGTCGTAGACCTGCAAGCCCACCAGGTCCACCTCGGCTCCGGAGGCGTTGTAGACCTCGAACCACTCGCCATAGCGGTCGTCCACGGCGTCGGGGTCGACCATCACCTCGGTGATGACCAGGTCGCCGGCCACGAGGTCGTCGATGCTCGGGATGGCATCGGAGCCGTCGCAGTCCTGGTCGATGCCGTCCAGGGGGGTGTCCTCGGCATCCGGGTGGATGGAGGCGTCATCGTCGTTGCAGTCATCGCCGCCGTTGTAGTCGGCGATGTAGCCGTCGCCGTCGTCGTCGTGGCCCACGGTCGCCACGCCCTGTTCGGCCGTGTCGTAGGCGTCGCTGGGCGAGGAGCCTTCGAGGTCGCAATAGAACCAGGAGCTGCCGCCATCGACCGAGAACCGGTAGGCGTAGGCGTAGGTGCCTGCGTCGCCGATGTTGAAGGTGCCGGTGTACTCGTCGTAGGGATCCGAGTCGCCGTTGAACGTGGCGGTGACCCATCCCCAGTCGTCGGGGGCAGCCGACGGGTCGGAGTCCAGCTCACCAAATCCGAGCTGTGCGCTGATGACATCCGAGCCGGACGAGGTGTCCGTGTAGTTCGGCACGCTGACCATCCCGTAGACCGGGTCGGCGTCTACGCCTGGCGAAACGGTGAGCTCGCCAGGCCGATCGAGGCTGCACCACTCCAACTCCGGGTCGGGAGGCTGGGTGTCGGTGTCGGCGTCCGTGTCGGCGTCCGTGTCGGCATCGGTGTCGCTGTCACTGTCAGCGTCGGTATCGGTGTCGCCTTCGGGCGGCGTGCTGTCGCCCGTGTCGTCCTTGCCACAGCCGATGGCCGTGAGGGCAGGGAGGAGGAAGATGAGCCAAGAAAAACGCGCTCTCATGGGGCTTGCTCCTTGATGAGTTGCACAGCCCTACTAGGCCGTTGCCAGTGACCTCGCCAACTCCTCTCGAGACTGGCTGGCACATGCGAGAAAAACCGCCAAGGACTATGCTGTCAGGTACTCGATCCTGGGAGACACGTGCCTCGGCGGCCCATCATCGCAGTCCTCCTCGTCCCCTCGATCGCCGCGGGTTGCCACGGGCTCCCTCAGGCCCCCACGGAGCTCTCGGAGCTCTCCACCTGGCTGTTCCAGAACTTCGAGACCGAGGAGCCCGAACAGCTGGCCGTGGGTCTGGGCAACCTGCTCGATGTCTTCGAAGCACAGGACATCGATGCCGACTTCGGCGACCAGGCCTGGGAGCTGGCCCGGCTGGACGAGGACGCCGTCGCTGACGTGGACCATCCCGATCGCGACCCGGCTGCGGCTCTGCCCGTGGGCTTGGTGGCCCGCTCCGCCTTCCCCCCAGCGGACCACGCCAGGGTGGTGGTGCTCGAAGACCAGACGGCGGTGGAGCCTTCATCACCCGACCTGTACCTGCGCACCTTCCTCGAGCCCAGCGACCCCAGCTGCTTCCCCCTCGGGGACTGCTCGATGTTGCGCACCGACAACGACATCGAGAAGTCCAACCTACTGATGTCCATCCGGTACACCAAGCGCAAGGACTTCCGCTGGTGTGACATCCACCGCGACGACGGCCAGCTCGAGGCGATCTTGTCCCGCAGCTGGTTCGAGGAAGAGGCTTGGGGTGACGCCCAGGCGACCGCCATCCTGCAGTCCTACTCCCTAGACGTCATGTTGGCGGACGGCAGCGGGGGCGGGCTGCGATACCTGACCCTCTGGACCGAAGCCGACATGTACGGCGCGGGCGACGACGTCATCCTGGACATGATGCGCGATGGCATCGAGGACGTGCTGGTGGCCACCGAGTCCTGGATCGAGGACAACCCCGGCTAGAAGCCGAGCCGCGGTCGGCGCACTAATACCGTGCCTTCGCCCCGGAGGCTCCATGCATCCCGCCGCGCTGCTTCTGCTCCACTCCGCTGCCTCGGCACAGGTACCCGTCCTGGTCTCGCGATTCGAGGTCCAACAGGCCACACACCAGACGGCCGCCGATCGTCTGCCTGCCCTGCTGTCCAAGCGACTGCGGACCGATCCCGATCTCGAGGTACTGCTGCCTTCAGACGTGCCATGGATCGAGGACAGCACCGGCCCCGACTTCCTGGCAGCCTGCCCCGCCGAGCAAGTCCTGGGCTGTACCTTCGCCATGGCCGAGGTGGCCGAGGCCCGCTGGGCGGTCACCGGGACCGTGCGCGACGAGCCGGTGTTCGACGACGACATGGAGCCTGGGACAGAGGTGGAGCTGTCGGTGCTCGACATCGAGGAGCAGAGCGAGGCCTGGAGCCTGGTGCTGCCCTACACCCGCGAAGCGGAAGCCGAGATCGCTCGCTGGGCATTCGACGCGGTCACCGCGCTGGCCGAAGGCCGCACTCCCCCCCAGCCCGAGGTCTACGAAGAACCCGAGCCCATCGACGAAGAGCCCGCCGACCCCGAGGCAGATCTCACGGGCCTGGAGCGGGAAATGGGCGAGGTGGGACACCCCGAGGGTGTCGAGGACCTGGGCGAAGGCCGCCAGGATCGCGAGCCCATGACGATGGACCAGCTGTTGGAAGAGTACGCAGAGGCCGAGCCCTGGTTGGACATGGACCTCACGGCCCAACAGTATCTGCGCTGGTGGAACAGCGGCTGGGGCTACCGCACGTGGCAGGACAAACGAAGAGGCCGCAAGGGGGTGGTCACGCTGCGCGGGTTGGGGCAGCGGTCCCAGGGGCGGCCACTACTCCGCCCAGTACGCCATGGACGATCCCAGCTGGCGGACAGTGCTCGAGTACTTCGCATGGCAGGCCGCGGTCCAAGGCAGCGGCACGAGCTTCGGAATGAACGTCGGCTACGGCTTGACACCCACCCTGGACGTGGAGCTGGGCCTGGCCCGCCACGGTGGGCCCTTCACCACCGTGGTTTCCAAGGAATACCTGGGGGAAGATCCCGAGATCGTCGTGGACGAGGAAGGCCTGCAGGGCATGCTCGAGGTGGCCCTGGGTGCACGCCTGGTGCCCCTGCCCTTCGCCCGTCTTCGTCCACAGCTGGGGGCGGGTCTCCTGCTGTGGCACGGAAGCAAGGGTGATGGACACGCCGAGCTGCCTCCCCCCCCGGTCGAGTTGCCCATCCCCGCCGCCAACACCCTGGTGGGGGCCTATGGGCTGGCTGGTGCCGAGCTGTCGCTGAACGACTCGGTGGGCATCGTCGTCCAGGCGCCGCTCCAGTTCCTCCTGGCCGGCAACGGTGTCAACACGTGGGACGAAGAGCTCGACTACGTGGCCTCGAAGACCCCGCCCCCAGAAACCCCCACCGTCGGCTGGGCGGTGGAGCTAGGCATCCAGCTGCACTTCGGCGGATAACAACCTTGCACCCATCCCTATGGAAGCTCGAGCGCCAAGACGGGCGCCTCCACTGGGACGGACACGACCTGACCGCTCTCGCGAGCACCCACGGCACACCCCTCCACGTCGCCTCGGCGTCCACCCTGCGAGACCGCGCCCGCGAGTTCCTCTCGGCATTCCGAGCCTATCCGGCACCCGTGGGGGTCCACTTCTCCTACAAGACCAACTCGGTGGCTGGTGTCCTGCGGGTGCTACACGGCTGTGGCTTGGGGGCCGAGGTGGTGGACGGCTACGAGCTGTGGCTCGCCCGCCGTCTTGGGGTCCCTGGCCGCGACATCGTGTTCAACGGAGCCAACAAGTCCGAAGCGGAACACCGGGCGGCGCTCCAAGAAGAGGTGGGTCTGATCGTCGTGGACGGTCTATGCGAGCTGGACCGCCTCGAGGCCATCGCAGCCTCCATGGACCGCGTCGCGCCCATCGGCCTGCGGATCTGCCCCGACGTCAAGCCCAGGGGCCTGCCCACGCAGGCCGCCTCCGGCTCCCGCAGGAACCTCTATGGATTGGACATCCGCAGCGGCGAGGTGGACCAGGCCATCCGGCGCACTGTCCGCTCTCCGTGGCTGCGCCTGCGGGGTGGCATGGCCCACATCGGCACCGGCGTGCACCACGTGCAGGCCTACCGTAGCGCCGTGCATCGCCTGGTGGAGGTCCAGGCACGCATGCACCGCGCGGGCGCTCAGCCCGACCTGCTCGATGTCGGTGGAGGCCTCGCCACACGCCTGGCCCGCTCGTTCCGACCCCTCGAGCTGCTCCGCGCCTACGGCCTGGGTCGCAGCCCCCACGACATCCAGCCCAGCCCAGCCGACCTCGTCCAGCGATTCGCCACGACCCTGATCGACGCCACCACCGACGCCTGCCGACAACACGGCATCCCACTGCCCACCCTGCTGGTCGAACCCGGTCGCGCCCTGAGCAGTGACGGACAGCTACTCCTCCTCAGGGTAGGCACCGTGAAGAACCGGCGCGGCGTGGGTCGCTTCGTCCTGGTGGACGGCGGTGCCATGACCGTGTCCATGATGTTCCTGGTCGAGTTCCACAAGATCTTCCTCGCCAACCGTGAGGCGCCACGCCGCGGTCGGGCCAGCCTCTTTGGCCGCCTGCCCACTCAGCTGGACGTGGTCTACCGAGGCCTGCGCATGCCCCGTCTGCGGGAAGACGACGTGCTGGCGGTGATGAACAGCGGGGCCTATTTCACCTCCACCGCCACCAACTTCGGTGGCCCGCGGCCCGGCGTCCTGTTGCTGGATGGTCCGAGCGCCAGAATGGTCCGCCGCCACGAGACCCACGAAGACCTGGCCAGGATCGAGCTGGACCTCCAACGGGAACCAGCCAGCCCACGAGCACCCGCGGCCCCGCCGTCCGAGCCCTCATCGTCGCCGCGTACACCGTGGTGTTCTACTGGGCCCTACCCGCTCTGCTCTGGGTGCTGGCCGCAGGTCTCGACGGGCTGCTGGACTGGCGCTGGCCGCCGTGGGGCTGGGCTTGGCTACTGCTGATCCCGGCCGCCCTCCTGCACCTCGCTGCGGTGAGCACGCTGTGGTGGAGAGCCGGGGGGCCACCCGTGACCGCCCTTCCACCCCCGCGTTTCACGGCATCAGGCCCCTACGGCCTGGTCCGCCACCCCATCTACCTCACGTACAACCTCCTGCTGCCCCCCTTGGGCTTGCTGCTGGGTTCACCCGGCCTCACCTTGGTGATCTCACTGGCCTTCGCACCCTGCTGGATGACCTATGCCGTCGTGGAAGAGCGCTTCCTGGTGCACCGCTTCGGCGACCGCTACCGGTCGTACCAGCGCCAGGTAGGCTTGCTTCCTGGGCTCTTCAAGCGACGCTGACCCCGGGCGCGCGCGGCCCGCTCCGGCTAGATTGTCGAGCTTCCAGGGCGATCACCCCACCCACCGTCGAGGAGTCCGGTAGCATGTCCG
>CAZVHW010000523.1:0-5716 GCA_964626835.1 uncultured Enterobacterales bacterium
GCTCCTCGGGCTGTTCGAGGGCGTCGAGCACCGCACGCTCGAATCCTGCTGGGAGAGGGGGATCGTCCACGCAGGCGAACGCGGAGGCCAAGGGATCGGCCTCGAGTACGCGGGCTGCGCAGAGCGGGCAGTCGTCGATGTGGAGCGCTGCGTCCACGGCGTCCTGTTCGCCGAGGTTGCCCTCGACGAAACGAAGCAGGACTTCATCAGGCAGGTGACCGCTCATGGCGTCCCTCCTTCATCCATCTGTGCGTAGATTACCTGCAGGCGCTTGCGCGCCCTGAAGATGCGGTTCATGACCGTTCCCATGGGTAGGTCCAGCAGCTCGGCGATCTCGCGATACTTGAGCTGCTCGAAGTGGTAGAGCAGCAGGACCTCTCGATACAGCGGGGGGAGCTGGTCGAGCGCGTCGCGCAGGCGAACCGCGCGGATGTGTCGTTCGGTGAGCTCATACGGGGACGCGCTTCCGTCCACCACCTCCACCTCGCTGGTGGTGCGACGACGCTTGCGACGCCTGTGCTCGTCGATGCAGGTGTTGCGAGCGATACCGAAGACCCAAGTAGAGAAGCGCCAGTCGGAGTTGTAACGGTGAAGGTTGCGCAGCACCTTGACCATGGTCTCCTGGGCGGCGTCCTGCGCATCTTCCTCGTTCGCGAGCATGCGGAGGCAGAAACGATAGACCGCAGCAGAGTGCTGTCGAAGTAGCCAGGACCTGGCTGACTCATCGCCCTTCATGGCCGCTTCGATGCGCTCGTGTTCGTCCACGGGTGCTGGTTCCAGGCGAAGTGCCAAGGACCCTCCGTAGGGGTGGGCGCCCATGGGGACTCCCGAGTGGCTGGACGACCGGAGAGGGCTCCAGGTTCGTGTTCGCCGGTCATACGGAGGGACAGGTTGATTATTTCATCGCAGTCCTGACTAGCACGGGGCCGCTTGCGGCGCCTTTCAACCCGATGGTACCTTCGATGGCAAGCATCAACCGCGCTCCGACAACGAGCGCGATCCCGCTTCCTGACCAAGGCTCGATGGACAAGCACCGCAAACTACGAAAGTACCGACAGAAGGACTACACCCAGCTTGTCGAGTTCCCCGTGGAGATCGTCGGGCGCAACGGTGTGGTGCGCACCTATTGCTTCGAGGACTCCATCTGCCTCTACCAACGTCGTATCGCGTCGGCACCTCGCCGCTACGACGATGCAGAAGTGGTGGAGGCCGAGATCCGTCACTGCAGCCGGCGTGTTCGGCAGCTGCGCCGTTCCTACTACGAGCGCTACGCGTGGGGATCCATCCGCAGTCTTTCCCAGGCCGAGGTCGACCTGGGGGTCATGGCCGCTGACATCGTAGCGTTCCTCGCCCGGTACGCAGGGTCGGTAGACCGCGCCGAGAGGTATGCCCTGCACCCGGTCGAGACCACGGGTCAGAGCAGGGTGTGGTTCGTCGAACCGCCCGGTGAGGCACCGTTGCTGCTCTACCTCTTCCGTCTGTCCGCGGACGACGACTGTCCTTCCCGCTCCGAGTTCGAAGCACTCACGGGCTCCCTACGCGCAAGCAAGGGCCTCGAGGATCTGGAGCAGCTGCACGCCAGCCACACCACGGCGGACTGTGTCCTCCTCCTCACGGGCAGGGAGCCACGCTCGGAGCGCGCCCGGGAAGTCCACGCGCCGGCCACCCAGCCCAGTGGTGAGCTAGGAGGTCCGGACTTGACGCGACAGGCCGTCGCGATGATCCGAGCCGGTACGCCAGAAGACGCCCTCCGCATGCTCGAGGCTGTGCTGGTCCTCCAGCCCGATCACCGGAACGCCGCACTGACCGCTTCCCTCGCGGCTATCCACGCTGGTTCCCCAGCGCAGGCCGAGATGTACGTTCGCTTGGCGAGCGCCTACAGCCCCGACGATGCCATTCTCCTGCACCAACTCGGTGTGACCCTCCTACACCAGGATCGCCTGGCCGAGGCCGAAGACGCTTTCGCGGCGGCCCTGGCTAGTCAGCACTGGCTGCTCCCTTCACGGCTCCTGCTGGCCTTGCTCCACCTCCGGGCTGGACGGCACCGCAAGGCGTCCGAGCTTCTGGACCTCGACCAGGCGAGTGTCGGCGCCAGTCAGCGCTCGGCGCTCCGTGCGGTAGCGAACCTCTCCCGCCGCTTCCGGTGGCGCCGACTGGGCCTGATGGTGGCGGCATCGGCCATCTGCCTGGAGCTCGTCTGGGTCTGGCTCGGGCTGCCACTGGCGCTTCCTAGCCTCGCCGTGACCGCTCTCTGTGCGACGCTCCTTTGGTTCCTGGTGCGCAGACCCGACCCGCTCTCCGTCGCCCTCGACCTGGCGCGCCGTGTTCAGCTCCCCAGGGAGATGTTGCCACCGAGCCCTGTTCAGGGGGACGAACTCTGACCGGCTTGCGAGTTCGTGGAGCTGCCATCGGCGCGACCCAGCAGGGCCAGGCCTTCTTCCAATAGCCGCGCAACGCTACCCTCCACCGCCACGGTCCCTGCCTGGTTCGGGACCGTCGCCCAGTATCCGCCACCCTCGACTTCCAGCCCGAGGAGCAAGCTCCGACTCGAGCCATCCGGTTCGCGCAGTTCGACGCTCCCCCATGGATCCGCGATCTCGGTGGGGCCGCCCTCGAAGCGGATGATGCGCAGGTCCTGGAGTGACGCCAGCCAGGGACCGATCGCAGAATCAGGGCCGAGTACGGAGCCGGTTGCATCGTGCCAGTCCCCATCAGTGACCATGAAAACACTTCGCTGCCCCCGCAAATCAAGGGTCAGGCTGGTCAGATCGACAAAGCTCTCGGTCCAGACACGACTCTCCCGGAGGTCGTCCACAGCCAGCGAGAAGCCCTGTGCCAACAGCCCCCGTGCAGGTCGCACCTTTCCTTCGAGCGACACATAGGTACCCGTACCGACCGCCGTCTCGGCACCCACCTGGAAGACCCGTCGGACACCCGTGCGGTCCACCATCACCACCTCGACGCGCTCCTCGGGGCCGAGCCCGTACGCCACCGGCGTCGCGTCGAGGAGGGCTGGACGCACCTCGAGGGAGGTTGCATCTCGGATCATGGTCCCGACGCGGACCTGATCGGCACGTCCTCGAACGGGCTCCTCCAGGGACCAGCCGGTCGAGCTGCGCTCGAGGACCGTCACGATTCCACCCCTCCGGACCTCGAGGCGCCGAACCTCGTCGCCGTCCAGGCCCGGGAAGGCCGCACTCCAGTCGGAGTCGCCGTCCAGGGTGGGAGTGGGAAGGAGTAGCAGGCCTGTCACCAACAGCAGGGCAGCCGTCAGCAGGAACAGAGCGCGTCGTTGGGCGTTGGACATCATCCAATCCGGTCATCGGGCCGTGAATGGCTAACCTCTGCTGGTGTGCAGACAAGCCCTCCTCAGCCGGTTGACGCCCCCCCCCGAGTGGTTAGCATTCTGCCGTCTTGGCCGCGAGAGTGGCCCTTTGTACGACTAGAGGTGATCGTGTCCAACGACAACGGCAAGCCACGGGACGCCGAGACCGAAAAGCAGCAGGCTTCCGCCCAGGCAGAAGGAGCCGCGCCACAGGCCTCCGAGCTCGACCCGCCCGGACAGGATGGCATCCACCTGCTAGCGCCAGAGGACGACGAGGACGTAACCGACGATCTGCAAGTCGAGGCCGCGCAGACCGAGTCCGCTCTCGAGGCCCGACTTCGCCAGGTGAGCGCGGCCTATGTGGCCCTCCAAGACGAAATGCAAGCCTTCCGGGAGCGCAACGATCGCCTGCAGGAAGAACGCGCACGCCGTGGCCGCGGCGAGGTCGTGATGGCCATGTTCGAGCCCGTCCAGAACCTGCGCCGCTCGGTCGAAGCTTGGAGTGGCCTCGATCTGCCCCAAGACGCCACCCAGGGCCTCACGCTCGTACACGCTCAGTTCCAGGATGCCCTGGTCAAGCTCGGCCTCGAGGAGATCACGGCGGCACCCGCGAAGTTCGATCCCAACATCCACCATGCCATCTGCACCATGCCCGTCGGTGAGCCACGCCTCGATGGCCAGGTCATCCAGGTCTTCGAGGCCGGATACCGCGTTGGCACCATGGTGATTCAGGCAGCCAGGGTCATTATCGGCCGCTACGAGGCGCCCGTTCCTCCAGAGGAAGAAGCGGAGATGACCGAGGTCGGGGCCGAGGAGTGAGCGCGAAGACGCCCCCCCACCCGGTGGGGCGGCTCGAGCGGCCCAGGCTGCACATCGCGCTGGTACATCCCGAGATTCCCCAAAACACTGGGAACATCGGGCGGCTATGTGTGGGCATCGAAGCGCGTCTTCACCTGATACGACCCCTGGGCTTCCGTCTCGACGAAAAGGCGGTGCGCCGAGCAGGGATCGACCACTGGCGCCGCGTGGACCTACAGGTCTGGGACGACATCGAGTCATTCATGGTGTGGGCACGGGGCCGAAGTCTACACGCGCTCACGCGTCATGCGCCCCGCAGCTTGGTGCGGGCTCGTATCCAGCGCGGGGACGTCTTGGTCTTTGGCCGCGAGAGCACCGGGTTGCCGGACGACCTGCGCGAGCGCATTCCTTGTTGGAACATCCCCGTACCCGGCCCCGTTCGCAGCTTGAATCTCTCCAACGCCGTGGCCGTGGCCGCCTACCAAGCGGTGGCTTCCTTCGAGTCGGAGCTGTTTCTGGGCTGAAGCACCCGTCTCCAGGGGATTGGCCAGCGAGCGACTGGTGGAGGGGCAGCCCGCAGGCTGCTCGCTCCGCCGATCGCCGCCGCTGATTTCCCATCTCCTGCCATCGGATTATCAGGCGGGTCCCCCTATCGGTGCGAGCCTGCCCACCCAAGGAACAACATGCAAGATCGGCTCTGCGAAAACCTGAAAGTGCTGGTCATGGCTGGGGGCCGAGGCACGCGTTTTTGGCCTCTCTCCCGCAGTCACCTCCCAAAGCAGTGCATCGCGCTGACTGGTGAGCGCACTCTAATCCAGCAGACCATCGATCGTCTGGGGGGGATCGTCCGTCCCTCCAGCATCCTGATCGCCACGGGGCGGGACATGGAACAAGCGGTGCGCGATCAGTTACCCGAGGTCCCCCACGAGAACTTCCTCGTGGAACCCCGTGGTCGCAACACCGCGCCCTGCATCGCCTGGGGCGCGGTGGAGATCGCCCGTCGTTGGGGCGGAGAGACCGTCATGGCGGTACTCCCCGCCGATCACGTGGTGGGCAACGTCGGCGCTTTCGAAGAAGTCTTGGCGGCCGCGACCGAGGGGGCCTCCCGCACCAACTCCCTGGTGACCATCGGGATCGAGCCCACCCATCCAGAGACCGGCTACGGCTATCTCGAGGTTGGGGGAGAGCTGGGCCGCTGGGGAGGCAAGCCCTTCCTTAGAGTCCGTCGCTTCGTGGAGAAGCCCGACGCAAAGACGGCGCAGTCCTTTCTCGAAGCCGGCAGCTACCTCTGGAACGCCGGCATGTTTTGCTGGACCGTCGACGCCATCCGCGATGCCTACCGCGAGTACCTGCCCGCGACTTGGGCGGCGATGGAAGCGCTTACTCACAAGCCGGACAGTATCGAGGAGCTCTGGTCCCGCTTCGACGCTACCAGTGTCGACTACGGGGTCATGGAGCGCTCCCGGGGCGTCTTGACGGTGCCCGCGGACTTGGGCTGGTCCGACGTGGGGGCCTGGACGGCCCTCCCAGGGGTCCTGCCAGAGGGCCCGGGTGGAGCCGTCGTCGCCAAACACGCCGTGATCCTGGATGCAG
>CAZVHW010000524.1:0-5715 GCA_964626835.1 uncultured Enterobacterales bacterium
ACGATGGCGACGCGTCCATCAACCCAGACGCCAGCGAGACCTGGTACGACGGCGTGGACAGCGACTGCGACGGCGCATCGGACTACGACGCCGACTCGGACGGCTACACCACCGACAGCCACGGCGGCACGGACTGCGACGACACCGACGCGAGCATCAACCCCGGCGCCACCGAGACCTGCTACGACGACGTCGACAGCGACTGCGACGGGGCCAGCGACTACGACGCCGACGCCGATGGCTTCGACAGCGACGCCTACGGCGGAGACGACTGCGATGACGATGATCCGGACGTCAACCCCGATGGTACGGAGACCTGGTACGACGGCGTGGACAGCGACTGCGCGGGTGACGACGACTACGACCGGGACGGCGACGGATTCCAGTCAGCCAGCTACGGCGGAGACGACTGCGACGACAGCGACGCGGACACCTACCCGGGCGCGCCCGACGATCCCTACGACGGGGTAATCAACGACTGCGACGACGCCGACGAGTACGACGTGGACGGAGACGGCTACGACAGCTCGGCCTACGGCGGCGACGACTGCGACGACTCGAACTCCGACGTGAACCCAGGAGCCGAGGAGGTCTGGTACGACGGCGTGGACAACGACTGCGACGGCAACGACCTGGACCAGGACGGCGACGGCTTCGACATCGACGAGGACTGCGACGACACGGACGCCAGCATCAACCCCGACGCCGACGAGATCTGGTACGACGGCATCGACCAGGACTGCAGCGAAGGCAGCGACTACGACCAGGACGCTGACGGCTGGGACGACGAGGCCTGGGGCGGCGAAGACTGCGATGACGGCGAGGCGAGCGTGAACCCGGATGCCGAGGAAGTCTGGTACGACGGCACCGACCAGGACTGCGACGGAAACGACGACGACCAGGACGAGGACGGCTGGCCGGTCGACAGCGACTGCGACGACACCGATCCCGACGTCTGGCCCGGCAACGGAGAGTACGACGAAGACTGCGAGCCTGTCGGCGACACCGGAGACACGGGCGAGCCCCAGGACGACACCGAGGCACCCACCGACGACACCGGCTCCACCACCGACACCGGGCCCCTCTCCGATGACGACGGCTTCTTCAAGGGCGGCGGCGGCTGCAACTGCGGCAGCGTTGGAGGCGGGCCGAGCGCAATCTGGTTGTTCGGGTTGCTGGGGCTGGCGGTGCGGCAGAGGCGCAACAGCTGACCTCCCGATTCCGCGCTGCATGGTGTGGACGAACAAGGCCAGTTCTCGCCATGAGCCGACGAGGCCTCCCCGAGGCCACGGAGCACCGCACCATCTGGCACTCAACACGGAATACGAGGCACACCCAGACATCCCAGGAAGCCGCTGCCGGAGACAGCCTCTTCTCTGCTGGTCGATATCAACCCGCCACCGCACGCCGCCACTGCTCACCCGCACTTGATCCTCCCGATGGGGGCAGCCGCAGGCACCGCGGTCTGGCCATCGTCCCGGCCGAGATGCGTCAAGTCCCGCCGAACGGATACCCGCAGGGTTCCGAAGGCCCTCGGCGTAACCATGGAGGAGTGGCTGGCGGCGCTGGGGTAGCCCTGGCCACTCGTACCCAGCCTGCCAGCTGACCCAAGGCGACACGAGCCGCCCAGCCACCCAACGCAAACCCGCCAGCTAGCCAGAATCTATCCGGGAACTCCGCGAAAGCGCAGGTAAGACGGACAGTTTCCGTCCGCAAACGAGCTTGCCTCCGGCGGCGATGGGGATACGTTGGTGTGGAGAAAACATGGCGAGTACACGCACATCCAAGCGGGAACGTTCCGCCCTCAGGCGCCGGCAGCGCCGTGGTCTCGAGCCCCGCCTCGAGCGGCGGGTTCCGGGGCTCGACGGGCGGGGCAAGGTTGGCGACGCGGTGGATCCGGCCGACGGTGCACCCGGTGGCCCGGGGCGCGGGGGGCAGGGCGACGGCGGCTCGTCTCGAGGGGGGAAGGGCGATGACGGCTCGTCTCGAGGGGGGCAGGGCGACGACGGCCTGGCCCGTGAAGAAGAAGCCGAGCGCCTGCTCGAGATCATGCTCACCCTGGCCAACGCGGGCAACGCCATCGACCTGCGCATCGCCCGGCTCGCGGCCTGGATCAAGACCGCCGATCCCGCCGACTGCGGCTACAGCTCCCACACAGCCCTGTTCCACCAACACGTCGCCTGGTCCGACAGCTGGCTCCGCTCGCTGATCCGCCTTGTCGAAAGCGACCTCACCGCCGTCCAGGCCGCGGTCTGCCTGGGTCGCATCCCCCTCTCCCTGGCCATCAAGGCGCCAGGATCGGTGGATCCCGAACAACAAGCCTGGTGGCTCGAGCACGCCCAGCGCGGCGACAAGGGCCTGCTGCCCAGCCCTCGCTGTCGCAGCCGGGGCACGAACCCCCGCACCGTACGCACCGAGGATCTCGAGCGCGCCGATCTGGACGCCATCCACGGCGCCCGCCAGCTGGCCCGGCTGGTCTCGGGCCACCCCCTGTCCAACGCCGACGCCGACCACTATGTCCTCGAATGCTGGATGAAGCGGGTAGACGGCAAGGGGCTCGTAGCCCGGGCGCGGCGCTCCCCGCCCCCACCGCCCAAGCGCACGCCCCCCCTCTGGTGCGGCATCCCCGATCCCGCCACCCCCATCCTGGGGCCTTGGCGCGATCCTCGCGATCTCCCCCACGCGCTGCGGCTGCTCGAGCAGGTCCAGGTCGCCCGCGGCAGCCGCGTCCTGCTGCTGGGCCAAGCCTACGAACGCGTGGCCCGAAAGAAGCTCTACTGGGAGATGAGCTTCTCCAGCCTGGCCGAGATGGCCTCCCACGGTCTGGGCTGCTGCATCCGCACCCTCGAGCGCTACGCCCGCACGGCCCTCGACATCGCCCTGCTCCCTCCCCTGGCCCGCGCCCTGGACGATGGGCTCGATCTCGCCCGGGCCAAGCTCGTGGCCGACGTCGCCTGCGAAGACACCGTCGAAGACTGGATCCGCGTGGCGCGCAGCACCGGCGTCGCCGAGCTTCGGCGAGCGGTCAAGCTGGCCCACGGCGGCGTCACCAAGGAAGTGGAGCTCGAGGTGTTGGCTAGCTACCAACACGCCATCGACGTGGCCGAACGGGTGGTAGGCCAGATGCTGGCGGCCGACCAAGAAGACCAAGGGGACCACGCGACAGAACCTGGCGGTCTCGCCCCGAGCGGCGACACGACAGGACCTGGCGCCCCCGCCCCCGCCGACCACGCGACAGAACCTGGCGGTCTCCTCGGCAGCCTGCAGCTCTTCGTCAGCCTGAACGCGGCCTGGGCCCCGCCCCCTGTTCCCGAGTACGGCCGGGTACACGTCGATCTGCCCGAAGCGGCCCGCTGGTTCATCGAGAACGTGCGCATCGACCCCCAACGAGGCTTCGGAAAGGTCAAAGAGCGCGACCACTTCACCTGCCGCAACCCCGAATGCGGCTGCCGCAACCTGCGGGTCCAGGCCCACCACCTCCACCCCCGCAGCCTGGGCGGTGGAGACGAGCTCGAAAACGGCATCACCGTCTGCAAGCCCTGCCATCTACGCCTCGTCCACACCGGCAGGATCTCGGTCACCCGTATCGGGGGCGCCCTGGTCTGGCGCTACCCCGGCAGGGTGGTGGTGGCGCTGTGACCTCACAAAGCCCCTACCACCGCCACGCAGCCTGCCCGCTGAACCTGGGGGCGGTCGCCGGCACCACGGGCTGGCCATCAAGGCGCCCTACAAGAACCGCCGGATGAACCGCTCCACGCGGCGTTTGCCCCGAAACACCCCATAGTGCCCCTCGCAGAGGATGTCCGCCTCGAGCTCGAGCAAGAACCGCAGGCTCGCCTGCCATGCCGACCGGTCCGACTGCAGCTGTGTGTGGATGGGCCCGTGTACGTCCTGGCCGAACAGCACCCGCTGATCCGCGACATCGAGCGTGGCCACGATGGACCCGGGCGAATGGCCCGGCCAATGGTGCAGCACCAACTCACGCGAACCGAGGGAGATCACGCACCGTGCGCCCACGAAGGTCTCGTCGACGGCTATGGCTGGCATGACCATGCCGTACCAGTCGGCCGCCGTGCGCGGATCCCCGCTCGTGGCCAGAATCTCCGCGCAAGCCGTGTGGGCCACCACGCGCAGATCCAGCAGCTCCCGTAGTGCTGGCACCCCGGCGCTGTGGTCCACGTGGCAGTGGGTGAGCACGAGGGTGCGAACAGCCTCGACAGGCACACCCATAGCTACCACGTTGTCCAGGATCCTCGCCGCTCCGGCCCCCGTGCCGGCATCGATCAGCGCGGCCTCGCTGCCTCCATCCACCAGGTAGACCGCCGCATCCTGGCTGGAGGACAGCTCGCCGCCACCCACGGTCCAGACTCCGTCGCAGACCTTGTTCATCGTCTCAGTTCCAGGGTGCGCAGGGGCTGCGGTCGATGAAGGCAGGATCTTCGAGAGCCTCGGAGAAGCACACAGCCGGCGTGTTCACGGGATTGCAGCGCGAGGGCGTGCCGTCGGGAAGCTGCAGCCAGTAGTCGAGCTCCTCAACCTGGGCCGGGTAGTCCGTGGTGATCATGGTGGCACCCGACTCGATGGCCGCTTCGCGCCGGGGTGCTGCGTCGTCTTGGTCGCTGACTCCGCCGGCGTCCGCCCGGGTCCGCACCAGGTAACCGGCGCCTATCATGGCCTGGATGTCCTCCTCGCTCCCCTCCGGTCCATCGCGATTTACGACGGCACCGTAGGGATCGCCTGGTTCGGACCGCACGAACAACAGCCGGCCGTCCAGGTCTTCCCCGCCGTGTGTGTACAGGTCCTTGGGTTCACCGTAGGTCAACAACCACGGCAAAAGGTGTCCCCTCACCTCCCCCAGCGTGGGCCAGCCTTCGGCGGCCAGCGCGCTGGGTAGATCTTCGTGATCACCCCTCACCATGTCCGGCGTGAGCACCCGATCGGGCCAAGCGTCGGCCACCGCCGCTTCGAGGGCCTCGAGGTAGGCCTCGGGATCGTGCCCCGCTTCGTCCTTGGGCTCCAGCATCACGAACAGGGGATGGTGCGCCGGGCTCTTTTCGGACCACGCTCGCAGCTCCCCCAGGCAGTCCCGCAGGGTCTCGCAGCTGCTGACATCGTCCAAAGCCGGCAGGTGGTAGACCTCGAAGACCACGCCACCATCCCAGTAGAAGTCCAGCTCGAACTGGCGCACGCCCTGACACGAGAGCTGCTCCTGCAGGGGTGCGTGGCTGTAGTTCCACTCGTCGATGACCTCGTGCTCGGGCTGCTGGTGGTAGGAGTTGTGGGTACCCTTGACCTGCAGGTGGTGAACGCGCAGGGTGTCGTCCAGGGGGTAGGACCAGACCTCGGGCTCACCGCTGTCTCCCGGTGCCGGGCAGCCGCACAGCAGCGCGGCCAGGATGATCGCAGGCCGGGCCTCACCCATCTGCTACCAAACCTTGCACCAGCAACTCACAGCACGCGTCCACCACGGATCCTGGCAGGTCACCGAACGCGACCCTCAGCAGCGACCGATCGCTCCCCGACTCCGGAAACACCGTCAATGCCACGAAGTCGAAGCCGAAGCTGGTGGCGCGGCGGATGGGCAAGGCCCGCTGGGCCGCGAGCGCCACCAGGTCCATCACGGTGGCCCCGAGCGCGTCCTTGGACGCCCCGGCGGGATCCGGAGGGCGCAGGGTGACGAAGCAGCCGTGGTGGAAGGTGCGCAGGTCCAGGCCC
>CAZVHW010000525.1:0-704 GCA_964626835.1 uncultured Enterobacterales bacterium
CGAGAAGCCAGAGCCCGAGAAGAAGGAAAAGAAGAAGCCTTCCGGGAATCCAGATGCTGGCGAGGGGGCGAAGGCAAAGAAGGAAGAGGGCAAGGTCGGCAAGAAAGACGCCAAGATGGACAAGGCCAAGGGCAACAAGGTCGAGATGAACAAGCGCCAGGTCGACAAGGAGATCGCCGAATCGGCCGGTGTCCTCGGCGCCCTGCGTGACGGCTCCGAGCTCGACGGTGTCTTCGGCACCTCCGGTCTCAACTCCGACTTGCTCGGCGGCATCGGCGGCCTCATTGGCGCCAAGGGCGTTCAGTTCGGCTCCGGCGGCCTCGGCTCCCGCGGCTCCGGCCTGGGCGGCGGCGGCACGGCCGGCGGCCTCGGCGGCTTGGGCACCAAGGGTCGCGGATCCGGAGCCTCTGGCTACGGTACCGGCGGCGGTCACTTCGGCTCCAAGGGCGAAGGCAAGATCGGCACCATCGGTGGCGAGGCCATCATCCTCGGCGCGCTCGACAAGTCTCTGGTCGATGCCGTCGTGCGGCGCCACCTCAACCAGATCCGCTACTGCTACCAGCGCGAGCTGACCAAGAACCCGTCCCTGGGCGGCAAGATCGTCGTCAAGTTCGTCATCGCCAAGGACGGCACCGTCTCTTCGGCCACCACCAAGTCCTCCACCATGGGCAACCCGGCGGTCGAGCAGTGCATCAACGGTCGCT
>CAZVHW010000525.1:714-1820 GCA_964626835.1 uncultured Enterobacterales bacterium
GGCGGCATCGTCATCGTCTCCTACCCCTTCCTCTTCTCCCCGGGCTAGCAAGTACGGCTCGCGAGAACGGGGCGTGCCGCACACCATGCGGGCGCCCCGTCTTCCCGATCCGACCCTCCCGTGCTACTAGCTCCGCTGCCCGCTCTCGCTTCGTGAGGAGAACATGCGCAACGTTCTCGGATACCTTGCCCTGACCCTCGTGGCCACCCCAATGGTCATGCCGGACGTCGCCAACGCCCAGGACTACGACGACCTGGAAGACCTCGACACCGAAGGCAAGAAGAAGAAAAAGAAAAAGAAAGGCAAGTCCTACGACTTCGAAGGCAAGGAAGTCAAGGAGATCACCCGCGGCTTCTACGCCAAGACCAACATGGGCGGCTGGATCTACCTCAACAAGTTCGCTGGCTACGTCAAGCCTGGCACCTCCATGGGTCTGGGCATCGGCCAGGACTTCCTGGACAACGAGTCCAACTCCATGGCCTGGGAGCTCTCCTTCTTCCAGGGTATCCACAACGGCACCCACTACGAGATCCAGGCTGGCGATCCCAACGCCCCCCTGCTCCAAGGCGACCTCCGCACCTACTCGGGTATCGCCACGCTCGAGTGGTCGGCCTACCCCGGCCGCCGCTTCGGCATCGGAGCCCGCTTGGGCGGTGGCGTGCTGTTCAGCCCGCTGCTCATCCACGAAGATGCCTGGCCCGATGTCGTCGCTGAGTTTGGTTACGACTATCAATACCACTCCGGTCCCAAGCCCCTCGTCCTGCTGGGTCCCACCTTCGAGTACTACACCAAGATGTCCCACTTCTCGTTGGGCGCCGACATCGATGCCAGTAATTATTAGAGCATCATGCATTGAGGTTTTACTTATTCTTACAATATTGTTATTATCTAGGTCTCTTATACAAAATCTATTAGTGGTATCAATACCTATCAGATAATCTGATTCATCATTCTCAAGTTTCATAAACACATTGCTACGAGAGGAATCACCAATATGTAGTGTCTTGTCAGGAGCAGTATTCCCGATGCCGACATTCTCTGAACTATCAATAGTAATAGCTAAAGCATCTGCGTTGTCATCTATTCCTGTTGATCTAAAGGTAGCT
>CAZVHW010000525.1:1830-5714 GCA_964626835.1 uncultured Enterobacterales bacterium
CGATTGAGGAATTCCGGGTTTCAGGCTACTTACTGCTCCGTGGATAGGAGTCCTGTCATGAAAGCCCTGGCCATCACGCTAGCGCTGCTCGCCGCGGGTTGCATCGGCTTGGAGCGCTTCGCCAACGACACCGGTGTGCCAGTGGTCGAAGACACGGATCAAGAGATCCTCGAGTGGGACGACCTCAGTGTCGATCCCAGCTCGGTCGCCTTTGGCCAGGTCCTGATCGGCGAGTCTGGAGAAGCCACCGTCGTCCTGAGCTACCAAGGCGAGGGTGACATCATCGTCTCCGAGGCCGGCGTCAGCGGTGGTGACGGTGCCATCGTCATTCAGGACATCACCTCACTGCCCACGGCCATCACGGCCGATGACGACGTGGTCATCGACCTCCTGTTTTCTCCTGCCGCGGAGCAGAGCTACACGGGCGACCTCGATATCGTCACGGACCACGCGGAAGCCGGTGACATCTCCGTCTCTCTCTTGGGTACAGGCTATCGCGACAGCACCGACACCGAGGAAGGCCCCGACATCTCGGTGTCGCCTTCATCTGTCGACTTCGGTCTCATCGACACGGGCACCACCGAGGCCCGAACTCTCACGGTCGCCAACATCGGCACCGAGACCTTCTTCCTCACCGACATCCAGTCCACCCATCCGGGTATCGAGTGGGAGTTCGGGGAATACATGCCCCTCGAGTTCGACCCCGGTGAATCCCAGGAGGTCACCGTCTCCTGGACCCCAACCAGCATCGGCGCGCTCAGTACTACGCTCGACTTCCTCTCGGACTGCGACGGCGAGGAGACCCTGAGCGTTCCTCTCGAAGGCGAGTCCGACGACATCTGCGATGTCTGTGCCCCCATGATCTCCGTGGACACGGGCGGCGAAGCCTACGCCATGGTCTTCACCGCGTTCAGCTTCTTCGGTCCAGACACCCAGACCGTCTATGTCACCAACTCCGGCGATCAGACGCTCACCATCTCCGATGTCTACGTCAACAACGACGTCCTCTGGATCGACGGCACCTTCACCACGAACTGGACGGGCTCCAGCGTCACCCTCGAGCCTTGGCGCTCCCATCAGATCGACCTCACCTTCACCGCCACGGGCTACGCCCTCGACATGCCCTCGGCCGTCTTCGACATGAACATCCTGCACGTCGTCAGCGACGCCACCAACGAATCCGACTACGCCATAGAGCTCACGGGTGTGGGGGTCTAGCGGGCTGCGGGTGTCAGGCTACGGGCTTCGGGGGTGTAGGGTAGTGACGAACGGCGCTTCCCGTTGACAGTGCCCTGAGCCGGGGATAGCTGGGGTGGCCCCAACCAACCCCTTTCGTACGAGGGCGGCGCGGGAACTTCACACCGCACCGTCGTCCAATGCGAGGTAGACATGGCCAATACCAAGCCCGGTCTGCTCGGCCGCAAGGTCGGCATGACCCAAATCTTCGCCGAGAACGGTAACGTCATCCCCGTCACCGTCATCGAAACCTCCGACAACGTGGTCATCTGCGTCAAGACCACCGATGGCAACGACGGCTACAACGCCGTGCAGCTCGGCTTCGACGAGCAGAAGCCCCAGCGAGTCTCCAAGCCCCAGGTCGGGCACTTCGCCAAGGCTGGCGTGGCACCCCAGAAGCTGGTGCGCGAAATCCGCCTCGAGGAGACCTACATCGGCAAGTACACCCAGGGCTCCACGGTCGCCTGCGATGCCATCTTCACCGTTGGCGACAAGGTCGATGTCACCGGAACGTCCAAGGGACGCGGCTTCGCCGGCGTCATGAAGCGCTACAACTTCGCGGGCTTCGAGCGCACGCACGGCACCCACGAGTTCTTCCGTCACGGTGGCTCCATCGGTACCCGCCTCACCCCGGGTCATGTCCTGAAGGGCAAGAAGATGCCAGGCCACATGGGCGCCAAGCGCACCACCGTGCAGAACCTCGCCATCGCTCGCATCGACAGCGAGAAGGGCCTGGTCTACGTCACGGGCGGCGTACCCGGTCCCAACGGCGGCTACGTCTTCGTGCGAAAGACCTCCCGCGGCTAGCCCACCGCGGCCCCGTCACGGCACCCCTGGGTGGACCCGGGCCGCGACTTCATCGGTCGCCAGCGCTCTCGTCCTTCGGGCGGGCTTGACGTTCACCACAGAGAACACAGAGAGGCGGCGGGGAGCAACCTCGGTGGTGGGTGTGAGGAGGACTGGCGCCAGGCGCGACACTCCTTTTCTCGGCTGCGGCTCAGTCGGCGAAACGCCGTGGCGCTTCGCGTCCTTCGTTGCCGATTCTCGCAGCGTTGGCTGTGCGCACGTCCCGGGGAATCCGAAGACGTGACGAGCAGCGAGTAGTCCTGTCGCGAAGCGCCATCGAGGCTGCACTCACGGCGCGGCAGCCCAAAATGACTTCCGCTTGGCGCCAGCCATCCTCTCACGCCAAACGCCGCCCGCTGCTCGTGACTCTCCTCTGTGTTCTCTGTGGTGGGCGCACGAGTTCCCGCGCCGGCGGCGGATGGCGGCGAAGAGGGCCAAGATCCAGGCGAGGGTGCCGGCTGCGCCGCCGTAGCTGCAACCCCCACAGGACCGCTTCGCCTTCGGGCAGTTTCCGTCGGACGCGTCTACGAAGCCGTCGCAGTCGTTATCGAAGCCGTCGTCACAGATCTCGTACATGCCCGGGTGGGCCAAGGACTCGAGATCGTTGCAGTCCTCGGGCGGCGAGTAGCCGTCCCCGTCCTGGTCATCGTCGTCGATACCGGAGCCCGTATCCGACGGAGAACCCGTGTCATCCCCGGTGTCGTCTGGCGCATCGCCGTCGGCCCCGTCGCAGTCTTGGTCGATGCCATCGCCGTAGGAGTCCTCGGCATCGGGGTTGATGTCCGGGTCTTCGTCATCGCAGTCTTGCTCGTGCCCAAAGCCGTCCTCGTCCAGGTCGTCGTCCGGCGTGGCGGCATCGCAATCGTTGTCTACGCCATCGTAGACCACCTCGGAGGCCCCCAGATAGGCCGCAGCTGCGGAGTCGTCGCAGTCACCGTCGCTGCGGGACCACCCATCGTCGTCGTAGTCCCCGTCCTCGGCCGAGGGGCCGCCGTAGCTGCCCATGTCCGATCGAGAGCCGTCGAGGTCCTCGAGGCTCGGGTCGCCGGCGTCTCGAGCTGGGGAGAGTCCCGTGAGCAGTAGGTTCTCGTTGTCCGGATCCCCATCGTCCGACCAGGCGGCGTAGAGCGGGTCGATGGAGAGGTTGCCTTCGCTGCCGGTCGGATCCGCCAGCTCCCCTCCCCATTCACTGTCGTTGCTCCAGACCAGATCGTAGGCCAGGCTGCCCACGTGCTCGGCGTCGTCCGCACCGATGCCGACTCCGCTGCTTCCCACCACGATGGTGTTGATCACGGAGGTCCCGGGCGCCGACGCCAGCCAGATGCCATCGCCACCGCTGGCCACCACGTCTACGTTGACCACCGACAGCTCACCGTCGGGATCCGCGCTCAGGTAGAGGCCCGCGCCCTCGAATGCATCGTTTTCGACGAAGCGAGAGTTGTGGAGCACGAAGTCACCGTCCGGTGCCGAGAACACCGCCCCGCCCCCGGCACCCGTCGCGCTGTTGCCCCCCACGTCGAGGTCCAGGGCTTCGCCGACCATGGAGGCCACGTAGAGCCCCCCTCCCTGCAGGGCATCGTTGCCGATGATCTCGAGGCTCTCGAGCTGAACGGTGTCCACGTCGAGGATGTAGACGCCCCCACCCCAGGCCCCGGAGCCATTGCTCGAAAACTCCGTGCTCACGAATTCCACCAGGTGGGAGCTGTCAACGTAGACACCGCCGCCAGACCCCGTTGCCGTATTGCCGGTGACGGCAGCGGTGTTGATGCGCACCATGACCCCGTACACGCTCGCACCCAGGA
>CAZVHW010000526.1:0-5704 GCA_964626835.1 uncultured Enterobacterales bacterium
GTGTACCGAGCACCAGCACACAGCGCCCTTCCCGAACGGCGTCGATGACTTCGACCGGTAGGCTCATGGCTGCTCCTTGCAGGCGTCCACGGCGCGAGCCAGGCCGTCGCGATCGCGGTAGACGCCACCCAGTTGGGCCACGGTGAGCGCCGCGACGCGCGCCCCGAGCCGGCCGCAGCGAGCCGCGGACCAGTCGTTGACGAAGCCGTAGAGGAAGCCGGCCGCGTAGGCATCGCCAGCACCGGTGGTGTCCACCGCCTCCACGGAGTGGATGCCGACAGGGGTGAGTTGGCCCTGGTGCTTCACCAGGCTGCCCCGCCGACCCATCTTGACCACGGTGGTCTCCACGGCTTCCGCCACCTCGTGCACCGCTCGCTCGGGAGCCGCACCATCGCAGAGCGCGGCGGCTTCTTCGTTGTTCATGAACGCGACGCTCGCGTACTCGCGCAGGACCCGCCAGACGTCATCGCGGATGGCTGCCACCACGAAGGGATCGGCCACGTCCAGGGAGATGGTCACCTTGGCCCTGCGAGCCAGATCGAGCGCCCGGAAGGTGGTCTCCCGGATGGCGCCTTCGAGCAAGGCGTAACCGGTGACGTGGAACACGCGGCTGCGCCGGATGTGGTCCGCGAAGTCGTCGAGGCTGTCGAGCTTGGGGGCGGCGCCCAGGTCCACCAGCATGGTGCGCTCGGAGTCGCTGCGGGACACGAGGGCGAGGCACTTGCCGGTGTCCATCTGCTCCGAAACGGCCATGGCGTGGCCACCGCAGGCTTCTTCGAGGGAAGCGCCATAGCGGCGCCCCAGGTCGTCGTCTCCCACCTGGCCCCGAAACACGGTGCGCGCACCCAGCAGACCGAGACTCGCGACGGTGTTGGCGGCGGATCCACCCGCGTGAACCTGCATGGTGGCGTTGCGAAAGCGCTCGAAGGACTGCTCCCACTCGGCATGGGACACGAGGTGCATGATTCCACGCTGGTAGGGGGTACCGGCCAACTGCTGGTCGTCGATGGTCACCAGGGTGTCCACCAGAGCGTTTCCGAGCCCGGCGACGTCGAAGTGAGGCGCTTTGCCAGACATGCTTTCTCCGAAGGGCGAGAAGGGCGGGAACGTACCTCCCCGAGCCCCCCCTCGCCAGGGTGGGAACCGCCGCTCTCCACCGGTGGACGACGACAGCACCGCGGCGTACTCTCTGCTGACACCGACACCGCCCCCACGCCGCCATACGCCCCCCCGGAGCCGTCATGACCCGCACTCTGCCCCTTCTTCTGCTCGTCGGCTTGGCCCTGGGCTGCCCCCCCAAGGACGACACGGCCGCCCCCGAAGGTGACACCGACACCGACACCGACACCGACACCGACGCGGACGGCGACACCGACGCCGACACCGACGCCGACACCGACGCCGACAGCGATGCGGACACCGACACCACCGACATCCCCTGGCCCATAGTCACCGCGGACGAGGTCGATGGGCAGATCACCTGGAGCCTGACGTTCGACGCCGACGCCCAGGCCGAAGGCTTCGTGGCCTGCGACTACACGCGCACCTACGACGGCGTCGAGTTCATCGACCAACCCTGGCTCTGCCCGGAATGCACCCACCTGTTCGAAGGCAACGCCTCCATGGTGGACGGCTTCGACAGCTGCTACGAGCCCATCTTCGGTGGCACCGAGGACCGCACCGAGTACTGGGGGCTCCGCTGGCCGGAAAACGAGGACGATGAAGGTGGCTTCCACCGCAGCGCCACCGAGAACTACCCCATCGGCGAGCTCACCACCTTCACGGGAGCCAGCTCCGGCAGCCCCTTCGACCTGACATGGGAAGCCACCTACGCCCTGTCCGACCTGGGCCTGGACGCCGACGGTGACCTCACGCTGACGGCGGTCGGCAGCGCAACCATGGACGAGTCGGGCTCCATCTCGATCCCGAACGTACGGGAGCCACGACAGATCCCCTACAGCTGCGGCTGGCCTACGGACAACCCCGGCGACCTGCAGACCGACTGGATCATGGCCACGGACGCCACGCTCCCCACGGCCTGGCTCGAGGACCAGTGCGGCGAGACGGTGGATCTCTGGGACTTCTACGGCCGCTACATCGTGCTCGATTCCACCCAGGACGACTGCGGTTATTGCCTGGTCATGGCCCAGGAAGCCCCCGACTTCCTGGCTGACATGGAGGCCCAGGGCGTCCCCGTGGTCTTCGTCTCCGCCCTGGGCGACGGGCTGTCAAACGTCATCGGTGAGCCAGGGGACACAACCTACGACGCCTACCTCGATGCCTACGGCACCGGGGAGCCCCTGCTCAGGGATCGAGGGTACGGCTACGCAATGTTTGGTGGCTACCTGGGCGATGGCCTGGGCTATCCGGCCTGGTCCATCGTGCGCCCCGACATGACCGTCATGGCCGTAGAAACCGGCTTCTCCTCGTGGAACGAGATGGCCGAGGCCATCCTGGAGGACTGGGAGGGCTAGAAGCTCGTGAGCCTGCCGCTGCTGCTGGGAGCCCTGCTGGCACCCGCCATCGCCGCACCGATCCCGGTCGAGCTTCCCCCGGGCGAGTCCATCGAGGACTGGGAGCCAGCCCTGGAGCTGGCCCGACAGGTCATCCCCGACCTCATCTTCGGCCCCGCGCTAGGCCCCGGATCGAGCGTTCGCATCGTGGGCGGAACCGCAGCCTGGCAGCTGGACATCCGCACCGACCACGGGCACGCCACGCCCGTCGATCTCCCGATCCCAACCAGCCCCGCCTCCCGCATCGAGCTGCTGTTGGTCGCCGTGGACCTGCTCGGAGACAGCCCGCCCCCAGCGGCCACCGCCGATGCAAGCCCCCAATCGAGCGACTGGACCACCGGCTTCTTGCGCCTCGCGCTCGGGGTGAGCCTGCGTCCCGGCAATCATCATGGCTTGAGCCTGGTCGGGGTACCCGTAGACCTCAGCTGGCGCTCCATCGGCGTCGCGCCCATCCTGTCCGTCGCGCTGCCATACACCCTCACGGACGGTCTGACCGTCGCCAGCGGTACGGTGGGTGCGTGGTTCGGGTGGGTGGGCGGGGACGAACTGCGCCTCCGTGCCGGCACCGAGATCGGCATGCGACTCCGCACCTTCGAGGTCCAGGACATCCCCACCCAACACGACTGGACCACCGAAGCCGGAGCGTCGCTGGCCGCGGCCTGGCCGGTAGGCGAGCACCTATGGCTGGAACCCGGCCTCCGGTTCACCGGCGACCTCCCCCCCATCACCGTGGACTGGCGAGGCGAGATGCACGATCTTCCAGCCTGGCAACTGCAGGCCGTCCTGGGGCTGCAGCCCCGACGGCGGCCCGTGGATGAACCGACCCGTTGAAGTTTTCCTGACGATCTCGCGACCCTTTTTCTTGATCCAGTTCGCCAAGACAGACCACAATGAGACGATGTCGCTAAGGAACCTCGATCCCAATCTGGTGGTGCGCGCCCAACAGGGTGACGCCGACGCACGCTTCGCGGTGCTCGAAGCCGTCGCAGGCTGGCTCCCCAAGGCCGTCGCCCTGCGCCACCCCACCATCCGGGGCCGAGACGATCTGTGCCAGGACGTGCTGTTGCAGGTCCACCTGGGGCTGAACCGCGTTGAAAAGCCCGAGCGATTCTCGGCGTGGGTGTACGGGGTCCTGCGCTACTGCTCCGCCAATCGGTACCGCGCCCAGAAGCGACATCTCATCGACTATGTCGAGGACCTGGACTCCGCCCATGGCGACGCGGCCTCCACCAGGGGTTCCCATGCCGCCCCCATGGACCCCGAACAGCGGGCCGCCTGGCGAGAGTCGTGGGTCAGGGGCATGAAGGCCCTGGCATCTCTGGACGAACCCCTCCGCGAGCTGTACGCCCTGCACCTCGAGGGATGGTCGCTCACTGAGATCGCTCGGCTCCTCGACCTCCCACGGGGCACGGCAGCATCCAGGCTACGAAAAGCACAGCACCTGATCCGGCGACGGCTGGGGGTCCTCGCGGTGGATTCGAAATCCCCCACCGCAGGCAGCCGGAACCGAGGAAAAGGAGGCAAGGCATGACGTCCGATCCACGCAACGGGCAGGGCCCACCCAAGGGGCTCGCTCCGCCCGACGAGGTCCAAGAGACCTCGAGCGGCAAGGTCCTGGCCTTCCCCGGCCAGGCCCCGGTGCCAGAACCCGAAACCTCCGACAACGCCGAAGCTCCCCCCGAAGTCCACGCGTGGATGAACCTCGCCCAAGACGACCACGCCCTGCACGACAAGCTCCGCGCCCTCGCCCGTGAGCTGTCCGACCACGACCGCCGCCACTCCCAGGCCGCACCCACCCCGCGCCCGATTCGCCGGTCCCTGCGTTGGGCTCTGTTGGCAGCCGCCCTGCTGCTCGGAGGCTCCTGGATCGCCCAGCAGCGCTCCACTCCGATCCCACACCCCCTCGCGGAAGCCCCCGAGGCCCAACCTACTCCTGCCCCCAGCCCTCCGCCCATCGAGTTCCAGGGCCCCCTGCCCCAGCCCAAGGCTGCGCCCGCTGCCGTCGTCCACGTCGACCTACCGACACCGGCGACCGAACCACCGCCCCCACCGGCCAGGCGCTACGCCTCCAAGGACAGCCTGCGTCTCGTCAGACCCCTGCCCGACGTGGAGGTGATGCTTCAGGGTGAGCTGACCGTCGGAGGCACCCACTCCGCTCCCGAATTGTCCCTGGTCGGTTCGGCCATCGTGGATGTCACCCCCGACGTGTACCAGTCGCTGGTGGTCGAGAGCGTGGCCGCGCGGGTCCACGTCCTGGGCACCCGCTTCTCGATCACCGAGCAAGCCAGCGGCACGACCGTTCAGGTGGAGCGGGGCAAGGTCGACGCCAGCTGCGCCGCCCGCATCACCGCCCGCCAGGCCCAACTGGAGCCCGGAGCGGAGCTGTTCTGCCCCACGCCCACCTCCAACGGCCTGTACGTCTATGCCCGCAAGCTGCAGCGAGAGCAGGCGCCCAAGGGTCAGGTGCTCACCGCGGTCGAGCAGGGCCTGTCCTACCCCGCCGAGACCCGAGACATGCACGACCTCCTCGAGGTCATGCGAATCCAGGCCCTGGCCGACCTCGGGCGCAAGCTCGAGGCCCAAGTGGCGGTGCGCGCCTACCTGGACTCCGATCCCTCCCTCCACGTGGACGACATGCAAGCGCTAGCCAATGGGCTCGGTGTGAACTGGTAGTTACACCAGGGTTCACCATGCGCCTGTCCTGCCTCCTCCTCGCGCCACTCCTTGGCCTGGGCTGCGAGCGACGGGTGGTCGCGCTGGACGGCTACGACACGGGCCCGTCGGACTCGGGCACGCCCTGTCCCGTGCTGTACGTCTCGGACGACACCCTCTCATGGCCGGACGCCTCGCTGGACGGCAGCGAGTCCCAATCCATCCTCCTGTCCAATCTCTGCGATGGCGAGGGCGACCTCGTCATGGCCATCTCGCTGGAGGGCGATGCCTCGGACGCGTTCACGTTCGACGTGGGGGGAGAGGTGCTCCAACCAGGCTCCACCACCCATCTCGAGGTGAGCTTCGCGCCCGACGACCTCGAGCCACACGAGGGCGTGCTCAGGGTGGTGGCCAACAGCACCGAGCCCTCCGAGGTCGCCATCAGCCTCGAGGCCAACGCCGTGGCGGACGCCGATGGTGACGGGCACGACTCCATGGCCGCCGACGGCGACGACTGCGACGACCAGGACGAGGGGGTC
>CAZVHW010000527.1:0-2148 GCA_964626835.1 uncultured Enterobacterales bacterium
ACTGCGCCGTGGCACTCCTGCCCGACCCCGAGGCCACCCTCGCCTTCGAGGGGGCCTGCCAGCAGGCTGGATTGGTCGTTATCCCCGTTCGTCCAGCGCCCGGAGCTTCCGCGCGCACTGTTCTTTCTGGAGACTACCGTGACTGACACCATCAAGGGCCGCAAGGACCAGCATCTGGATCTATGCATCGGTGGGGACGTCGGATTTCGAGAGGTGGACACCCTGTTGAGCCAAGTGGGGCTGGTGCACGACGCGCTCCCCGAGCTCTCTTTCGACGAGGTGGATTGTTCCTGCGGGCTGCTCGGCCGGCGGCTGTCGGCGCCCCTCGTCATCGCGGCCATGACCGGCGGCACCGAACGCGCGGCGACCATCAATCGCGATCTGGCCGCTGCCGCGGAGACCCTCGGCATCGGGTTCGCATTCGGCTCCCAACGGCGTCAGCTGGTCAGCGGGTCCCTGGAGGGATTCGAGGTGCGCGACGTGGCGCCCTCGGTGCTCCTGCTGGGAAACATCGGGCTGGTACAGGCCCGAGATGCGTCCGCACCAGCCCTGGAGTCCTTGGTCCGCAAGACTGGCTGTGACGCCCTCTGCGTGCACCTCAACCCGGCCATGGAGCTGGTACAGCCCGAAGGCGACGCGGACTTCCGCGAGGGAGCAGCCACCTTGCGCCGCTTGGTTCACCAGCTGGGCATTCCCGTGGTGGTCAAGGAAACCGGGAGCGGCATCTCGCGCTCGGTGGCTCGTCGTGTCCAGGCTGCCGGTGTGAGGGTTGTCGATGTCTCCGGTGCCGGCGGTACCAGCTGGGTGGGGGTGGAAGCACTGCGGGCCACCGGCGACGACGCACTGCGCGGGCAGGTCTACTGGGACTGGGGCATCCCTACCGCCGCCAGCCTGGTGCAGTGTGACGGCCTGGGTCTGGACCTCATCGCGACAGGGGGCGTGAGCACCGGTCTCGACGCACTCCGTGCGCTCGCTCTCGGCGCCAGCGTTTGCGGCATCGCGCGCCCGGTGCTCGTCGCCTGGAATCAAGGCGCCCGCAAGGGAGCCGAGGCCTATCTACGGCGCGTGATCGCCGAGCTGCGCACCGGGATGTTGCTCACGGGTAGTCGCGACCTCGAAGCCCTGCGTCGCCAGCCTCTCGTCCTCGGCTCGGATCTCGCTCGGTGGGTGCCCGTGGACGCACCCTTGCGCGCGCGCTGCATGGGCTAGGCTCGAGTGCGCATCGTCTACGCGCCTGACTCCTATGGGGGGTTTCTCTCCGCCTCGGCTGCATGCCGTCTGGTGCGAAAGGTCCTGGCGCTCCGAGGGCTCGACATCGATCCGTTCCCGATGGCCGATGGCGGCGAGGGCACCCGAGAGGTCCTGCGCGAGCACGGTGTGACCGGTTCGCTCGAGGTGGTCGAGTCAGCGCGCTGGCTCGGGCCGAACCGTCCGGGTATGCGTGGACCGTGGCAGCGTCGGAGCAGTGCGCCACTGGGGCTCCGCTTGCGCCAGGCATCCGGCCCGCTGGTGGTGGGCTTGGGCGGTACCGCCACCATGGACGGTGGTGCGGGGGCGCTGCAAGCCCTGGGGCTAGTGCTGCGTGATGCCAGCGGGCGACCACTGCCCCCGGGTGTGGACGCCGGGTGTTTGTCACGCGTGAGCCGTATCCAGGGGCGTCCGCCACTTTGGGACACGGTCGTACAGCTGCTCGCCGATGTCGAGAGTCCGCTGCGGCGAGCTCCGGAACTGTACGGGCCTCAGAAGGGACTGACTCGGAACGAGGTGAACGAACAGCGGCTCGCGTTCGAGGCCTGGGGGGTGCGCTTGCGGGCCTGGCGGGTCGATTGTGGGCTCGAGCCCATTTCCCTCGATCTTGCCGGCGGTGGGGCCGCAGGTGGGCTGGGGTACGCGCTCGCCTGTTGTGGCGCTCGAGTCGTCGGGGGAGCCCAGTGCGTCGCTCGACTCGCGGGGCTGTCCGCCCAGCTGGGCGGAGCTGGCGTCGTGGTCGTGGGGGAGGGAAGGATGGACCGCACGTCCTTCGAGGGCAAGGTCGCACACGTGGTGACCCGCCAGGCCCGTCGGCAGGGCGTGCCGCGGGTCATCGCCTTGGTCGGGACCGCGCGGCAACTACCGCCGCCGCCCGAAGGACCCGACCTCGTGGTGGAA
>CAZVHW010000527.1:2158-5657 GCA_964626835.1 uncultured Enterobacterales bacterium
CTGGCTGCAATCCAGCGTCTCGGAGACCTGTTGGTGAAGAGTTCGTAGAGCCGGGGCGGAACCGTGTTCGGTAGGCGTAGTCTGAACCAAGGGCTACCGATGAGCCCCTCCGGAGGTCTTCCATGCGCATCGTCCTCACGCTCGCTGCCGTCTTCACGCTGGGTGCAATCACCGCGGGCGTCGCCCAGGCCGAGCGCCATGTCTTCGAAGAGGAAGTCCTCTTCGTTCCAAGACCGAAGCCACAGGTCATGGTGGTGATCACCCGCAAGAACCTCGACGAAGACTTCGAACTGGCGTTGCGGGAGAGCTTCCTCCCTGCCATCGTGCAGTCGGTCGACGTGGGACCGTTCTAGTAGCCCCACCGGGCTGGCCTCCTCCCGCGGGCCGCAATAGTCACGGCCTCCACCCGCGGAGGTCTTCATGGGTCCACGCGCCGTCCTCTCCAGTCTCCCCGAGCCCGTCAAGCGCGCGCTGAAGGAAGCCCTGCTGCCCAAGCCCCTACCCGAGGGCGAGGCCGTCCCTGAGTGGCACCTGCAGGCTCACGACCGCGGCTGGCATCGCCAGGGCGTCTTCTGGTCGGTCATGCAGTTCATGCCCGCCTGCACCGAAGACCCTCGCGTGGAGAAGCAGCTGCTCGACCTCGAGCGCTTCGCCCCTCGGCTGCGGGAGCTCGACGCCCGCGTCTTCGCGATCATGCCGGCCGAGGAGAAAGCGCTGTGTCAGCTCGCAGAGCGTTTCGGTCTGTCCTTCCCTCTGCTCACGGATCGGGGCGCCTCCGTCTCTCGGCGCTTCCAAGCGGCGGTGCAGCTACCCCTGCGATCCGTGATGGTCCCCACCCTCTACCTGGTCAACCCCCAACGCAAGATCCGCGCCTCCAACAGGGGCTTTCCCTCGATTGAGGCCATGGTGCGATCCATCGAGGCGCTGAAGCAGGCCACCCGCGCGGGGATGTAGCTCTGGGCGAGCGTCCCCTCATCGTCGTCACGACCTCTCGCCGAGAGGCGGGCCCGGGCTCGGCCTACCCGCAGCGGCAGCGACCTCCGCGGCCGGAGTCCTATCTGCTGAAGGCGTATCTGGACTCCGTGGTGGCGGGCGGGGGGCTCCCGGTGGTCCTCTCGCCCGTCGAGGGCCTCGGGGAGGAACTGGCAAGCTGGGCTGCAGCACACGCGCACGGTGTGGTCATCAGCGGCGGGCCCGTCGACCTTCTCCCATACCACTACGGAGAGCAGCCCCGCGTCGCCTTCGACAGCGTGGACGAGACACGCGCGGTGCTCGAGCTGGCCTTGGCTCGACTGTGCATGCAGCGGGGCATTCCTCTCCTGGGGGTCTGCGGGGGTCTTCAGGTCATGGCGGTAGCTGCCGGGGGGACACTATGGCAAGACCTCCACGAGGACTGCCCACGGGCGGAGGAACACCAGCAGCTCACGCCCCCAAGCCAGACTTGGCACGAGGTGAACCTCCAGGAAGGGGCGACGTGTGCAGCGCTCGGCGCCGTGAAGGTTCAGGTCAACTCCACCCATCGGCAGGCCGTGCGCGATCCGGGAACCTTGCGCATCACGGGCCGTGCGTCCGACGGCGTGGTCGAAGCCGCGGAGCTTCCGGGGCACCCCTTCTGCGTGGGCGTGCAGTGGCACCCGGAGGCCATCGGTGGTGGCCTCTACCCCGAGCTCTGCCGGGCTGCGCTGGCCTACGCCGCTACGCGTCGCTCGTGAGGAACTCGAGTAGCGAGATGCGTCTCAGGTAGAGCTGGCGTGCGGCGGTAGCGTCGAGCAGGCGCTTGCCGGTTGTCCCGCTGCTGGTGACGACGCGCACCTCGAAGGTGCGTACGTCCAGGCTGTAGTGCTGGGCGTACTTGCCCACCACCAGCCCGATGGCGCCCAGCTCGCGGTCCAGCTCACCCCGGCCTTCGTACCAGATCTTGATCTCCACCGCGGTGGGGACGTCGCCTCTTCGGCCGCCCCACTCGAGGACGGGCGCGTGGATCGCGGTGGCGTGTACGCCCAGCCTGGACAGCTCGATGTGCAGCGCGGTGTCGAGATCGTCGTCGTGGTTGATGGTGCTGCAACCGGGAACCATGCGGTTGCGAAGCGCCAACTCGATCTTGTCGAAGACCTCGTCGGTGGACGGTGAATGGCGGGGCGAACCCGGCTCGGTGGGCGGAGCGGTCTCGACCGCGATGTCATGGCCACCCGAGACGGTCGAGACCCGCGCGTATTGCATGTTGGAGTTGTGTTGGATGTGGAAGATCCACAGGAAGGATCCGATCACGCCGACGATGACCGACATGAGCAGTAGGGCGGGTCGCACACGGGGCTTGGAATGATCGGCGGGCGGGCGGTGGGAGCCCCGGAGGAATGCCGCGGGATCGACGAGGGCGGCCTGCGCTTGCTCGGGGTCGAGGCTGGCTCCGAAGGGCGGGAGTGGCTGGGGTTGGGGCTGGGGTTTTGGCTGGGCGCCGGGAGGGGAGAAAGCGATGACGTGCGCGCCGCTCGGGTCGTCGTCGGAAGGTTCGGGCGTCGGCGGTTTCTTTGGCCCCAGGTTCGGATCGGTGGGGCTCTCGATGTCCTCGTTTTCGTTCGCTTGCTGGCCCCCCCGTAGGTTCCCGCCCGCGATGACCGAGTGCAGTCGGTTGCCTGGATCCGAGTATTCCTCGGAGTGAGACTCGAGGTCTGACGGGACCTGGAAGGGTGTATGTTCTCCAGCGGTCGGTGTCGGGGGCAACACCGGGCCCGTTGGACCCTGGCCGGGTTGCCCCATGAGGCTGGGACGGGGCCGCGGTCTGTGGCTGCGCCGGGCCGCCTGTTTCTGGGCCCGGGCCTGGAAAGCGGGCCCCAGGAGTGGGAGATCGGTCGCTCGAACCCAGTCTTGGGAGTCGGGGTCGAAGACCTTGTCCCCGGGACCGAGCGTGCCTTCGTCGACCATGCGCAGCAGGGCCTCGCGCCCGGCGACCGGGAACTCGAGACCTTCGCGGCGGATGCGGTAGTGGCTCATGGCTTGGAATCGGGTGGATGGTCTTGTGGCTGGTTGCTCTGCCGGAGACGATCACGTATCTCCCGGCGGCGGTCGTTGTCCCTGGTAGCCTCGGCTTGGACACCGCGCAGGTATTTGGTGCGGCGAGCGTTGTTTTCCACGATGTGCCACATGAACAGCAACGCGATGAACCAGTCCAGCACCCACAACCCCGGCGGCATGCCTGGAAGTCCAAAGAGGACGAGGCAGATGGTCGCGCCGAGGTTGGTGAGCTGGATGAGCCAAAACAGCCAGCGCCAGGTCCCGTAGCCCGCGATGGTCAACACCAACCGGTTGAGTCCCAGCAGCGCGATGAGGCCGACAAAGGCGAGGGTCCCAGCGTCCATGGGCTAGCTGGACTCTTCGTTGTCGGATTGGTCGGCATCACCCGTGTCGGCGCTTTCGTGGTGGCGATGAGCCGCGGCGTCCACGACGCCGTCGGTTCGATCGCCACCGCCCTTGGCCGCCGCAGGTCGGCCAAGGGCCATGT
>CAZVHW010000528.1:0-5648 GCA_964626835.1 uncultured Enterobacterales bacterium
CGTCACGGAAACACTGTCGTGCTCGTCGAGCACGACCCAGCGGTCGTGTGCGCAGCCGATTGGGTGCTCGACTTGGGACCCGGGGCGGGAGCTGCCGGCGGGCGCCTGTTGTTCGAGGGCAGGTTGTCGGACTGGCTCGGTGAGGCAGGAGCCCTGGCTGCGCCCGACAGCCCGTCGAGGCTGGCGCTATGCGAGAAGAAAGCCCTGGAATGGCCGACCGTACGCCCACCCTCGGGATGGCTGCGCTTACTGGGGGCCTCGGCCCACAATCTTCGTGACGCCGATCTCGCCCTGCCGCTGGGTTGCCTGGTAGCGCTCACCGGGGTGTCCGGTGCGGGCAAGACCACGTTGGCGGTCACCACCCTCGCTCGGGCATTGTCGCGCCGCGCTGGCGTGACGGGTCGTCCGCCGGGCGAGTATCGTGCCCTCGAAGGAGCAGATGTGTTGAGCGGGGTGGTGGTCGTGGATGCGGCCCCCATCGGGCGCACACCTCGCAGCAACGCCGCTACCTACACCAAGCTGTTCGACGCGGTCCGAAAGCTCTTCGCCTCGCAGCCTCTGGCCAAGCAGCGGGGTTGGGGGGCGAGCCGCTTCTCCTTCAACACCCGTGGGGGTCGATGCGAGCGCTGTGAAGGCGCAGGAAGCTTGCGGGTGGGGATGCACTTTCTGCCCGACGCCCACGTCGTCTGTCCCGAGTGCGAGGGGGTGCGCTTCGACGATGCGACCCTCGAGGTCCGATACCGCGGGCGCGACATCCACGATGTGTTGGAGCTCTCCGTACGAGACGCGCTGGACTTGTTCGCTGGCGAGCGACCCGTGTGTCGCGCGCTCCGTGCCTTGTCCGACGTCGGGCTTGGCTACCTACCCCTGGGACAGCCGGCGACCACCTTGAGCGGGGGCGAGGCCCGCCGGGTCAAGCTGGCCGCGCAGCTCGCTCGCAAGACCCGGGGGCAGCTGCTCTATGTCCTGGACGAGCCCTCGGTGGGGCTGCATCCCACGGATGTCGGAGTGCTGGTACGGGCGCTGAAAGGACTGGTAGAACGGGGACATAGCGTGCTGGTGGTCGATCACGACCTCGGCCTGTTGAGGGCGGCTGACTGGATCGTGGATCTCGGCCCTGGCAGCGGAGAGGAAGGGGGCCGAGTGCTGGCCTGTGGGACACCAGCGCAGCTGGCCGCGGTGGACGCGTCCGCTACCGGCCGGGCGTTGGCGGGTGTGGGCCAACCGTTGCAAGCACCTGGCAGCATGGCGGAGCCCGTTGGGCGGGGCCCCATCTCCCTTCGTGGCGTGCGCACCCACAACCTGAGTGGCATCGACCTGGACATTCCGCGTGATACACTATGTGTTGTCACGGGTGTGTCGGGTTCGGGAAAGTCGTCGTTGGCTTTCGACACCTTGCACGCGGAGGCCTGGCGACGGTTTGCCGCGACCCTGCCTGGTGAGGCCTGCAGGAGGCTGGCCCGCCTCCCTCGTCCCCCCCTGGGGTCGGCCACGGGCCTTGGGCCCGGCGTGGCCGTGGGCCAGCGCGCGGCGGGTCGCAATCCACGATCGACGGTCGGGACGGTCGCTGGAATCATGCCCTCGCTCCGGCTGCTCTATTCACGTTTTGGAAAGTACCGGTGTCCGGTCTGCGCCACTCCCGTCCCCCACGGTGCCTGCCCCGAATGCGACGCCCGCCCCCCCGCGATCCTCACCGCAGGTCACTTTTCCTTCAATCGTGAGCTGGGAGCCTGCGGTGAGTGTGGCGGACTGGGTTCGGTCAGGCGCTGCGATCCCGAGCGTCTGGTGAGCCACCCGGAACGTTCCCTGTGGGATGGTGCGCTGGAAGGTTCCAAGATCGGTCGCTACCTCGGGGAACCCCATGGGCAGCACCTGGCGACCCTCGAGGTGGTGGGCCGGGCTCTGGACCTGGATCTGCGGCGACCATGGTGCGATCTGGGCGACGTGGAGCGGGGAGTGGTGCTCGAGGGCACCGGCCAACGCAGCTGGACGGTGCGTTGGAAGTATCAGCGCGGGAAACGTACCGGTGAGCACCACTTCGAAGGGCGCTGGCCAGGACTGCTCGCCCTGGTGCAGGCGGAGTGGGAGAGAAAGCACGCGGATAGTCGGTCGGTGGCTCTCCGGCCGTTGATGGGGGTGCGGGTCTGTAGCGCATGTGAAGGGCGACGCTTGGGGCCGTGGCCCCGGAGCGTGCGGCTCGCGGGTGTCGGGCTGGGTGAACTTTGCGCGTTGCCGTTGATGTCGTTCGCGACGGTGCTGTCGGGATGGGATGGCCGGTCCTCACCGCTGGGACCCCACACCGAGCCGAGCGCAGACCTGCGACGGCTCTTGCGCGACGGTGTTCGCCCGCTGATCGAGCTGGGCCTCGGCTACCTGAGCCTTGATCGCCCCACCGACTCGCTGTCGGGAGGGGAAGCCAGGAGGGTTCAGCTGGCCGGGCTGCTGGCGGCGTCTTTGTCGGGGATGACCTGTGTGCTGGATGAGCCAACCCAGGGTCTCCACGCGAGGGACACCGCGGCCCTCACCGGATGGCTTCGGCGGCTCGTCGATCGCGGCAACACCGTCGTGGTCGTCGAGCACGATCTCGCCGTGGTGGACATGGCGGACCACGTGGTCGAGATCGGGCCGGGGCCTGGCGAGCGGGGTGGTCTGGTCGTCGCTCGAGGGTCCCCCGAGGTCCTGGAGTGCGATCCACGCTCGCTCACCGGGGCGTGGCTTCGCGGGGAGCGTTCTTTGCCAACGCGGGGGCCTGGGTCCCTCGACGGGCCCCCCATCGAACTGGTGGGCATCGAGCGACACAACCTGCGCGACGTCGATGTGTCGATCCCTACGCGCGGGCTCGTGGGTGTGTGCGGCGTGTCCGGTAGCGGCAAGTCGACCCTCGTCTTCGAGGTGCTCGCCCAGTGCATTGGCGCTGGTAGGGCGCGATGGTGTCGGTCCGCCCGCGGGGTGGAGGGGCTCGACCTCGCGGCGTCCACGTCCGAGGGGCGTCACACGGGCGCCGGCACCAGCACCGTGGCGACCCTGGCTGGCTTGATGGACCCACTCCGCGCGGCCTTCGCCGGCCTACCCGCCGCCCGGGCATCCAAGACGGGGCGGGCCGCCTTCTCCTACACCAGCGCCCGTGGGCGCTGCCCGACCTGTCGTGGGATGGGTCGCACGGTGGTGTCGCTCGAGCTGCTCGCGGATGCCTGGGTGGGCTGCGAGAGCTGTGGCGGGGGTCGCTACCGACCCGAGGTGTTGGCGTTCCTGTTGGAGGGACTGAACATCGGCCAGGCGCTCGAGCTGAGCGTGGAGCAGGTCCCGCTGCGCTTCGAGGGTGTGGCGGGATTGGCACGGCCGTGCGGGATCCTTCGGGAGCTCGGGCTCGGCTACCTGAAGCTCGGTCAGTCGGTCCGCAGCCTTTCGGGCGGCGAGGCGCGTCGCCTCCTGCTCGCCCGAGCGTTGCTGGAGGGTGGAGAGGAGGGGCACCGCCGGCTGTTCCTGCTGGACGAGCCCAGCGTGGGGCTACACCCCGAAGACACGGTGGGACTTCTGGGGGTGCTGGACCGCTTGGTGAAGCGCGGGGACACCGTGATCCTCGTGGAGCACGACCTCGGCTTGCTGGCCCGCTGCGACTGGTTGATCGAGCTGGGGCCCGAGGGAGGGCCTGGTGGCGGGCGGGTCGTGGCGCAGGGGCCGCCGGCCCGTGTCGCGGCTCGAGAGGGCTCCTGGACCGGTGCGGCGCTGCGGAATGCAGGCGTCCTGCGAGATGGGACGGAACCCTAAGGGCGCACCAGGTGTCGGGATGGTTGCCATGCCCGCCGCCCCCGTCTTGCTGCTCTGTCTGTCCCTGTTCGCTTGCACCACCGGTGCGGCCGAAGCGCCCGTGCCCGCCGACGCACCCCAGGCCGTGGCCCTGCCTGCGTGGGGTCCCGCCCTGGTGGACGGCCCCCCCCACGTGCGCCAACGGCCGGACTTCTGCGGTGAGGCCTGCGTGGAGATGGCCATGCGAGGACTGGGCTACGACGTCGACCAGGACATGGTCTTCGCCCAGACCGGCGTGGATCCCGCCCTCGGGCGCGGTGCCTGGACGCCGGAGCTGAAGCGGGCCGTCGAGCAGCTGGGCTTCGACCCCGGTCCTGTCTGGTACCGCTTCGATCACGATCCCTCACAGGACGACCTGGATGCTGCCTGGTCGGCCCTGCATGCCGATCTCGAGGCCGGAATCCCCAGCGTGGTCTGCATGCACTACGACGACAGGCCTCGCACCAGCGAGCACTTCCGGTTGGTGTTGGGCTACGATCCCGTCACGGACGAGGTGCTCTACCACGAGCCAGCCGAGGACGACGGGGCTTTCCGGCGCATGGAGAGGAAGCACTTCCAGCAGCTCTGGCCGCTTCAGGGTCGGGACGACTGGACCCTCATCCGGCTGCGGCTCGACCCCGCAGATCTTCGCCCACCGGTGCGCGAGGGGGCGCACAGCGCCGCGGACTACGCTCAGCACGTCCGTGTGCTGAGGGAAACGGTGCTCCCGAAGGGCTTCACCGTGGTAACCCAGCCTCCCTTCGTCGTGGTGGGAGACGAGGCGCCCGAGAAGGTCCGCGCCCGTGCGTCGCAGACGGTGCGCACCTACTCTCGAGCCCTCGAGAAGGACTTCTTCGCGCGGGCACCAGCGGACATCTACACCATCTGGCTCTTCGGTAGCGCGAAGTCGTACTACCACCACGCCGAGGACATCTGGGGCGAGCGACCCGACACCCCGTTCGGCTACGCCTCGGACGAGCACAAGGCCCTGGTGATGAACATCGCCACCGGTGGTGGGACCCTGGTGCACGAGATCGTCCACCCATACGTGCACGCCGACTTCCCAGACTGTCCACCCTGGCTGAACGAGGGGCTGGCCTCTCTGTACGAGCATGTCTCGATCAAGGACGGCCACATCCACGGCCACACCAACTGGCGCCTCGAGGGACTGCAGAATGCCATCGAGCACGATCTGGTTCCCAGCTTCCGTTGGCTCATGGATCGGAGCGTCAACCAGTTCTATCGGGAGGATCCGGGGACCAACTACGCCCAGTCTCGCTATCTCTGTCAGTACCTGCAGGAGAAGGGCCTGGTTCGGGAGTACTACCGCAAGGCCAAGCAGAACCAGGGAGACGATCCTACCGGCTACCAGACGCTGGCTACGCTGCTCGACATCCGCGACCAGGACGCGTTCCTGGAGGAATGGAAGGCCTGGGTGATGACGCTGGAGGGGTAGGGAAGCCTGCTCGGCCGGACAGAGACTGTCCGCATCCGGGGGGATGACGTGGGGCGCGGCGGATAGGGTTGTCCCAGTGTCCCTGGAGGCCCCAATGTTCGTGTCGCTGGTGTTGGCCTGTCCGCTGCTGTTTGCACAGGAACCTACCCATGGGGCCTCGGTCCCCGATCTCGGCGCGCTGCGGCTGGAAGAACCGTTGCCCGTTCGGGGCGATCCCTGGGACCTCGAGCTGCTGGCCTACCTGCTCCCTCCGCAAGACGTCTCCTGGCTCACCACAACCGACCCCTTTCGTTCCTGCGTCCTCGCTGGCAGCTTCGTGGTGGGCACCGCCCCCAGCTTCGAAGTCCGCAGCTGCCCCGAGCCGCTGCGGGCCGCGGCGGTCAAGGCCGCCACCAAGTACCGCTAT
>CAZVHW010000529.1:0-5640 GCA_964626835.1 uncultured Enterobacterales bacterium
GGGAGCACGGAGAACATTGGGATCATCATCGCACGACAGGGAACGGGCGGGGTGGCGGAGAGGCCGCGACCATCTGATCTGTGCGCCGAAGCCCGGAATCCGATCGCTCGCAGCGTGATATGCTCACGCGCCTGGGAGGTCCCCTGTCCCACTTCAGCCGCGGCATCCTCGCCGCCTTGGCCCTCGTTTCGGCCGTATCCTGTGACGGGCCGGTCGAGCCCAGCACCCAGCAGGGCACCGTTCGAGTCAGCGCCAAGGACGCCACGTCCAGCACCGGTACCTGCGACTCTTCCCATCACGAGTCGTCCAGCATCGACGGGGTCTACACCTTCGATCTGGACTGTGCCCTCACCTACCTGGCCGACGCGGGTTGTGACTTCGAGCTCGACGCCGATGGCGACGGTCGCCCCCTGCACTCCTCCATCATCGAGGACCTGCAGAACGACAGCTCCTGCCAATCGGGCCTGCGCTGCAGTGGCTGCTCCGACAGCGACAGCCTGGCCACCCTCGCCAGCTGCGAGGACCTGGCCGCCACGTCCTACTTCACCGGGAACGCTTGGTCCGATCTGCAGGTCGCCTGCCCCGCGGAGGACGAGGGCGAACCCTCGGCCTGCACCCTCGAGGGTTCCGCCTTCACCAGTGACGAGCTGGCCTGCGCCGTCGAGCTGTTCGCCGGCATGACCTGCGACGAGTGCCGCGACCTGTTCGACTCCCGCGTCTGCGAAGACGCCATCAACGACCCCGAGAGCTGCTGGTCGGGCGCCGCCTGCACCGGCTGCGACGACGGCGACGGCCGCGACAACGGCGTCGACTGCGACGAGATCGCGGCGTACTCCTACTTCGGGCCCTCCGCCGCTGCCGACCTGCTGGTCTACGTCCAAGACAACCCCTGCGAAGGCGCCTGCGAGCCCGCCTGCGACGGCAAGACCTGCGGCGACGATGGCTGCGGCGGGGCCTGCGGGACCTGCAGCGATGACGAGACCTGCGACACCAGCGGGACCTGCCAGGCCGACGGCGCCAGCATCGAGGGCGTGTTCTACAGCGCCACGGAGCTGGAGTGCGCCAGCTGGTTCTTCGAGAACATGAGCTGCGACGAGTGCCGCGAGCTGCTCGACTCCAGGGTCTGCGAGGACGCCATCAACGACGCCACGGTCTGCCAGTCCGGCAGCGCCTGCACCGGCTGCACAGACACGGACACCCGAGACGACGGCGTGGATGCCGACGAGATCGCGGCCTACAGCTACTTCGGGGCTTCGGCCTCGGCAGAGCTGCTGGCCTTCGTCCAGGCTGACGGCTCCTGCGGCGAGCCCGACATCGTGGTCGAGGGCGTTCCGATGACCGCCGAAGAAGCCGTCGCGGTCCTAGCCGTCGCCAACGGTGCCAGCCAGACCGAGCTGGACGACGACGCCGGGCTCGATGCCAGAGCGGCGGCCAACATCGTCACGGGCCGGCCCCTCGCCGACACGGATGCCCTGGCGGCGGTCCCCTACGTCGGCGGCAGCGCCATGGAGCTGCTGCTGGACTACACCGCCGTGTGGGAGCCCGCCGAAGAAGAGGAAGAGGAGCCCCCCGTGGAAGAGGAAGAGGAAGAGGAAGAGGAAGAGCCTCCCGTCGAGGAGACCTGCTCCCTGACCTTCACCACCAGCAGTGACACGGACGCCACCGACTACTCACGCCTGCTCGAGATCTCCACCACCATGGACGGCCCCTACGCCGAGGTCATCGCCATGCAGGCCTCGGGCTGCACCGGCTGGACCAGCGACACCGCGGCCGTCGAGGCCATGAACGTCGCCATCTTCGAGGCCTCGTTCTGGTGGGCCTGGGGCGAGCTGCCCACGAGCTACCTGACGATCACGGGCCCGACCGCCGGCTACGCCACCTTCTCGAGTCAGCTCTCCCAGGCGTCCAGGGCCATAGACGAGTACACCGCCGACGGCCACTGGGATCCCAGCACCGACAGCGAAGGCGCGGCCCTGCTCGCCCGTCGCGACGAGATCATCGAAGGCCTGCTGGCCGAAGCCGTGGCGGACTCGTCGGACTTCGTCGAGATCGACATCTACGTGGACATGAGCGAGTGCTCCCAGCAAGCCACGGCGCTCATCCAGCTCTCCACGGGGTTGATGCTCATCGTGCACGAAAACGCGCACTGCTAGCACCCCGGCCTGCGCGTCACTCCGGCCACGCCACCCCGACCATCAAGGGCAGGTGGTCCGACCGGCCCAGATCCTGCACCTCGGCCTCGACGGCGAGGAGCCGCGGGTCGACGAACAGGTGGTCCAAGGGCGCGCTCAGCTCGATGCCGCCCACGGTCCAGCGCCAGGTGTCGGCTCCCCGGGGCAGGGCGTCCACGAAGCCCTCGTCTCCCATGGCCCCGAGCACTCGCCCGCCGCGGGCGTTGAAGTCGCCGGCCACGATGGCGGGCACCTGGGGGTCCAGGTAGCGGAGGTAGATCGACAGCTCTTCGAGGCGCTCGTCCGCGGTGGTGAAGGCCCCGACCACGAAGCCGCCGTGCTCGGCGTAGGGGGGCATGAGGTGGACCTGCAGCAGGTCGAGGGGGCCGTTGGAGGTCTGCACGCGCAGGATCCAAGCGTCGAACCAACCCACCGGGGAGGGCAGGATCTCCCGCGTCTCGATGGGTAGCTTGGACAACACGCCCATGCCCCCGGCACCGGGACCGTCGAGGAAGTCGATGTTGGGGTAGTCGCCGCTGTAGCGTTGTCGGATGGCGATCTCCCACGCGGGGGTGGTCTCCTGCAGCAGCACGACGTCGGGATCGCCGGCTCCGATGGCCGCGAGGGTGGAGGGATCCCCGGCGAGCCCGTAGTTGACGTTGTAGGTCTTGACCCGGAGATCGGTGGGTGGTGAGAGAGGCGCTGGCACCGAGCTCGAGATCCACACGCTCGCGAGGGAGAGGGAGGAGAGGACGACGAGGGGGAAGAGACGGAAGATGGGAAGCCTCCGGCGGGGATGCTGACCGTCGACCCCTGGGCGGACGGGAGGGTTCCCCTCAGGTCCGAGTGATCTTCAACAAGGACAGCCCCCCCAGCAGCAGCCGCTTGATGGCGTTCCAAGATCGGATGCGGCCCAGGTGGCGCAGCACGGTGTGAAGGCGCAGGTAGAAGCGCCGGTAGGCGCGCTTCTGCAAGGCCTCGAGCTGGGCCAGGTCGCGGTAGGCCACGGGGAGCAAGGGGGGGCCGTAGATGTCGTGGGGGTGGTAGACCCACTCGGCCATGAGCTGGCCCACCGCGGGGTCGACCCGGTGGGCCCCGTGCAGCTTGGTGGTGAAGAACTGGGCGTAGTCGGGGTCCAGATCGATGGCGAAGCGGATGGTCTCCTCGGCGCGCTCGGGGGTCTCGCCGGGGTGGCCGAACATGAAGCTGGCGGTGGTCTCGATGCCGGCTTGTCGGGCCCAGCGGACCGTGTCCTTGGCTTGTTGCAGATCGATCTGCTTGTCGATGTCGACCAGCAGGGCTTCGTTGCCGGTCTCGACGCCGAACAGGACGTTCCAGCAGCCCGCCGCCGCCATGCGCTTCAGCTGCTCGGGGTCCACGAGGTTGGCGCGCACGTGGCAGGACCAGGCGAGGTCGAGATCGGAGGCGCTGAGTGCCTCGCAGAACGCATCCATCCAGCCCTGGGCGTAGATGGAGATGGTCTCGACGAACTGGATCTCCCGGGCCCCGTAGCGCTCCACCAGCAAGCACAGCTCGGCCACCACGGACTCGACGCTGCGGGTGCGCACCGAGCCGTATTGGGCCATGCCGTCCCGGCCGCAGAAGGTGCAGGAGTAGGGACAGCCCCGTTGGGCCATGACCCTGAAGAAGGGCACGAAGCGGTGGCGGTGGGCCGCGCCGGAGTAGAACTTCCAGTCCACCAGGTGCCAGGCGGGGAAGGGCAGGCTGTCCAGGTCTTCCACGGGCTGGGCGGGCTCGTTTTCGACCAGGGCTTCGCCGTCACGCCAGCACAGGCCGGCCACCTCCGCCAAGCCGTCGCCGGCGGCCAGGGCCTGGTGGGCGGCCAGCGCCGGGGGTTCGGCGTCACCGAAGCTCGCTGCATCCAGGGCAGGGATACTGGCGAGCAGGGCTCGGGCTTGGGCCGAGCTGCGCGCTCCCACGGCGACGACGCAGCTGTCGGGGAAGCGCACCCGCACGGCATCCGCGGCCAGTGCCAGGCTGTGGGGAGGGAGGGGCCGTGTGTAGTCGTTGAGGACCAGCAGCGCGAGGCGCGGGGGCTCGGTTCCGGCCTCTTCGGCCAGCGCCGCGGTGAACGCGGCCCCCCGGTGGTAGAGGTCCACCACGGCCAGGCTGGCGCCCGCCCCCTCGAGCACGGCCGCGACGTAGAGCGCCTGCATGGGCGGGTGGCGCGGGACCTCGTGGGGGAAGGTCAGCGACAGCGGAGGGGAGACGACGAGGCAGTCCGGCATGGGACCTCACGCTATTCGTGACCCCCATCGGGGTCAAGCGGGGCGAGACCGCGGCCGGGTGCTATGGTGTCTCAACGTCACGCCCGACACAGGAAGTCACGAGATGATCACCTACGAAGTCAAGGAGATCTGCCCCTTCAACCTCTCCAAGCTGGGCCTGGTGCTGTTGCCCTGCTGCGGTGGCCTGGTGGGGCTGGTCTACGCAGGCCTGGCGGCCCTGGTGGGTCCCGGCCTGCTGCCGGCCGTCGGATTCGTGCCCGGAGTGCTCGCCGGAGCTGTACTGGGGGCCGGGCTGGCGTGCAGCCTGGGGCTGTCCGCGTTCCTCTACAACTACGTCCACACGCTCACCGGCGGCATCAAGTTCCGGGTGGTGGAGCACCCCACGCCGCCGGAGCTGAAGTGACGCTCCACCGGGCTGCCCTTCCCTGATCATGGCGACCTGCGGCTTCGACAGGCGCCAGGAGCCCCCGCTCCCCCTGCTGCTGCTCATGGCCGTGGGGCTGGCGACCGGCACCCTGCCGGTGCTCCTGCTGGGGCTGGTCCTGGGCCGCCCGCGCAAGGCGCTCGAGCTGCTGAACCGCGCGCGAAGGGACCTGGTCTCGGACATCCTCGGCACGCCCTTCCTGCTAAGCCGGCAGAGACGCGCGAGCTTGGCGGGCCTGGTTCTCAGGCGCAGCCCAAGGCTGGCAGGGCTGGTCTATCGCTACCTGAACCTGGCCTGGATCGCGCTGGGCGGGGTCGTGGTGGCTGGGGCCGTGGGGCTGTGGTTGGGCTAGCCCAGCAGGTTGGTCGGGTCGCCCTCGGCGATCATCTCGGCCAGCACCGCTCTTTCGCTGGTCCGTGGGACGATCCCTTCGAGGGTCGCGACCAGCACCTCGTCGCCAGCCTGGTTGCGGTAGCTGGCTTCGCCACTGGCGCGCCCGCTGGGCTCGAGGTCGGTGATGGTGAGGGTGCAGGTGACGGTGTCGCCCGGGTAGACCGGCCGTAGGAAGCGGAAGCTCATGCCGCTGGCCAGCCAGGCCAGCTGGCCCCCGATCTCGCAGAGCAGGCCGGCGGTGAGCAGGCCGTGCAGGATGGGACCGGACAGGCCCTTGCTTTCGGTGAAGCGAGGCTCGTAGTGGACCGGGTTGTAGTCCCGCGTGATGGCCCCGAAGGTCTCGATGTCGGCGGCGGTGAAGGTGCGCGAAGCGGTGAAGACGTCGCCCACGGCCAAGCCGGCA
>CAZVHW010000530.1:0-2501 GCA_964626835.1 uncultured Enterobacterales bacterium
CAGCGTGTTGGCCAGGATCTTCCGGCGGGGGTTGCGAGCGTCGGCGTCCGCGCGGCGGACCTGGCGGTAGCCCTGCAGGGTGCGCTCGAAGGTGCCGGGACCGCGGATGGCGTCGTGGGTGTCGCCGAGGCCGTCGATGGAGAAGCTCAGGTGGAGCTTTTCGGGGGGGATGCGCGCCAGCCGGGCGGCCCGCTTCCAGTCGACCAGCGTGCCGTTGGTGGTCAGGGTGATGTGGAAATCCTTGCGCGCCGCGTGCAGCAGGATGTCTTCGAGATCCCTGCGCACGAAGGGCTCGCCCCCCAGGGGGTTGAGCACGCGGACGCCCCAGAGCGCGGCCTGGTCGATCACATCCAGGATCTCCCCCGTTGTCAGCTCGTTTTCGACCTCGTAGCAGGTGGTGCACATGCTGCAGCGCAGGTTGCAGCGCAGGGTGAGGTTGATGGACAGCCAGTCCGGTGGCGCCAGTGAACGCCCGATGGCCCGGGACAGGAACATGCGGACGTCCTGTTCGAGGTGGCGGGGCGTGGGCATGCTGGTGGCTGGCCTCGGGGGTACGGTAGCGTGTAGCTTTAGCCTGTACGAGTTCGCAGCTGCACGTGCACCGTCCGGTGGCCGCCACCACGGTCTCCAGGACATCCTGCCTCCCCGGGTCTCCATGCGCATCCTTATCGTCTTCCACGGCTGGTTTCCCACCACCGGTCGCCCGGTGGCCGGAGGAGCCTTGCGGGCTTGGCACCACGCCGAAGCGCTTCGTGCGGCTGGCCACGACGTCCACACGGTCACCCGCGCCCAGGATGCCGTGCCCGACGGGCCGCCCGGCTTCGCCAACGGGCCCGAGTTGGTGGCCCACGCGCGGCGGATCTCCCCCGACGTGTTGCTCTGCGTACAGCCCGAAGAGGCTCCCCGTCTCGCTCCCCTGGGGCTGCCGACCGTGGTGGATCTCTACGCACCGCGCATCCTCGAGGCTCAGTTTCAGGACGCGACGGGGGTCGAGGCGGTCAACACCCTGCGCGCCATCCGCGCCGGGGATTTTTTCCTGTTCTCCAATCCGCGCCAACGTTTCTACTTCCTGGGGTTGCTGGCCCTGGCGGGCGTGGACGTGCGCAGCCACGACCATGGCGCGGTGGTGCCCTTGGTGGCGGCGCAGGGGCCTGAGCGCAAGCTCCCGCGGCACCCGCTCTTCGTCATGGGTGGCGTGTCCTGGCCCTGGCTCGACCCGGTCGAGGCCTTGGGCCGTGCGGTTGCCCACCTGAACAAGCGGCGCCGCGGCAAGATCCTGGTGCTCGGTCACAAGCCGGTCTTGGGTGACTCACCCGTCATGGATCTCCAAGCGGATCTGCCCCCGAGCAAGCGGCTCGAGTACGGCGGCGTGCTGCCCTATGACGATCTTTTGGCCACCTACGCGCGGGCCACCGCGGCCATCGACCTGATGGGCTCCACACCCGAGCGCTCCATGGCGGTCGCGTTCCGGCACATGGACTACCTGGGCTGCGGCTTGCCCATGATCGTGGGGCGGGAACACGTCCTGGCGGACACCCTCGCCAGCAGCGGTGCGGGCTGGGCGGATCTACCCATCGAGCAGGCGCTGGACCGAGCCTTGGACGACAAGGCCGCCGTCCAGCGGGCCTCGAGCGCCGCCAGGGAGCTGGCTCGCGCCCGGTACTCCAGGGACGTGTGCGAGGCTCCACTGCTGGCCTGGCTCGAGCGCCCAGCACGGCGTGAGCGCTCGGAAACCCCTCTCGGGCGGCTGGCCGAGGTCAACGCGCGCGCAGCGCGTGCCGAGGCCGAGCGCGCCGAGGCGCTGCGCGTGGCAGCCCGCCTCGAGGCCGAGGTCGAGGCCAAGCGAGCCGAGGTGGACGGGTTGGTGCAGCAGACCCGCGTGCTGTCCGTGGCTACCGAGCGCCTGGCGGGTTCCGTGGCCGAGGTGGCCGGCTTCAAGCGCGAGGCCATCGCGGTCCTGGGCGGCGCCCAGGCCCAGGCCCAGGAACAGCTCGCCACCGTCAGGGTCCGACTGGGAACGGTCGAAGCGGACAACCGCAAGAAGTCCGCCGAGTTGGACGCCGTCCGCAGGGAAAAGGCCGATCTCCTCGACCGATACCAGGAGCAGAAGCGGACGCTGGCCGGGTTGGAGGAGCGGCTCGCCCAGGGTCGGGTCATCCGCACCAAGCTGGCGGACGCGCGGGATGCCGCCCTCGGCGACGCTCGAAAAAAGAGCGGCGAGGTGGACGCGCTGGCTCGAGAGAAGGCCTTGCTGCGCGAGCAGATCGTGTCACTCAGGCAGCGCCTCGAGCGAATCTCGGGTCTTGAGGGCCAGCTCCAGGCCGTGCAGCGGGACCTGGTCAAGAAGGACGGCGAGGTGGACGCCCTGCTCCGGGAGAAGCGGCTGCTGCGGGATCAGATCGAGCTCACCGGGCAGATCGGCACCCGTGCGCAGGCCGAGGCCGTGCGGCTTGGCATCGAGGCCGGTCGCTTGGCTGGCGACCTCGCCGAGATAACCCAGG
>CAZVHW010000530.1:2511-5617 GCA_964626835.1 uncultured Enterobacterales bacterium
CAAGAAGTCGGGCGAGCTCCAGGCCCTCGCCCAAGAGCGGGACCTCGTGCGGGATCGCCTGGCGGTGCTCGAGGATCGCCAAGCCGTCATCGCGGCCGCGACGTGCGCTGCCGAGCTGGCTGCCGTGAGGGAATCCCTTGACGCCAGCCGTGCCAGAGAGGCCGCCCTGGGGGCGGCCATGGCGGACGCCCGGGCCGACGGCGTGAAGAAGGGCGCCGAGATGGAAGCGGTTCGCTTGGCGCTCACTCGAGCTCGCGACGATCTCGAGGCAGCCAGAGCGGAGCTCGACGCCGTTACCCCCCGGGCCGTGCGGACTCAGGCCGAGCTCGACATCGCGCGGCAGCAGCTGGATGCCAGCCGTGCGGCGGAGACCTCCCTTCGAGAGGGACTGGCATCGGCGCAGGCCGACATGGCTGCCAAGGGGGCACAGGTGGCCGCGCTCCAGCGCGAAGCCGAGCAGCTCCGAGGCGCCGAGATGCGGGCTCTAGCAGGCCTCGAAAAGCTGCGAGCCGATGCGGAGCAGCGGGCGGTAGCCGGAGCCCGTGCGGAGGAGACCGCCGGTCAGCTGCGCGCGAGACTCGAGTCCCTCGAGGAGAGCCTGGCGGACACACAAGCGGACATCGACAAGAAGAACAGCGAGCTCGAGCTAGCCTGGCAGGAGCGGGAGCGCCTCGAGGGCATCATCACAGAGCTGCGGACTGCTCGTCGATAACGGGGGATGTCACAAGGCAGACGGCCGCCCGCCCCTGCAGGTTCGTGGCCAAACCTACCAGGCTTGGAACGCACCCATAGGGCCCTCGAAGCGGAGCAGCTGGCCGTTCGAGTGGAACCAGTAGTTCCAGTCTGGCGCCACCGCGCCCAGCCATCCCGCGAGCTGCAACTCGACGTGTCTGCAGGGTGTACCACCACAGTCCTCGTCTCCGAGCTTCTCCGCTTCGAAGCTGTACAGCTTTCCCGTGGATGGATCCAGGGCTCGAAACTCGAGGTCGCCAGGCCAGCCCCTGGCGGCGTGGGCTCCAAGCCGAATGTCCAGCGTGTCGGAGTCCCACAGGCCGGCTTCGTCGTGTTGGATGGTCTCGTTGGGCAGGGCGACGGTGGCACCGGCCCCGGTGTAGTCCACCGTGACGGTGTTGCCCTTGGCGTCCGTTCGGACGGTGCGAGCCGGCACCAGATCCGCGGTGGCTTCGTGGTGGACGGTCCATTCCGGAGATCGGCCCTCGATCACGATGCCGGATGGGGTGGTGGACACGGTCCATGACAGGGTGCCCGTCGCACCGGTGAGTACGGTCGACGGTGGAGCCTGGGCCAGCGCTGGCAACACGAGGAGAAGGTGGAGGGGTCGGAGCATGGTCACCTCCCGAACCGGGTAACCCGGGGTGCCGAGGGGCCGGCTTCTACCGCGCCCAAACACGCTATGAACTAGCCATGCACGACAGCACGACACGCCTTGCACCGCTGGCCGCCCGACCATGATGGCTCGGCGGGCCCGAACGACGGCCACGGACAAGATGTGGCTCGAAGTCCTGGAGTCGGGCTCGGACTGGCCGCCACAGCAGTGGATCGAGGCTGCGAAGCATTTCTCTGCCAGGGCAAGACGCGCGGACGTGGTCTTCGCGGTGGCGCCTCTGGAGCGTGCGTTTCGGGAGTGTAGCAGTGTCGATGTGTTGACATGTATCGCCGATGCGTTGGTTCACCACGGCGTGCGTTGGGGAGCCGAGGGATGGCTCGGTTCCTATCTGCAGTCGGAGCTCTTCCGTGACGAGGTCGCCGAAGCTCTCGAGCGGATCTCGGCGGGCGGAACCAGAATGGATCGGGTCATGCCCTGGCTGCTCGATGCTGGTCGGGGGGCCTCGTCCCCCGTACCGCACCGAACCTCCCGCAACCTCGTTGCGCACTGGATTGGTCGAGATCCGGACAGGTTGACCATGCTGTTGGACCGACTGGAGACCGATCCCGACACATCTTCCTGGGTCGCCGGTGCAGTGGACCTTCTCCTCGAGCGCAACAGACTGACCGATGCGCATCTCGAGCGCTTGCTCGAGCTGTGGCGCCTCGAACCCGAAGGCGGGTGGCTGATCTGGCTCGCAGCCGTGATGGAACGGCACTGTCCCGCGAAGCTGTCGAGGCTCGGAGTCTGTGTCTCGACCACCCCTCTGCCGAGGTACGGCGTGACGTCATCGCGGTCCTCTCGAGGCAGGCCCTGAGGGTGAGAGCGTGGGATCGTATCGCCGACTGGATTGCACGACCCGATCCTGCCGTGCGCCAGGGGGTCTGCCAGTCCCTGGCTCGAGCGAAGATGAATGGACGGGTGGCCTCGTTGTTGTGGCAGGGCGCCCTCGACCCGGACTCCGATGTGCGAGGTGTCGCCGGGGCGGCGCTGGAAGCTGCGTTGGCCAAGGCGTCCGGACCGGCGGCTGAGTCCGCTCCGCTCGAGCGGTTGGGCTCCGCCCTGGGGGATCCTGCAACGCTGCCGTCCCTGATCCGGCTGTGTGCCCAGCTGGTGGGGCGGGATCCCGGTTCGAGGAGGTTCCTGGGAGAGGTTCTCCGGACCGACCCCGAGCTCGCCGACGGCGCCTTGGAGTCGCTGCGAACCCTGTGCCGCGGTGACATCGTTCGCACACCAGCGGGATGCGAGCGATGTGGGCACCTCGGGGACCACAGTGTCTGGCAGGACGACGCAGAGGCCAAGGAAGCTCTCCGTGGGTTGGCCTTCTTGTCTGCCGATACCTATCGGATACCGGGTCGGTTCCTCGTGGATGACGACGCGGACTACAACGACCAGGGGCTGCTTCGGTGCGGGGGCTGCGGGACCTTCTATCTGTGGGGCAGGACCGAGGAATGGGATGTGTGCTCCCGCTGGGTTCACGTCCTTGTCCGACGTCAGCGGCCTACCGAAGCGATCAAGCTGGCTCGAGGCTCCCTACGGGCCGCGCTCGTGCGAGGCCTCGACGAACGACACCGCGCGTTCGAGAGGGATCTCCAGCATCCCCGCGTCGAGCGGAGGGTCGACGCCGTGCGTACCCTGGCGCGTGGATGGCTCGCCAAGAAGTAGCGGAAGCGGCGCGAGCATGAGCTCGCCGACGGCGCCCCCGAGGTGCGGGCGATG
>CAZVHW010000531.1:0-5602 GCA_964626835.1 uncultured Enterobacterales bacterium
CACCGTAGCCATCCCCGTCGGCGTCCGGGTAGAAGGTGATGGCGTCCAGGGCGTCGATCTCGTCCACGTCGCCATCGCAGTCGTTGTCGAAACCGTCGCAGTACTCGTCGGCGTCGGGGTTGACGGTGTCGTCCGTGTCGTCGCAGTCCTGGCTGTCCTCGATGTAGCCGGAGGGCTGGACGCAGTCCTCGATGTCGTCGTTGGGGTCGCCGTAGCCGTCTTCGTCGTCGTCGGCGTACCAGGTGGCGTAGTCGAGATCTTCGTCCACCTCGTCGTCGCAGTCGTTGTCCAGCCCGTCGCACCATTCCTCGGCGTCGGGGTGGACCTCGGAGTTTTCGTCATCGCAGTCCGTTCCGAGGATGGAGTACCCTCCCGTGCCCTCGCAGCCGGTGGTCTCGAGGTCCGCGTCGCCGTAGCCGTCCAGGTCGGCGTCCCGGTACAGGGTCGTGGTGGCCCCTTCGTCGATTTCGCCGTCGCAGTCGTTGTCGCGGCCGTCGCAAGACTCCGTCGCGTCCGGGTAGATCATGGCGTCGCGGTCGTTGCAGTCTTCCCAGGCGGCGTAGCCGTCGCCATCGGCGTCGGTGATGTCTCCGGTGTCGCCGTCCTTGGGGCAGGCGGTGAGGATGAGCAAGCTTGCCATGAAGAGGCTGGTGAGGGGGCGCATGGTGTTCCTCCGAGGGGTTGTCTCGGCCAATGTACAGCTTCGAGGGGGTCCGGGGCCAGCCCCGATGACGGCGGGATATCGGGTGGGACCAGCCCGCGGTGCAACCAGGAGGTGGAGATGCCGGTCGAGATCCATGTGGAGCTGGATGCCGGGAGCGCGGTTGTCGAAGAGGCTGGGGGCTCGGAGCGCTACGGCAAGGAGCTCGCGGTGCACCGGGTGGTGGAGTCTCGCTCTCCCGAGTCCACCCTGTACCTGTCGGGCTTCACACCCCTGAACGCTCTGGGGTTTCCCTTCGCAGGAAAGGTCAACCTCTACGGGGTGAGTCGCTTGGGTGGCAACCTGCAGGGGAGCCGTGGTGGCGGCCTGTTGGGCACCTGGCTGACCCGGCTCGACGTGGTGGGCATCCGGATCGTGGGGGAACGAAAGCAACCGGTCGTGCTGCTGATCGATCCGCAAGCGCGGCCGAGCTTGGTGCCGCTGGCCGACTACGGGGGCCCATTCGTCGGGGCAGCGGACCTTTCCCGGGCGCTCTACGAGCGGCATGGGCGCGACGTCGCGCTGGCCGTGGTCGATCCGAGCACGACGGGATTCCGCTATTCCGCGCTGATGCTGAACAGCCGCCCCGGAGCTGTCCCGTGCCGTGCCGCGGCGCGTGGTACCACCCGCTTTGGAGCCAACGGATTGGTGGGCATCGTGGTCGCCAACACCAAGACGCCCCGGCATGGCCTCGTGGCCCAGGCCCGCACACTCCGTCCCGCGATGCGGCGCTTGGCGCGGGGTCGTCGAAATCCCAACCTGGTGGGCAGCGCCGACCCGTCCGCCCCCCTGCTCGGGGGCACGTACGGTGCGGCTGCGCGTGGGCGCTTGGAGCAGGGCCACGGGCTCACCAACCTGTTTCGGGACGCGCACGTGCCGTCGCCGGTGCTCGCGCGGCTGCTGCCCGAGCGGCTGGTCGAGCGCCAGCTCCAGCGGGCCAAGGCGAGCGGCTACGAGCCCAAGGGGCGGTCTTGCATGCCCGGATGCCCCAATCGCTGCGACCAGGTGGCCATCGTGCCCGAAGCGCACCACGGCTTCCGCGTGGTGAAGGCTGGCGAGTGGGAGACCTACCAGGGGCTCGTCAACCTGGGCATCTTCGAAGACCTCCTGGAGCTGGCGGCCTGGGTCACCGAGCACTCCAACGACCACGCGTACGATCACATCGAGGCCCTCGTGGCTTGCGCAGCGATCGCTCGAGCCAGCGAGATGGGGCGAGACTCCGGCATCCGACTCGGTGACGCCGCCTCCATCCGCAGTGGCCTCGAACAAGCGGTGAGCGGCGAGACGGACTTGGGCCGTCTGCTGCGCGATGGCGCGGCCACCGTGGAGTCCTACCACGGCCTCGATCGGCAGTTCACCGTGGGTGGACACGCGCTGCCGTTTCACAACCCGCGCACGCTGCAGCAGACCGGCGTCGGCCTGTCCTGGACCTACGGACGGCACGGGGAGTGCTGCGCGGGGCCAGGTCGCCACAACTTCCTCGGTCAGCCCTACGCGCCCGCCGACCACGGGCTGCCCGCCGACGAGCACGTGCTCAACGCCATGCACGGCATGGTGCTCTATGGCGCCCTCGACGCGGCCAACCACTGCTTCTTCATGGGTCCGTCGATCGGCACCCTCGCGGATCTCGCGGCGATCCACGGCCTCGCGGGTTTGGCCTACGATCCTCGCGACGAGCTGATCCGTTCGGCCCGCACCATCCAGCGGGTTCACGCCTTCAACGCCGACCGGGGAGTGCGGATTCAATCCCTTCCCAGCGTGTTCTACGAGCGCGCCACCCGCGGCTGCTCCCAGACCGAGGATCAGGCCGTGGCCTTCGAGATCCCCTTCGAGCGCGTGCGCGACCACGGGGCCGAGGTGCTGGACGACGTGGCCCGTGGGAACGTCGCGGTGCCGGATCCGCTGCTCGCCGCGGAGCTGGAGCGGGCGCAGACCTGGCTTGGTTAGCCGAACGTCGTGCAGAGGTCCTTGACGGCTTCCATGTAGGGGCGCAGGCCGTGGAGCAGGATGTCGTTGTGGCCGGCGTCGGGGATGGCGAGCAGGCGCTTGTCGGTGGAAGGGCTCGCCTCGTGGAGGGCGAGGCCGTTGCCCATGGGGATGAGTTGGTCCCTCTCGGCGTGGATCACCAGCAAGGGGCCCGTCCAGGCGGCGGCCTTGTCCAGATTGCAGAAGGCCTGGCTCTCGTCCAGACCCAGCTCCTCCACGGGTACCCCCAGCAGGCGCAGGAGGGGCAGGCTTTGGGCGAAGGCGCTCTCGAGGATCAGCCCATCGACGTGGCCCGTGGCGTTGGCCGCGAGCTCGAGGGCGCAGGCGCTGCCCAAGGAGCGGCCCATGACCACCAGTGGACCCCCGAACCCGTTGGCTTCGAGCAGCCGGCGGACGAAGTCCAGGCAAGTGTGGGCGTCCGACAGCATGGTGCTGGCGGAGGGTTTGCCCGTGGAGCGCCCGTAGCCGCGGTAGTCCACCGCCGTGAAGTTGATGCCGATGCTGCCGTACAGCGGAGCCAGATCGTCGTAGTCGGAGACGATCTCGCCGTTTCCGTGGAAGAAGAGAAGGGTAGGCGCCTGGCGGGACACCAAGTGGCTGCGGCCCCCGATCATCACCCCTCGGCCAGCAGGAATGAGCATGGTGCCCTTGGGCGTGTCCACGAACTGCCGAGGATCGGGGCGGGGGTGAAACAGGGCCTGGGTGACGGCGGGGTGGTCCAGGGCCGTGGGCATGGTGGGTTCCGGGGTGGAGGCTTCCCACAGCTTGCCAGGGAAGATGCGGCGAGTCACCCTGTGGACGTAGGAACCCGTACCCTTCCGGCCCTGGCCTTCGCAGGCTCCATCTCCCGATACGCCACGGCCCCTTTCCCGACCCTGCAGCGGGTGGCGGGTGCCGGGAGCGGCGGGGCGTTGGTGGTGTGAGCGACCACCGACGCCGGGGTGCCACGGGGGCCAGCCCCTATCTGGGTCCCTTGCTGTTGGGAGAAGAGGTCCTGTTCGTGGAGGAGCGGTGGTACAGGAACGAGAAACGCTGGTACCTCGCGCGGCTCGTGCGTCCGTGACCCCCGCGTGACCCCGAGGGAGGGATTCTGGCTGGTACGGTCTCTTCATGGGACCGAGCAGATGGAGCGTGTGGGCACTGGGATTGGTGGCGGCCTGCGACTGCCCCACCATGGGGGCCATGGCCGTGCGAGATGCCCACGACCTGGCCACCGATGACGAGGTCTTCGAGATCTACCGGGCTTTCGAGGACTTCCAGGCCTGGACGGGGGAGGAGACCCTCTGCGTGCACGGTGTGAAGATCGAGCGGTTGCCGTTCGTGGGTGGGCGCTATCTGGGGAGTCACCGGTGGATTTGGCTGGACCACGAGTGGCTTCCGGTGGCCCACCAGGCGGCGATGCACGAGCTGTGCCACGCTTGGGATGCGCAGCATGGGTTCGTGTCCCTCGACCATCCGGACGTCTTCATTGTCGAGGACACGGCGGTGCCGGACGGTGACGACTCCTCACGGCTCGGGCGCCTCGAGTCCTTTGCGTATGCGTGTGAGGAGGGGCCGGTCTATCGGGGCCTCGAGATCGCCATCGAGGAGGTCTGCGGGCTCGATCTCCTCGATGCTCGGCGGCGCTTCGTCCAGCAGCGGGTGTTCACCGAATACCAGCCTGAGTGGCCTGTCGTGGACGGTCCCGCCGTCGATCTGGAGCGCCTGCCGTTGGAGGGGGCGGCTTGGTATGCAGGGACGGCAGGAGGGGAGGTCTTCGCCCTCGACTACTCGGACACTCGTTTCCGGCTGCATCGCCTCGATCCCAGGACGGGCACGCGCCTGTCCACGGTCCCCCTCCCGGGTGCGGTCCACAATGCCCGCCACGACTATCTCGTGGTGGACGGACGGCGCGAGCCCTTGCTGCTCGAGGAGTCACCCATGGGCGTGCGGGGCTGGCGCGTGATGTCGGATGGCGGCTTCCGGGAGGTGCGGCTTCCGCCCTTGGAGTCCCTGGACCGGTTCGGCGCGGGCTGGGTGTGTGGCTCCACCGCTTGGATGAGCTTCGAGAGCACGGGCTCGGGCTGGGTGCTGGCCGAGGTGGACCTGACCACGGGGGGTTGGCGGGAGGTCGTGCTCTGGGGGCCGGAGGGTGGAACGCGGAACATCATGGCGCTCTCCATCCAGGAGACCGAAGGCGAGCTGCTGGTGTTCGACGCCTACGATGGGGACAGGCTGGTCGTGCACGATCTGGATTCGGGGCGCACCCGCCCGCTGTGGCTCGATCTGCGGATCGGGCATGTCGCGGCCGCGGTGCGACGACCGGACGGCCGCCTGGCGCTGATGCTGGAGCTCGAGCTGGTGCCCGGAGACCATTCCCAGGACATCTTCCTCCCGGTGGTGCGCGAGCCGGATGAGGGTGGTTGGCGCATCGCGGCAGCCGCCTGTGATGGATCCGGCATTCATCGCATCCAGGAGCACCATCACTTTGGGGACTACGGTCGCTTCCTCGCCGTGGGAGACGAGGTCTCCTTCCTGGAGGTGCTTCACGGCGGGCAGTCGTCCGAGCCCTCGCTGACGAGGATCGCGGTGCCGTAGGAGGGGGCGCTGCCGTGGCGGGAGGGTATGGAGCCCTCCCCTGCGTCGAGCGTGGTGAGGCTGAGGTCGTGAGGCTCCTGGGGCAGGTCTCCCCCGAGGCGATCACCCTGTCCGAGATCACGAGGACCGAGCCCTTCCGGGTCCCCGGCGAGGAGAAGGAGTTCTGGAGCCCCATCGAGGCGGAGCTGGGCCGGCTGACCAGAGCCGCCGCGGCCTGGCGGTTCGTTATGCGAACCGAGACCGGGGATCTCGCCCGAGAACCGGCCTGGCGGTTCGTTATGCGAACCGAGACCGGGGATCTCGCCCGAGAACCGGCCTGGCGGTTCGTTATGCGAACCG
>CAZVHW010000532.1:0-5584 GCA_964626835.1 uncultured Enterobacterales bacterium
CCAGCTCCCGTCGGACTGCAGCTCGCGAGCCTTGACGTCGTCGCGGAAGTAGGCATCGAGAACCTGCTCGATCTCCCGACGGAGCCCAGGATCCTGCACGGGGAAGACCACCTCTACCCGGCGCTCGAGGTTGCGGGGCATCCAGTCGGCGCTGCCCAGGTAGACCTGTGGTTCGGAGGCGTTGTCGAACCAAAACACGCGCGCATGCTCGAGATAGCGCCCTACGATGCTCACAACACGGATGCGCTCGCTCACCCCTGGGACTCCGGGCTGCAGGCAGCAGATGCCGCGAATGTTGAGCTCCACGCGGACTCCTGCACAGGAAGCCTTGTAGAGCGCCTTGATGACGTCTCGATCGATGAGGGCGTTCATCTTGGCGCGGATACGGCCGGGATTGTCAGCCGTGGATTTTTCGGTCTCTCGCTTGATGAAGGACAAGATACGCGGCTTCAGGTCGGTGGGACCCACGAGCAGCTTGCGCCATCCGGCGGGCTGAGACCAGCCGGTCAAGGCGTGGAACACGGCGGTCAGGTCCGCACCCAGCGCATCGTCGCAGGTCAACAGCCCCATGTCGCTGTAGACCCGTGCGGTCTTCTCGTTGTAGTTGCCGGTCCCCAGGTGAACGTAGCGACGGATGCGATCTGCGTCGCGACGGACCACCATGGCGGTCTTGCAGTGGGTCTTGAGGTTGGCGATACCGTAGATCACCTGGGCTCCGGCCCGCTCGAGGCGCCGCGCCCAGTGGATGTTGTTGCTCTCGTCGAAGCGTGCCTTCACCTCCACCAAGACCGTCACCTGCTTTCCCGACAGCGCTGCTCGTTCGAGGGCAGAGGCCACGGGGGAGTCGGCGGTGCCGCGGTAGATGGTCTGCCGGATGGCCAGCACCCTGGGATCGTCGGCGGCTTCCTGGATAAAGCGGGCCACGGGGCTGAACTGCTGGTAGGGGTGCATCAGGAGCACGTCTCGCTGACGGATGACGTCGAAGACGGACTCGGCCTCGGGTAGCTCAGGCACGGGTTGGGGGTCTTGGGGCGAATACCGCAAAGCGTCGAAGCCAGGCAGATCCGCCATGGCGAAGAAAGCCTCGAAGCCGATGGGGACAGCACGGAGGAAGAGAGCACCTCGCACCGGGGCCAGCCAGTCCACCAGGAGTTGGCGGGCTTCGTCCGAGGCTTCCGCCTCGATCTCGAGGCGAACCGTGCGTCCCTCTCCACGCTCGATCAGCATCTCCTGCATCGCTTGCAGAAAACCAGCGTCCAGCTCTTCGTCCACGGCCACGTCAGCCCCTCGCGTGAGGCGGAAGAGAGCGGTCTGCCCGACCGTGAATCCCTCGAACAGCGTGCCGATATTGGCCCGCACGACGTCCTCGAGCGCCGCCGCGTGCCACTGGCCCTCTGAGCTGGTGAGGGGGAGGAGGCGGGGCGTGGTGCGGGGCAGGGGCACCAACCCCCAGACCCGACGCCCGTCCTCTGGGTGAGCGAGGGCGACGAGCATACATAGGGTCAGATGCCCCACACGGGGCCGCTCGCCCGAGGCCGACAGACCATCGGTGCGTGGCCTCGGTCCTTCAGGCAGCGCCAGCGGCGTGAGCAACGGCCCGATCTCGGCTTCGAAACGGTGAGCCAGATCCCTGCGCTGGTCTCCGGTCCACTCCGCTCGTGGCACCAGGCGGATGCCCTCCGATGCGAGGGCGGGTTCGAGTTGCTCCCGCCAGCAGACGGCTTGCTCCTCGACTTGGTCGTGGATGCAACGGTGGATCTCGGTCACCCGGCGCACGGCCTTCTGGGGTGGTGGGTCGCTTCCCTCTGGCAGGTTGTCGCGCTGCGCCCGATCCACACGAACCATGCAAAACTCGTCGAGGTTCGAGCCCGTGATGGCGAGAAAACGCACTCGCTCGAGGAGTGGATTCGACGGATCTCGAGCTTCCTCGAGCACCCGCTGGTTGAATGCGAGCCACGACAACTCGCGGTCGAACAGGTGGTCCTTGGTACGAAAGCCCATGGTCTACTCCTGGGCGAGCTCGACAGGAATGCCGAAGATGTCCCCGAACAAGGAGGCCTTTTCTGGGAAGGCCGCCCGCTCGAAGTATAGGTCCACCCGTGGGTGGACCCGAAGCACGAGGCGCTTGGTGGTCTGCCGAACCTCGACCTGTTCGACCACGCCCTGCCCACGGCGGTCCAGCACGTCCGCGATGCGCAGTAGGCTCAACAGCCTCAGCACACGGAGGCGCTCTTTGCGGCTCATGGATCCGAAGCCGGGATCCTTGGTATCGGGCTCACCCTGGCGGTGGTGTCGCACGACGCTGGTCACGACGGCGTGCTCTCGACGACCCAGACCGAACACCTCGGAGGCGGAGACCAGGTACTCACCGTGCCGGTCGTGATCGATGTGGTCGACGAAGGTGCCCACGTCGTGGAGGATGGCGGAGCTCTCGAGGAGCAGCCGCTCGCGACTACCCATGCGATGCAACGCCCCCAGCTGGTCGAAGAGGGACAACGAGAGGCGGGCGACCTGCAGCGCATGCTGCTCGTCGAAGTGAAACTTGCGCCCCAGGTTGATGGCCGAGGTGCGCACGAGCCCCGCGAGCTCTCCCGAGCGCTGCCCAGCGGCTTCCGCCGCCAGCTCCCGCAGGATGCCGGTGCGCAGGTTGGCCATGGGGACAACGACGCGGGAAGAGCGTGTCCGCCGCAGAAGGTAGTCGTACACCAGCAAGCCGGGCACGAAAGCCTCGGCCTTGGGCCACGGCATCCCCAGCTTGGTGGCGATGGTGTCAGGGGAGCGGGAGCGCACCCGCTTCACGAAGGAGCGGAAGTCTTGCGCGTCGAGCACCCCGTGGCCGCCGGGGTGGTCGGGCTGGCGTTGGTCTACGACAAAGCGCACCTCGCCACCCACGGCGATGAAGAGATCCACTCGATCCAGAGGCAGGGTCTGGGCCGTACGCCCCACCGCCTGGCGGACGTGCCGACGCCGGAGGCGCAGGACCTCGCTGGGAGAGCCCTGGCTCGATGGAACGATCTCCTGGAGCCTGAGGGAGCCCAGAGGCAAGGTCTGGCTGGCCACGATCTCGCCGCGGTTCAACATGGTGAGCTCGGTGGAGCCTCCGCCTACCTCGACCACCAAGGTGGCGCCTTCGCCCAAGTCGAAGGAGTCCGCAAGCTCGGCCCGCACACCGACGTAGATGAGGTGCTTCTCGAAGGCCGGTCCGATGACTTCCACGTCGATACCGTGTCGGAGGTGAAGCTGGTCGAGCACGGCGTCCCGATTGCTGGCTTCGCGCAGAGCAGCGGTCGCGATCGCCCTCACACGGTGGATGTCGTACAAGTCCAACACGCGCTGGAAGTCCTGCAACACAGAGAGCAAGCGTCCCAGAGTCTTGCGGCGCACGCGGCCACGACGGAACACGTCGCGGCCGAGGCTCAAGGGCTGCTCGAGCTGCTCGAGCTCCCGAAAGCTGCCATCGGGATGGAGCTCGGCAACCACCAGCCGAACCGCGCTCGAGCCGATGTCGATCACCGCCACGATCTCGTTCGGAGAGGGTTCCTGCATGGATGACTCCACGGTCGCGGGTACCGAGTTCAGGCCTATCCACTCTTGGGGGTAAGAGGCCGCTGTATCAACGGGGACGTAGGATCTCGCACAACTCGAACCGGCCCCTGGCCTCGAGCGCCGAGGACCATTGAGACTCCTGTCCGCGTAACACCGCAATGTTCGCAGTCTTCATGAGCACCTGCTCGCCCGTCAGCCAGTGCACCAGCCGCTCCCAGTCGGGATTGTGACCCAGGACCAGCAACGGGGATGCCGTGCACGGCTGGGCGATGACGAGGTCCAGCACGTGCTCGAGGTCGCCGAAATAGAGCGAGGGCTCAAAACGAACGGTGGCCACGGGCGGTAGCTTCGGTGCCATGCGCGCCCAGGTCTCGCGGGTACGCTGGGCGTCGGAGCTCAACACCGCCGCTGGCGTCAAGTCGCGCAGCAGCAACATGGAAGCCATGAGGGGCGCGGCACGTCGCCCACGCTTGTTGAGAGGGCGGGCATGATCCGTGGTGGCGTCGCTCTTCCATGAGCTCTTGGCGTGTCGCATGACCAGCAGGGTGAACATGGCTAACTATCCAGGGCGCTCGAGGGGATGACCATGCCGTTTGCCTCGGACAACAACATGATGGCTGGGCCGTAGCCCAACATCATGTCGTCTATCTGCTCGATACCAACATAGTGCTCGTAGTCCTCGCCCGGGTTGGTGCCGAACGAAGTGCCCTCGACAACGAGCTTGCCATCGCTGCGCGGCTCAAGACGGTCCATCACTCCCACCGCTGCCGCGTGCACCGCGACGTTCCACTCATCGCCCTCGATAGCACCAGCCGCGAGGCCTCGCACCAGGCCATAGGCGATCAATGCCGAACCCGATGTCTCGGTATAGTTTTCGGGATCGTCCCCGATGGGTTCGTTGACAACCGTGTGCCACAGCCCGTCTTCTTCTTCCTGGGTCTCGAGGAAGGCCTGGGCGTGCAGCACCCAGAGAGGATGCACGCGGTCCCATGCGTCTGAACCCGGCTCCACCACGTTCAACAGCTCGGCCGCCGAGACCAGCAGCCAGGCGTTACCTCGAGCCCAGTACACCTCTCCCGACGGGATGTTGCGATGCTCGGAGTCGTCCCAAGCATGTCTGTAGAGGTGGTCCTGGGGATCGCGGCACAGATCGGCGAAGGCCTCGTATTGCTCGAGGTAGGTGTCGAGGTAGTCACGCTCGCCTGTCCGCGCGTACATGGCCACCAGGTACGCGCCGAACATGAACATGCTGTCGATCCAGACCTGGTCGGTCTCGAAGCCATAAGGATTGTCCAGCCCCCAGTGGGCGATGGCGCCATTGTCCAGGCGTGGAGCTCCGGCCAGATAGAGGTCTGCTGCGTCCGTGATGGCCTCGTAGCCCAGGCTAGAGTCCTCGAGCATCAGCGAGGCAGCCAGGATGGAGGGAGACATGGAGTCGGAAGAGTAGAAGGCGTCGGGCTCGGTGCCCGAGAAGTCGACCACTGCCTCGTCCATCCAGCTCCGGTAGCAGTCCTGCCACTGGGCATCACCGGTCGCCGTATACAAGCGGTGGATGCCGTAGGCCCAGACCGCCTGGGTCCAGTCGAACATCAACGAAGAACAGTTGTAGCTACCCACTCCCTGCTCTCCGAGAGATTCGGCGATGTCGAGCGTGTCGAGGTGTTGCTCGACGGGGTTGAGGTCTGGGCCGCAGGCGGCCAAGAGGAAGACGGCAGGGAGGAGAGGCATGACGGCACTATATCGGGGCCAGCACGCAAGAGGGGCGGACCTTCGGGTCCGCCCTGGTGCTTCACCGAAAGCGTTGGCGTCATTCTTCCAGGATTGACACCGTCTCGGCGATCTCCGGCATGACCAGTTCGTCGGGCAGCGTGACCTCGTCGAGGACCGTCGGTGCGGGCTCCAGGTCCCAAGGCTCCACTGGATCCTCCACGTCCACCGCGTCTTGCACCGGCTCGACCTCGGCCACGGTGTCCGCCAGCACCGGCACCATCAGACGCTCGCCGATGCCCAGGTGCTCCAGGTCGGTGTCCGGGTTGTA
>CAZVHW010000533.1:0-5583 GCA_964626835.1 uncultured Enterobacterales bacterium
GCCAGTGCGGTGCTCGCCGTGCTGCTGTCGGGATGTGCTGCGCCGTCGCTGGTTTGCGGCGACGGCCAGTACGAGCTCGACCTGTCGAGTCCGACCGGGGACTTCCTGTACACCGACGCCGCGCTCCCGGTGATGGCCATCGACATGGACCAGGAGGCGCTCGACGGCCTTGCGCGTTCGTCGCGCGAGGACCTGCCGGACGTGCACGCGACCTTCGTGTTCCAGAGCGCTGATGGGCCCGAGACCTACGATGTCGGGCTTCACCTGAAGGGCCACTCCTCGTTCCGCCCCATCGAGGAGAAGGCTGCGTTCAAGATCGACTTCGGTGAGTGGGTCGATGGGGGGGCGTTCCATGGCGTGCGCCGCCTGACGCTCAACAACATGAACGGCGATCCTTCGATGATCTCCGAGCACCTGTCCTACCGCGTGTACGGGCTTGTGGGCCTCCCAGCCGCGCGCCACGGGTATGCCTGTGTGGTGGTCAACGGCGCCGACTACGGCCTGTACGGGGTGCTCGAGACCATGGACCAGCAGTTCCTGGACCGCGCGTTTGCCGAACCCGACGGCAACCTCTACGAGGCGACGTTCGGGGCTGACGTCAGCCCCTCTTCGATCGTCGACCTCGAGGAGGAGGTCATCAACGACGTCACGGATCGGAGCGACCTGGCTGCGCTCGCCGCGGCGTTCCAGGACGTCACCCCGGACAACACCTTGGAGCACCTCGGGGCCCACTTCGACCTCGAGGAGTTGCTGGACGGCTGGGCCGTGGAGCTGATGATCGGCAACCACGATGGCTACGCCGTGATGAGGAACAACTACCTGCTCTACCACCAGCCGGGCGCCGGCCGGTGGTCGTTCCTGCCGTGGGGCATGGACGAGAGCTTTTCGGAGACGAGCGATAACGACCTGTCGAGCTATCTGGCCAACGAGGGGAACTTCGGAGGCCTCCTGTTCAGGTACTGTCTGGCGTCTCCGGACTGCTTCGGCTCCCTCGAGGAACACCTGCTGGACATCGCGGCGCTGTTCGAGGACGAAGACATGGGGGGCTATGCCGACGGCCTCGTCGACCGGGTCCGCGACGTCAGCCGCGGCGACGACATGAGCCCCGCGACTTCGTTCCAGACGCGCAGAGCCCAGAAACAAAAGACAGCGTGGATCGAAGACCGCGGCCAGCAGGTGTCGTCTCAGCTCGCGGATTGAGTCGAGAACTGACGCCAAGGAGAGGGGGCCCGGCGGCCGAACGGGCTCGAGAGCTCACTGGGAGCCGTACCAATGCAGTGGCTGGTTCGACCCCTCGCCACCGGTGTAGTACCCACTTCCGTCCCAGGCGAAGGTGACTGCCTCACCCTTGGATTCGTCCACCGCCGGTGTGCCGCAGGCCGGTGAGTCGAAGGCCGTGTGGAGCGGTTCGTTCGGATCGCGAGCGAAGGCCCAGACTTTGTCGTGGGTGCGGACCAACACGAGCTTGCCGTCGGCGGAGACGTCCCCGCCGGTGGTGTCGACGTCACCGGGCAACGGATCGGTGCCGAAGGTGAGGCTTCCCACCTTCGTGAGCTCGGTGGAACCGGAGGTGGAGAGCGGCGCTTCCGCCATGAAGATGCCCGACACACCCTGGTCGTCTCGATCCCGCTGGACGAGGACCAGATCTCCGGTCAGCGGATCGATCAGGAGGGTCTCCGCGTCGTGAGCGCCGTCCGGGTAGGTGAGCTCGATGGTCTCCACGCCAGTGATCGTCCCGCCATCGAAGTCCGTCGGCTCCACGAAGCGGTACACCTGAACGCTGCTTCGGCTCTCGCTGTTGTCTCCCATGTCCCCGACGTACAGGTATGAGACGCCATCCTCGGGTCCGGGGCCTCGTGCGATGTCTTCCCAGTCGTAGTCCGACACGCCGTCGAGAACGAAGGTCCCTTGCAGGACCGCAGCGGTACTGATCGCGTAGACCTCCGCGCCGCGTCCCTGTGCGTCCGAGTGGGCCCAGAGGATGCCGTCGGTCGAGGCGGAGGCGAGCCCCGACACTTCTCCCCAGCTCATCGTGCCCGCCACCGTTGCGTCGGCGAAGCCGGGGCAGCTGACTTCGACCTCCACGCTCGCTTCGGAGCTCCGCCCGCCCGCGTCCATCACCGTGAGGGTGAAGCTGTGGGTGCCTTCGGCGACCAGGGTCGTGACGATCGTCTCGCCCGTGGCGATTGCACCGTCGGAGGTCGTCCACTCGTAGCTCTCCAATGCCTGGTTGCCCGCGCTCGAGTCGAGACCGGAGAGGGTGACTTCGAGCGGTGCGGTTCCTTCGCTGGGATCGGCCGTGGCTACCGCCGTGGGCCCTGCCCCCGTGTCGGGGAGGCCGTCGGAGTCGGAAGTGTCGCGAGAGTCCGACACGTCTGGGGCGCAGGCCAATAGAAAGAGAGTGAGTGGGGAGATGATCATGGCCCCAGCATGACAACTCCGAGGCTCGGTGGCAAAGTTGGATGCGTCGACGCTGCCCCACCCCCCCGCTCACGACATGGCCGGCCTCCCGCGGTACGGGCCGTGCTTGGTCCCGCTAGATGATGGGGGCGACGTGAAAGGACGGGGACGCCAGCGGAACTCCGAGGTGCTCCGCACCACCGGGGCGAGCCCACATGGACAAAGGCGCTACAATCCCGGTGATGACCCGAGCGCTGCTGCTACTGACCCTGGTTCCGGGAGCCGTCTCGCAGCCCGCCCCGTCCTTCGACTGCTGGGCGGGCCGGCCCCGTCTCGATGCTGGCGATTGGAGCCTTCCGATCCTCTTGGATCCCGTGGCAGATCGACCCGGAATTCTTGGTGTCATTCTTGCATTCTTCATTCTTGTTGTTCTTGGTGTCAGACACTAGGAACTAAGATAAAGTCGCCACATGGCAAGACCTCTTCGCATCGACGCTCCCGGCTGTTGGCATCATGTCTATCTTCGCGGCGCTCGCAAGGCGGCGATCTTCGCGGACGACGAAGACTGCCTTGCCTTCCTCGACCTGCTCGAGACGGCCTCCGAGCGCTACGGCCTCGAAGTGCACGCATACTCTTTGATGCCCAATCATTACCACCTGATGTTGCGGTCGCAGCGGGGGCGGCTGTCCCGGGGCATGGCCTTCCTCAACGGCATGTTCACCAAGCGGCTCAACCGACGCCATGGCGGCTGGGATGGGCCGGTGTTCCGCGGGCGCTTCCAGAGCAAGCTCGTACAGACCGAGGCCTATCTGGTGGAGCTGCTGGTCTACGTCCACCTCAACCCGGTCGCGGCGAGGCTGGTGAAGCGGCCGGACGACGAGTGCTGGACCAGCCACCGGTCCTACATGGGCTTGGATGGGCGGCCGGAGTGGCTGCACGTGCGCGAGCTGCTCGACTTGGTCGGCGGTCGCGAGGTGCTGGACGAGCGGCTGCTGCGCATCCGGCGCGGGGAAGACGCGTGGCCTGCACAGCGCGAGCTGGACCTGCGTTCGTTCTGGTCGAGCATGGAGACCTCGGTGCAGGAGCCCGCGCCCCGCGAGGACTTCGTGTCGCCTCCTGTCGAAGACGTGCTGGCCAAGGTCTGCGAGGGTACCGGCGTGGAGCGAGGGGTGCTCGGCGCGGCGGTGTGCGGGCGCCGGGGGAACCCGGCGCGCAGGTTCGCGATCTGGGCGCTGTCGAAAGAGACCACGCTCACACACGCTCAGATGGGCGAGGTCTTCGGAATGTCGGCAGCGCACGTCTGCCAGGTTCTGAGCGTGGTGCGTGGTGCCGATGTCGGGGAGGAGATCGAGGGTTGGATGGGGGCGTGGACAGGGGAGAAGAAAGCTTAATTGTTGGTGTCTGACACCGCTGTCCTGACACCGCTGTCCGCTGTCGCTGTCGTGTTCGCGGACAGAGGAGAAGAAAGCTCAATTATTGGTGGCTGACACCTCGATTCGATTGGGTCGATCGTCTGTCCGGAGCTGGCGTCGGCGGCCGTCTTCGGGAACGAACGTCATTCCACCTCGAGGCCCGCCCCATGGCCATCCGCTCGTACTTGTCGGTTCTCCTTGCCAGCACCGTTGCAGTGCTCGCGCTTCCAGCAGGCACCGCCATCGCTGCGGACCATGCACGTATCACCGTGGAAAAGGCCCACTTCCACGCGGATCCCGATCTTGGGACCGAGCTTCGGTCCTACTTGATCGAGGACCAACTCTTCGTGATCGAGGACTACCAGCACGGCTTCTTGTTCGGTCGCTACACCAACGAGCGGCAGCTCACCACGGTGGGTTGGATCCGCCTGGACCAGGCGGTGCCTTTCGTGACCTCCACGGAGCACATCACCGCGGATCGGATCGCCTTGGAGCAGGGCGACTGGTTCCCGCACAGCGCCGCGCCGTACCTCGTGCGAGGCGACGAGATCGGCGTCGTGATCGAACGCGGCGATTGGACGCTCGTGTACTGCGCTCCTACCCACACGCTGGGATGGGTTCCGGTCGAGGCGTTCGAGGAACAACCGGCTCCCGCACCCACGTCCCTCGCGGTCGAGGCTGGGCGGGCCGTGTCGGAGCCCGTGACCAGCGGCCTGGTCCGCGTGGTCGCGAGCGTAGCCTGCTTCCACGACAAGCCCGACCAGCGTTCCGAGCGCGGCCAATACCTGGTCGAGGGAGATCTGCTCAGGATCGACGGGTTCGAGGACGGCTTCTTCCACGGTCGTTTCACCAACTCACAGCAGCTGACCACCGTAGGCTGGATCCGGGCCGATAAAGTCGCACCACAGCCCAAGACGGACGCTGAAATCGTCTGGCCAAAGGTCGTTATGCAGCCCATTGCGGCCATGACGAACGGTGTCCGGCCCTACTTGGTCAGCGACGACGGGGTGGGGGTGCTTCTCGAGCGCGATGCGTGGCTGCTGGTCTACTTTGCCGGCTCCGACAGTACGGGCTGGGTCCCAAGGGACAGCGTAAAAAAAAACTAGCACCTTCCGCTGCGAGCGTTGAGCGAGGAGAGGTCTTTTCTGTCGTGGTCTTCTCGGGCCACGTCGCCGACGGCGGTTGCCCCACTGGCACCGGCGCAATCGGCGCCTCGGGGACACCAGAGTACGAGCACAACGATCGCGTCGCGCGCGCCTTGGTCGCGCGTCTCGAGGCCTCGGGCCGCAGCGCCGTGCTGGTATCGGCCGAAGCCGGCGTCTGCCTTCGCGACCGTCCGGTCCACGCCGCCCGCCTGGGCGCTGCGCTGGTGCTGGAGATCCATCACGACTCCGCCCAGCCCCGAGACCTCGCGCGCCTCGTCGGGGCCGACGCCGAGGCCTGGGAGGAACTGTCCGGCTTCTCGGTCTTCTTCAGCAGCGCCAGCCCTGTTGGCGGGGAGAGCCGTGTCGCCGGTCAGCACCTCGGAAGTGCGCTCGCTGCTGCCGGTTTCGCGCCCAACGCCTACCACGCCCGCGACATCTCTGGAGAGCGTCGCCACATGGTTCTCCCCGGCGCCGGCCTGTACGACACACCCTTCCAGGTGCTGCGACTGGCCACCGTTCCCACCGTGCTCGTGGAGTGCGGCGTCATCACGAACCCTTGGGAGGAGCACCGGCTGCTGGATCCCGTGGTCGGAGAACGGATCCTCGGGGCGCTGACGGCCGGCGTC
>CAZVHW010000534.1:0-5545 GCA_964626835.1 uncultured Enterobacterales bacterium
TGGACCGCTTCCTCGCGGCCTGGTAGCAGCACCCCCCACCCACGCCCCCCCTCCGGGCAGCTCGAAGAGCAGAGGTGCCGCATGCTCGTCCGTACCATCGCCACAGGTCAGTTTCAGGCCAACTGTTTCTTGATCACCTGCCCCGACACGTCAGCCTCGGCGGTCGTGGACGTCGGCGAGGACGCCGGCTTGGTACGCCACCTACGAGCCCTCGATCCCATCCCCAGGCTCGAAGCCATCCTGATCACCCACGCCCACATCGACCACGCCGGCGGGTTGGTCGAGGTGCAGAAGGCCTTCGACGCTCCCACCTGGTTGCCCGCCCTCGAGCGCCCGATGTTCGAGACCCTGCCACAGCAGGGCAACTGGTTCGGGATGCCAGCCCTCAACCGCCCCTGCGGCCGGGTGGATCACTGGGTCCAGGACGGCGACACCATCGCCGTGGGCCAGCTCGGGTTCACCTTCCTCTCCACCCCGGGCCACTCGCCTGGCCAGGGTTGCTTCCATGGCCACGGCCACGTCTTCGTCGGCGACACCCTGTTCGCGGGCAGCATCGGTCGCACGGACCTACCCCTCGGCGACAGCATCCTCATGAACCAGAGCCTGACCAAGCTCTTGGAGCTGCCCGGCGACATGGTGGTACACAGCGGCCACGGCCCCGACACCACCCTCGAGGCCGAGCTGGCGAGCAACCCGTTCCTCTCCCACGTCCGCCAGGCCCGCGGCCTGCCCGAACCCCAGCGCCGTTTCCGGTGGTAGCCGTGGCTGGAGACGGCACGGCCCCGACCACCAGGGCGCTCGTACCCCTGCCCTGCGCGGTGTGCGGCAGCCACGAAGCCGATGTCCGCTACCCCGTCCAGGACCTGGTCCAAGCGCAGCGGGATCACTGGTGGTTTGTCACCTGCAAGAGCTGCGGGCACGGCTACCTGAGCCCCCACCCCTCTGAACAGGAGCTGTCCGAGCTGTATGGCAACCTCTGGAGCCCCGAGGGCCTGCAGCTGGCCAACAACGTCGGGCGGTCGGGCTTCGAGAAGACGCTCACGCGTTCCCGCCTCGAGGGCATCCGGCAGGGACTGGCCGACCACCCCGTGCGCCGCCTGCTGGACGTCGGCTGCGGCCTGGGCTTCTTCCTTCACGCCCTGCACGAGGCTTGGCCCAAGGCCGAAGCCATCGGCGTCGAGCTGGTAGACCAGGCCGCCAGTCGTGCCGAGCGCCCTGGCGTGGACGTGCTGCGCGGGCCCTGGGAACAGGTGGACCTGCCTACCGACAGCTTCGACATCGTCACCCTCATCCACTTCCTGGAGCACCAGACCGATCCCGGCGCCGACATCGAGCGTGCGGCCCTTCTGTTGCGCCCGGGAGGCGTGCTCGTGGTCGAGGTCCCTCGCCTCGACGGCTGGGGCAGGCGGCTCTTCGGACGCTGGTACTGGCCCCACCTCCCTCCCCAGCACCTACAGCTGTTCTCGCGCAAGGGCCTGGTCAAGCTCCTGGGCGACCGGGGTCTCTCCCAGTGCTTCACGCACTCACGCAAGGGCTACCCCCTGCAGGCCACGACCACCCTGGTGCTCTTCGCCCGCTTCACCTTCGGCTCCCAGAGCCGCTTCCGCGACAACTGGTGGATCCGGGGCCCCCTGGTGGCGCTGGGGTTCTCCATTCTCCCCATCTCCCTGCTCTTCGACCTGCTCCTGGCCCCGCTCCTCAACCTGTTGGGTCTGGGAGACATCCTGCTGGTGGTAGGCAGGAAGGGCTAGTAGTCCCAGTCGTAGCTGTCTTCCTCTTCGTCTTCGGCGGCGTCGACGTCCGACCAGGAGAGCCTATTGCGGCCTTCTTCCTTGGACTCGTACAGAGCCAGGTCTGCGGCCTTGACGATCTGCTCGGCAACTTCGCCGGCGCTGGTGTTGCTGTCCACGCGCCCAGCCCAGGTGGTGCCACCAAAGGAACAGGTAACCGGAACCTGATTGCCACTGATGGAGAGCTCGAGGTTGACGATGGCCTTGCGCACCCGCTCGGTGGTCTTGATCCCCACCGGACCCGTTGTCTCGGGCATGAGCAGGTACATCTCGTCGCCGCCAACGCGCGCCTTGATGTCGGTGGCTCGCAGGGTGTCCTCGAGCACCTTGGCGATGGCGGAGAGCACCACGTCGCCGAAAGGGTGGCCATAGCTGTCGTTGACGTTCTTGAACTTGTCGATGTCCATGACGACCACGGACAGTGGGCGCCCGGTGCGGCTGTGGCGATGTAGCTCGCGCAGGAAGCCGTCCTCGAAGTGACGCCGGTTGGACAGACCCGTGAGTGGATCGTAGTAGGCCATCTGCTCGAGGCGGGCGTTGGCCAGCTCGAGTGCGTGGTAGAACTGCTCTTTTTCTTCGAGGGCAGCCTGGAGCTTGAGGGTGAGCTCTTGGTAGGACAGGTGCTCTTCGACCAGTTGTTTGTTGGCCTGTTCGAGGATGCCCTGGAAGCTGGCTTGCTCTTTTACGCCCAGGCCCAGGGTGGCGCTGACGGCTTCGACCTGCTCGGGCACGCTGCACAGGAGCTCCTCCACCTGCTCGGTGCTGAGCTTCCAGGGCTCGCTGGTGAGCCTTTCGTGGCAGAACTCGAGGGCTGTGCGCTTGTCGCGAGCGGTGAAGACCGAGCCGACGACCTCGGCCGCGTTGGCCACCTCGCAGAGCTTGCGGGCGCCTTCGTCGAGCCCTTGCGGGGGATCGTCGTGGTGGTTGGCGATGGCCACGCCGGTTTCTTCGGGCAGGCCCCAGTTGCGGGCGAGCATCCAACCCACGTGGGTGTGCGAGGTGCCGAAGTTCTCGTGCTCGATCCGCGGGCGTTCTGTCATGCCCGTAGCCCGGATGATGGGCCAGCTGCCCATCTTGGTGGGCATCACGTGCAGCATCACCATGATGCCGAACTCCTGCAGCAGCCCCAGCGTGAAGGCTTCCTCGACGTCGAGCCCGTGCAGGCCTGCGAAGTAGCGCGCGGCCACGGCCCGACGGAGGGCGTCTTCCCAGAAGTCCACGACGTCGAAGCCCTTCATGCTTTCTGCGCGGGTGGCGTCTCGCACGGCGAAGCAGAGGGCGATGTTGCGCAAGGCCCGGTTGCCGAGCACGGCCACGGCCTGGTTGGCCGAGCGTACCTTGCGCTCGAGGCCGAAGAAGGCGGAGTTGACCGTGCGGAGGACCTCGACCGTGAGGCGCGGGTCCTGGTTGACGATCCCAGACAGCTGAACGGCGCCGGCGTCCTGATCCCTACAAGCCTTGACGATCCCGAGGGCCGCCTGGGGCGGGGCTGGGAGATCCGAGGGCTTTATCTTGCCCGCGAAGTGCTGCTGGGAAGACATGGACGTACTTCCTAGGGAGTGGCAGGGGCTGGGAACACGCTCGCAGACGGAACGTATCACGTTCGCCGGTTCGCTCTGCTCATCGGACCAGGGACGCCACCCTTGAGCTACCTGGTATTTGTGTTTTCGCGATTTGTGGGATTCTTCCTACGGTTCCCGAGTCATTACGAGGGGTGGCGCTTACGGGATTTCCTGGCGGCAGATACGGCCTATTCTGGTGCCATCCCCACCATTTCCCCAGCTCGACCCATGGACAATCCCGTCATCGATCCGAAGCTGCCCCCCACTTCCTCATGGCCAGCTGGCGGTCCATCATCGCCTGCAGCGTGCCGACGACGAGATCGTAGAGCTCCGAGACGATATCCTGATCCTCCGCAGCTTCCGGGGGATGTTCGTGAACCGGGATGGGCTCGCCAACCTCCACCACGGTGCGAACGGGCAGGGGCACGTGAAAGAGCGGACCCACGCCCAGACCCCAGGGCAGCCCCACGAAGACCGGGAAGGACTCGCTGCGAAAACGACGCTTCATGCCCGTCCACTCCGCCAAGCGCTCACCCCGACTCAGGACGAAGTAGGCGTCGTGCCCCCCCAGGGAAAGCACCGGCACGATGGGAACCCGATTGCGGATGGCCAAGCGCAGGAAGCCCTTGTGACCGCCGAAGTCCACCCGGTGGCGATCCCGCCAGGGCCGGAACGCCTCGTAGTTGCCACCAGGCCAGACCGCGACCTTGCGCCCCGCCTCGAACACGGCCCGAGCAGCTTCGTGGCTGGCTGGGACCGCGCCGCCCTTGGCCAGCAGGGGGCCGAGCCCGGGCATGGCCATGAGGGAGTCGTGGGCGAGGTAGTAGAAGCCATCCTCCCCCAGCTTGTGCTCGTGCCAGGCCAGGCCGAGGATCACCGGCTCGAGGAAGGTGATGCCCGCGTTGTGATTGCCCACCAACAGCGCGGGGCCATCGGGGATGTGCCCGATCCCGACGACCCGCCCCCGGAGATAGCGACGGATCGCGTTGGCGAAAGGCACGAACTTGTCGATAAGCGCGGTGTCGATCGGGGGCAGCTCGGACATGGGTGGCCTGCCGGAGGGGGAGCGGAAGGCTATGGGCTAACCGCTGAGGCCAGCCCCGCCCGCTGGCCAGCGGAGGATGGGCATGCGACGTGACGAGCTGGTGAGCTGGCTGGACTGGCTGCTGGACACCGCGTCTTTTTCTGACGTCTCGATCAATGGTCTGCAGATCGAAGGCAGCGAGAACGTGAACAAGCTGGCAGTGGCCACCGATGCCTGCCAGGCCACCATCGACGGGGCGTTGGCGGCCGGCGCGGACATGCTGATCGTCCACCACGGCCTGTTCTGGGGCCAGTGCGAGGTCATCAAGGGCGCCCACGGCCGCCGGGTTCGGGCGGCCACCAAGGCCGATCTGAACCTCTACTGCAGCCACCTGCCCCTGGACGCCCACCCCACCCTGGGCAACAACGCCCAGCTGGCGGCAGCGCTCGGCCTCGGGGACACGCGGCCCTGGGGCGTCGATCCCGCCCGCCCCATCGGCGTGGCCGGGCGCCTCTCCCCTGCCCTGTCCCCCGGAGCCCTCGCGCAGCGGCTCGAAGAGAGCCTGGGCGCCGTGGCGAAGGTCCTTCCCTTCGGCCCCGACCCGATCGAGAGCGTGGGTATCATCTGCGGAGCCGCGGGATCCCAGGTGGACCTGGGCCTGCACGACGAGCTGGACGCCGTCATCACCGGCGAGAGCCGCTACGGCCACTTCTTCCTCGCCGAAGAAGGTGGCATCACGCTGTTCTTCGCCGGCCACTACGCCACCGAGACCCTGGGCGTCAAGGCCCTGGCACGGCACATCGAGGCGGAGCACGGACTGCCCTGGGTGTTCCTGGACCACCCCACCGGCTTGTAGGAGCCTCGAACCATGCACGCCCTGCTCATCGCCGCCCTGCTCCTGGGCCCACCCGCATCCGCCTGCGACGTCGCCGGTGTCACCCTGCCAGACAGCATCCAGCTGGGGGGGCAGGACCTGATCCTCAACGGCATGGGCCTGCGGGAGTACTTCTTCATCGACATCTACGTAGGCGGCATGTACCTACCGAGCTTCACGGCATCGGACACCGAGGCAATCCAGGCCGACGTGCCCAAGCGCATGGTGATGCACTTCATCTTCGGAGAGGTCACCCGCGAGCAGATGATCGACACCTTCCGCGAGGGCCTGTACA
>CAZVHW010000535.1:0-5524 GCA_964626835.1 uncultured Enterobacterales bacterium
GATCTCGCGGCCGATGTTGGCCGAGGCCGACGGCAGCACCACGCCGCCCCAGACGAGGCTGTCCAGCTCGCTCCACTCGATGGGGTAGCGCCGAAGCAGGCCCTGGACCGCGGCCACGCCCAGCTTGATGGTGTCCAATCGGGTGAAGGCCCCGAAGGAACGCAGGAAGGGGGTTCGAACGCCGCCGATGATGACGGCGCGGGTTTTCTTGCTGGTCATGGCTGGCTCCTGGGGAATTCGTGATCGGGATTTGGGGCCGGATTCAGCCCTGCCCGATTCGACAAAGGCTCGTGGCGGGAGGACGTGAAGTCCTCCCCTACGTTGGGTTTCGGCGAGCTTTGGAATTCATGAAGATTGTTGTAGGGGCGGGTTTTGCACCCGCCCGAGCGAGCGCCGACCCGGACGCATCAGGCGCCGATCAGGCTGCCGGCGCAGACGCGCACGATGTTGCCGCACAACCCGGCGGCGCCGGGGCTGGCGAGGAAGGTGACGACCTCGGCGATGTCTTGGGGCAGCGCGCCCTGGGAGAGGCTGGACAGCCGTCGGGCGGCTTCTCGGGTCATGGTGGGCATGCGGGCGGTCATGCGGGTCTCGACGAAGCCCGGGGCCACGGCGTTGACGGCGATGCCGCGTTCGGCCTGCGCTGGAGCCATGGCCCGCACCGCGCCGATGATGCCGGCCTTGCTGGCTGCGTAGTTGCACTGGCCGTTGTTGCCGGCGATGCCCCCGATGGAGGAGGTGCAGACAAGGCGACCGCCGGCACCCATCATGGGCACCAGGCGCTCGTTGACCCGCAAGACGGACGTCAGGTTGACGTCGAGCACCATGTCCCAGCGCTCCTGGTCCATGTTGAACAACATCTTGTCCCGGGTGATGCCGGCGTTGTGTACCAGCACGTCCAAGCGCCCGCCGAAGTGCTCGTCGAGCAGCGCCGCGATGGCCTGGGGCGCGTCCGGCTCGGTGATGTCCTGCAACAGCAGGGTACCCTCGATGGCGTCCACCAGCCTCTGGGCGGCCTCTTCTTCCGCTGGCCGGTCCATCACGATCACCCGAGCGCCCTCGCGCGCCATCGCCCTGGCGGTGGCCGCCCCGATGCCGTGGGCGGAGCCGGTGATCAGGGCCACCTTGGCATCGAGCGGACGGGTGAGGGGCGGGGGCTCGGCCACGGCGACATCCGCCGAGAGGTGGAACGGCTGACCGGAGATCAGGGCCGAGCGGGCAGAGAGCAAGAAGCGCAGCAAGGGCTCGAGCCGCGCCTCGGCGCCGGTCGCCACGAAGACCATCTGCGCGGTGGATCCCTTGCGGCCCAATTCCTTGGCCAGGCTGCGGGTGAAGCCCTCGAGCCCCCGAGAGGCGGCGGAGGCCTGAACGTCGCCGGCCACGGGGGGGCGAGCCAGTACCAGCGCACGGCCGCAGCGCCGCAGTCCGCGCACCAGCGGTTGGAAGAAGGCCCAGGCCTGCTGGAGATCCTCGGGACGGGACATGCCGGTGGCGTCGAAGACCAAGCCGTGGGGACGTAGCCCGTCTGGCTTGTCTTCCAGGTCGAGGTGCGTGGGCCGCCGACCGCAAGCGGTGCCATGCTCCACGAATGGCGCAAAGTGGGCTTCGTTACCCACCACGAAGGAACTCGCACCGGCCGCAGCCATCGTGGAGGCCAAGACCTCGGCCAGTTTGCCGTGAGCATCGTGTCCCACCACCACGGTCTGGTCGTTCAGCGGACGGTCCTGCCACGGGCCACGAGCCCGCCGCAGCTTCTGTGGCAGCGGCATGCCCATCATGCCCACGAGCTTGCGGGCCGTGGGCTTGGTTCCCAGGTTGACGAGGAAGTCGCTCATGAGGGCTCTCCAGTCTCCGGCTCCTGCACCAGGGTCGACAGCAGGCGCTGGCCGGTGGTCTTGATCTCGTGATGCAGGAAGCGACAGCGGGGTTCCGCCCGCTCGAGGTAACGAACGAGCAGGTCTTCGCGCTCGGGGAAGCGCTGGGCTTGATCGAGCAGGATCTCGCAGACTGCCACGTCGGCCAGGATTCCCGTGAGGCGCTCGGCGTGGAGCATGGCGAGGGCGAAGTCGCGCTTGGGATCCCAGCTCTCGAATGCCCGCCGCCACTCGCGCAGGGGCTCGTGACGCAGCTCCGCCAGCTTGCGCCCGGCCAGGCGGGTCATCAGGAACTGCAGCGCCTTGTACGAGAGCAGCTGCAGCCGGGCCACGCGCCGATCGAGGGCGCTGCCCCCAGCCTGGGCGCGTACCGCGGCACCCGCTCGTCTCTGGATGAACCCGGGCACGTCGGCCAGGACTCCCATCAGACCGTCCTTCATGGCCATCAACGCCTGGATCTGGCTGGTGCCTTCGTAGATGGGCAGCACCATGGCGTCGCGAAGCAGCTTCTCGGCGCCGTACTCGCAGCTGTAGCCGTAGCCCCCATGGATTTGGATGTTGCGCTGACAGATCTGCACCGCCTTCTCCGCGCCCAGGTACTTGAGCAGGGGGGTGATGCGCCGTGCCTTGCGCTTGTGGTGACGCTGTCGCTTCCGCGCCTCGTCCGCCTCCTCGACGCTGTCGAAGAGCTCGAAGCGAAGCCAGAGCTCGAGCTTCTGGGCCAGCTCTTCGTGGACGGCGGCGTGGACCGCCATGGCCCGGATGGCCTGGATGTCGGTCTGCATCTCGTCCATGTAGTCGGCGATCATCTCGTGGCGGTCGATGGTCTTGCCCATGCTGGGCCGCTCGGCCGCGTAGGTGCGAGCCATGCGGAGCGCTGCCTCGCAGATGCCCAGGGACTCGAAGCCCACGGCGATGCGGGCGTTGTTCATGAGCATCAGCATCATGCGGAAGCCCTGGCCGCGCTCGCCGATCAGGTGGGCAGGGCTGTCTTCGAAGTTGATGGCCACGGTGGCCGATCCGTGGTGGCCGAGCTTCTCCTCGAGGCCGGTGAACTCAGCCAGGATGACCCGCTCACCCGCCTCGTCTTCCTTCCACGCGGGCACCAGGAACATGGACAGGCCCTTCAGGCCGGCGAAGGCGTCGTCTTCGTCGGTCAGCTCGGTCCGCGCCACCACGAAGTGGTACTTGGCGTGCCCCGAGGTGATGAAGATCTTCTGGCCGCTCACCCGCCAGTTTCCATCGTCGTCCATCGTTCCCTTGCAGCGCAGGGCGGCCATGTCGCTGCCGGCGCCGGGCTCGGTGATGTCCATGCAGCCCCAGGCCTTGCCCGCCACGATCTCGTCCATGTAGCTCTGAAAGCGGGTGGTCACGAAGCGCCTGGCCTGACCGTCGAAGTCGCAGCTGCCCTCGAGCACCGAGTACAGCATCATCGCCCCCGCCATGCCGCCGTGGAAGCCGTTGTGGGCGGCCACCGACACGTCGCCCCTGGCCAGCAGCTCGGCGTTGAGCTGAAAGACGAGGAGGGGCGCGTTCATGCCCCCCAGCTCGCGGGGAACGCACAGGCCGTGCAGCATGAGGGCCCCGAGCTGCTCGAAGATCCCCGCCAGCACCGGCGGCGCCTTGACCACGCCGTCTACCAGCTCGTGGTGCTCCCTGTCGATGGTGGCGGACAGGGGCGCCACCTCGTTGGCGGCGAACTCGCCCACCAGATCGAGGGTGCCCCGATAGAACTCGACGGCTTCGTCCACGTCTTCGAAGCCGTCCTCGGAGGCCCCCGCGAACTCGGTGAGTTCGAAGAGCGAGGCCCAGTCGATGTAGTGGTCCACGTAGAAGAGCAGGTCTTCGTTGTCGGTAAAGAAGTTGGCCATGGGGACACTCCCTGGAGGGAAGGATCTAGGGACGGGGAAGGAAGAGGGACTCACGCGCAATGCGGACGAGCTCCGCGATGAGCGGATCGGCACGATCGGTCTGCTCGCCATCGAACATGGACGCGGCCACGCCCCCCATGGCCACGGTGCCCAACACCATGGTGACGACCATGACCACGTAGGACTCCGGATCCACCTCGGGCCGCACACGGCCCGATTCTTGGCCCATGCGGATGTAGTCGGTGACCAGGGTGCCAAAGGGCTGCAGGTGCTCGGCCATCAGTGCACGCGTGGCGTCGGGGCGGTCCAGCACCTCCCGCAGCATCAGGCGCGCGCGGTTCTCGTCGGAGGCGAAGTAGGCCACCAGCGCGGTGACGGTGGACGCGAAGCGGTCGTGGCCGCTGCGGGCACCCAGCATCAGCCGGGGGATTTCCTGCTTCCAGTGGGCGAGCAGGCTCTCGACCACCTGCGCACGGAGCAGGTCTTTGGAGCGGAACCAGTACAACAACGACGGCTTTCGGATGCCCACGGCGTCGGCAACCGCCTGCAGCGAGGTGCCCTGGTAGCCGCGCTGGGCGAACAGCCGGGTGGCTTGTTGCAGGATGCGCTGTCGCATCTCGACGGGGGGAGTGGATTCTGGCATCAGACTACCGCTCGTGAGAGCCCTGCCTACCAAGTGGTAGGCAGGCTGTCAAGGGGGCTGACATCTCGAGACAGAGCAGCGATACTGCTCCCGGCACGGAGGCCCCGATGCACCGTCTCGTCCCCCTCGCTCTCCTGCTCGCACTCGCGGCCTGCCGCGCCGACGACTCGAAGCCGGACACCGCCAATCCAGACGGCGAGTGCACGTGGTACACCGACGCGGATGGCGACGGCTACGGTGATCCCGACAGCCCGGCGACCGGCTCGTGTGACGATGAGCCCTCGGGTTTCGTGGGCGACGACAGCGACTGCGACGACGGCGATTCTGCGGTGAATCCTGGCGGAGAGGAGGTCTGCAACGGCATCGACGACGACTGCGACGGCCAGGCCGACGAGGACGCCGCGGACGCCGGTACCTTCTTCTTGGATGGGGACGACGACGGTTACGGCGATGCCGCGGGGACGGTCACCGCCTGCGAAGCTCCCGACGGCTTCGTGGACGACGACACCGACTGCGATGACAGCGAAGATCAGACCCACCCCGGCGCCGCGGAGCGCTGCGACGGCGTCGACAACGACTGTGACGACGAGATCGACGAGGACCTGCAGGAGCTGTGGTACGCCGACGCGGACAACGACGGCTTCGGCAACCCCGACTCCACCACGGAGAGCTGCGATCCCGGGGCGGGTTGGGTGGCGGATTCCTCCGACTGCGACGACGCCAACTCGAGCGTGAATCCAGAAGCCGAGGAAGTCTGCAACGACCTCGACGACGACTGCGACGGCGAGGTCGACGAGGACCTCGAGAGCACCTGGTACCAAGACGCGGACAGCGACGGCTTCGGCGATCCCGACGTCGATCTGCTCGACTGTGAGCCTGGAGCTGGCTGGGTGGACAACGCCGCGGACTGCGACGACGCCAACAGCGAGATCCACCCCGAGGCCGAGGAGGCCTGCAATGGCTACGACGACGACTGCGACGGCCTGGTGGACGACGAGGACACCGACGTGAGCGGCACCTCCACCTGGTACCAGGACGCGGATGGCGACGGCTACGGCGACGCCACCAGCACCGCCGAGGCCTGTGACGTACCCAGCGGCCACGTGGACGACGACACGGACTGCGACGACGGCGAC
>CAZVHW010000536.1:0-5515 GCA_964626835.1 uncultured Enterobacterales bacterium
ACCCCTGAGGCAGAGGGCCGGTATCGATTCGGCGCAGAGCTGGGCAGAGGCGGTATGGGGGTCGTCTCCATGGTGGACGACGCTCATCTGCAGCGGCACGTGGCGCGCAAGGAGCTGAGCAGGGATCTGCCCTCGGCCGAGGCCAGGTTCATGCGCGAGGCGCGGATCACGGCCCAGCTCGAGCACCCGGGTATCGTGCCCGTCTACGAGCTCGGGCGGGGTTCTGACGGCAAGCTCTACTACACCATGCGGCGCGTGAGCGGCGCGACCCTTCGTCAGCTGCTGGACAGGTGTGCGTCGAAGGAGGAACGGCTCGGTCTCCTCGGCAACTTCGTCGACGCGTGTCAGGCCGTGGGGTTCGCACACAGCAGGGGCGTCACGCACAGGGACCTCAAACCCGACAACCTGATGATAGGGCCCTTTGGGGAGACCCTGGTGGTCGACTGGGGACTGGCCAAGATGACCGGTGAGGAAGAGAACGTCGACGGGGAGGTGCCCCGCGATTCCGCAGCGCCTGGTGATAGCGCCGAGCTCACCCGCTCGGGCACGGTGATGGGAACGCCTGCGTACATGAGTCCCGAACAGGCCGCCGGGGCGGTGGAGAGAATCGATGCTCGCAGCGATGTCTGGAGCCTGGGGGTGATGCTCTTCGAGTTGGTCGCGGGCGAGGCACCCTTTCAGGGCCCCACCGTTTCGATCCTCGAGCAGCTGCGGATGGGCCAGACTCCTTCGTTGCTGGACGTCGAGCCAGCCGCGCCCGTCGCGCTGGTGGCGGTCGTGGCCAAGGCTACCGCCAGAGAACGAGATCGCCGTTTTCGCGATGCGGGTGAGCTGGCACGGGAGGTAGATGCCTGGCGGAATCGCACCATCGAGCTCGCTTTCGACACCGGGAAGGTGCGTAGCTCCGGCAGCTGGGCCCTGGTCTTGATAGGCTTCCTGACGACGGTGCTCGCTTTGCTCATCGTGTGGGGCGGGCTCATCGCGGCACAGGTGCGTACGGCGGCGAGTCTGACGACCTTGCTCGTCGGTGCTGGCATGGCCTTGTTCTTCCTGCCGTTCTTCCGGCGCCAGTGGAAGGCCATCCGCGCGGTCGATGCAAGGGCGATGGCCGAACCGGCTTCGCTGCTGCGAGGACGGGCGGACTTGCTGAACGTGGAACTGCACGCATGGACAGGCAAGAGCGTCAAGCTCGCCCACTTCTTCGTTTTGCCGGTCGTGCTCGCCGCCTTTTCGTGGTGGACCTATTCGTCGCAGGCGGTTTCCTGGGCATATGCGGCCACCACTGTGTCCTTCTGGGCGGTCGTCAGTGTCCATGGGTACCTGGTTCGCGTCCCGAAGCTGCGCCGTGAAATAGCGGAACTCAGGCAGGTGGCAGCGTCTCACGGTGGAACCCAGACCCCGCCGCCAAGGGACGGTGGGGATCAACCCACGGTTTCGGGTTGATGCTTCGTTGTCCAGGCGAGAGGATGGATCCCATGACCACCCAGATACCCAAGCTCCTCGATGTCCGCTGTCCCTACGACGACCGCCTGCTGGCCCAGCTCCCGTTGCAAGGGCGAGATGAGCTCGAGCGGATGTTGGTGAAGGCGCGTTCCCTGCACGACGACCGCGCCGCCTGGCTCGCCCCCGGTGAGCGCAAGCGCATTCTGGTGCGGGCCGCGGGTCTGGTCGAGGCGAGACTCGAGGAGCTGTCCAGCCTGGCAGCCTCCGAGGGCGGCAAGCCCTTGGTGGACTCTCGCGCCGAGCTGAGGCGGGCCGTCAGTGGGATCCTCTGGGCTGCCGAGGAGATCGCGCGCCTCACCGGTGAGCAAATACCCATGGGCTTGAACGCCGCGTCCGAGGGGCACATCGCGTACACCTTCCGCGAGCCGGTGGGTGTCGTGGCGGCAGTGAGCGCGTTCAACCACCCCTTCAACCTGATCGTCCACCAGGTGGTCACCGCTGTCGCCGCCGGCTGCCCCGTGATCGTCAAGCCCGCCAGCACCACGCCGCTATCAGCCCTCGCGCTGGTCGCGATCCTGTCGGAAGCGGGGCTGCCCTCCGGCTGGGCACAGACCCTGGTCTGCGAAGTTCCGGTCGCCGAGACGCTGGTCTCCGATCCTCGCATCGCGTTCTTCAGCTTCATCGGTTCGGGGCGCGTCGGCTGGTACCTCCGCTCTCGCTTGGCTCCGGGGGTGGGCTGCGCCATGGAGCATGGCGGCGCGGCACCGGTGCTAGTCGAGCCCGATGCGGATCTCGACGATGCCTTGCCCCGCATCGTGAAGGCGGGCTTCTACCACGCCGGCCAGGTGTGCGTGTCGGTCCAACGGCTGTTCGTGCACGAAGACGTCCTGCAGCCAGTCTTGGACCGTCTGGTCCAGTCGGCTCGGGCACTGCAGGTGGGGGATCCCTTGGACGAAGCCACCGAGGTCGGCCCGCTGATCGTCGACGGCGAGGTGGACCGGGTGCACACGTGGGTCACCCGCGCCGTAGAGGCGGGCGGGACCCTCCTCTGCGGCGCCGAGCGTGTAGGTGCCCACGGCTACGCGCCTACCGTCATCCTGGATCCTCCCGACGAAGTCGAGGTTTCACGGTTGGAGATCTTCGGGCCGGTGGTGGTGGTCTACCCCTACCGCGAGCGAGACGTGGCCATCCGGCGGGCGAATCAGCTCGACTTCTGCTTCCAGGCGGCGGTCTTCACCCGCAGCCTCGACACCGCGCTGGACTGCGCGCGCAGGCTGAACGCCAACGCGGTCATGGTGAACCAACACTGTGCGTTCCGCGTGGACTGGATGCCCTTTGGCGGCAGAGCGTCCTCGGGTATGCGCCTGGGCGGCATCGGTCATTCCATGCGCGATCTGAGCGCCGAACGCTTGGTGGTCATCCGCTCGCCATCGGTCTGGCCCTAGCGTCCCGGCTGGAAGCCTCCTAGCGGTTCGTCAGCCCCAACCGCTCGCGGCACTGCTCCACGGTGGCCACCTTGCGACCCTGGTCTCGGACCATGCGGGCGGCTTTTTCGACCAGGTCGCCGTTGGAGCCGGCCATCACGCCGCGGCTCACGTAGAAGTTGTCTTCGAGGCCAACGCGGATGTTGCCACCCATGGCGATGGCGGCGGCCACCATGCGCCACTGGTCGTGGCTGATGCCGATGACTTCCCAGTCGCTGTGGGGGGGGAGCTGGCCGACCATGCTGGTGAGCCCGCCCACCGTGGGTGGGATGCCCCCCAACACGCCCATGATCAGGCTGTATTGGTAGGGCGGCTGGAGCAAGCCCATGTCGATGAGAGGGAAGGAGTTGCCGACCTGCCCGACATCGAAGCACTCCATCTCCGGCTTGGTGCCGACCTCGTTCATGGCCTTCACGATGTCGCGGATCTGGGAGAAGGCATTGTCGAAGACGAACTCGAACACGAAACGTTTGTTGCGGGGGCTGTACTTGGCGTAGTTCATGGAGCCCATGTTCAGGGCCCCGATCGCGGGCTTGACCGCCAGGATGTGGGCAGTCTTCTGTTGGGTGGTGATGCCGATGGCGCCGGTGGAGAAGTTGATGATCACCGGGCAGGCGTCGACGATGGCATCGCGGATGGCCTGATAGTCCGCCACCTCGTAGCTGGGCTGGCCCGAGGGCGTGCGAGCGTGGACGTGGACCACGGCAGCCCCGGCTTCCCAGGCCCGGCGGGCTTCGGCGGCGTACTCTTCGGGTGTATACGGGATGCCGGGGCATTGAGCGCGGTTGGCCACCACGCCCGACAGGGCGCAAGTGATCATGCAAGGGCGCTCGAAGTCCAGGTTGTCTCGGGTCCACAGCGATGCCATGGCGTGCTCCTATCGGCCCTTCCAGACCGGCTTGCGCTTCTGCATGAAGGCCGCGAGACCTTCGAGGGCGTCTTGGGTCTGCATCAACACGGCAAGCTGACCGCAGAGATGCTGCATCGCAGGCTCGAGGTCCATGCCTTGGACCGTGGACAGCGCCTGCCGTCCAGCGCGCAGGGCCAGTGGCGCCTTGCCGGAGATGGCGGTCAGGGCGGCCTCGACCCTGGGATCGAAGTCATCCGGATCCAGTGCTCTGGTGATCAGGCCGAGAGCTTCGGCCTCGTCGGCATCCAACATGGCCGCCGTGTAGATCATCTCGAGGGCCTTCGCCCGGGGGGCGGCCCGCAGGATGAGCGGGGTGATCATCATGGGGAACAGACCCACGTTCAGCTCGGGCGTTCCGATGCGGACGCCGCGGCGGGCGTAGGCGATGTCGCAGGACAGCAGCAGCCCGAGGCCACCCCCCAGGCAGTGACCATTGACACGTGCCACAAGCGGCTTGCTGTATCGGTCAAGGCGCAACAGGAGGTTGGCGTAGCTCTGCATGGCTTGCATGGGGGAGCCCGCGCCTACGGTGGCCATCAGGTCGGCGCCCGAGCAGAACGCCTTGTCACCAGCGCCGGTGATGCATACGACAGATATCTCTGAGTCGGCCTCGGCCCGGTCCAGGCACGTGGCGAAGAGCTGGATGGTCTGGGGGGAGAGGGCGTTTCGGCGCTTGGGCCTGTCGATGGTCAGCAAGGCCACTGCGCCGCGTCGTTCATATCGCAGCTGGGGGGACTCAGGCATCGTCGTCACGCTCCTTGGGCTCGGGCTGGATCTCCACCAGGATGTTTCCCGGCGAGACATTGGCTTCTACCTGTGTGTTGACGGCGCAAACCGTTCCCGCGAAGGGGGCGACGAGGGTGGTCTCCATCTTCATCGCAGAGAGCACCACCAGGGCCTGGCCCTGCTCGACGCAATCGCCAGGCTCGACCAGCACGGCTGTGACCACGGCGGGCATGGAGGGGGTGACCTCGCGCCCCATGGCTCCCCCCGCGGTGGGTCGCCGACGACCGCTGACCTCGCGCACCAGGCGGGCGCGGCCTTCGGTCCACAGCCAGGTGCTGCCGTTGGTGCGCGCCACCCAGCACTCCACGTTGCGGCCTTCGATGTTCAGCAAGATCTGGTTGGGGCCGGGTGAGGAGAAGGCGAACCGCCGTGTGACACCTTCGATCTCCACCTCCAACACGTGTTCGTCGGCGGTGGTGGAGACCCGAAGCTGCTCGCGCTGGTTGGCGATCTCGAGATGGTGGTCCATGGTGTTCACTCCAGCAGGTCCCAGGCACCCAAGCTGTGCCAAGGCTCGAGCCAAGACTGGGTGCCACCTGTCGTCGGTGCCGCCGTGGCTTGCCGCCCTGCGCCGGTGGCTCGGTCGGCGAGGTACCCCAGGCGGGCGTGCAGGTCGCCCTGTGTCGCGGGTGCCCAGTCGGCCATCTGTTCGTCGACGAAGCTCGTGGTCGTCTGGCCTTGCACGAAGTCCGGGTGGGCCAGGACGTCGAGCATGAACTCGGTGGTGGTGGTCACGCCCAGCACGACGTTGTCTCGAAGGGCGCGCGTCATGCGCTGGATGGCCGCAGGGCGATCCTCGGCCCAGACCACCAGCTTGCCGAGGATCGGGTCGTAGTGAACAGACACATCGCTGCCGGTTTGCACGCCGGCATCGAAGCGCACTCCAGGGCCG
>CAZVHW010000537.1:0-5514 GCA_964626835.1 uncultured Enterobacterales bacterium
GGGGCGGCACCGGGCTCACAGCCTCTTGACGGAACTCCTCGCCCCTCCACCCGGTCGGGACGTGCGTGCGACCATGGAGGGTCCCGTGAGCCAGCAGCCATCCGCGCCCGAGTCCAGGCGAACAGCGTGGGCCAGGTTCCACCCGCGCCACGCGATACTCGCTCTCGCCGTCGCGGTCGTCGGGATCGCCTGCTGGCACAGCCCCACCGCCTGGCTCCGCTGGGGCCTGGTCCTCAGGGCCTGCCCCGAGGGCCAACCGGTACCGAAGCTTCACCTCTCCGTGCAGGAGATCGGACGCGGACACGAAGGTGTGGTCCGAATACGGGCCGAGGCGGTGTTCTGGGATCCCCTCGGCGAACGCAGCGCGACGGCGCCCATGCGACGATTCGAGCAAAGACTTTCCTTGGTGGACGCCGAGGGCAACGAGACCCCTCTCGAGCCGCTGGAGGGATGGACCCGGCTCGGCGCCGGCCGCCTTCGAGCCCGCCTGGCCCTGCCGCCGGTGACCGACGGCGACTACCGACTTCGCGCGGAGATCGACGGCCCTCTCGGGCCGACCAGGGCGGAGCTGCCCCTCGCCCTGTACGCGCCAGCCGTCGTTCACCTGGCGACGGATCGGCCCATGTACGAGCCTGGTCACACCATTCGCTTCCGCGCCGTGACCTTCCGCATGGCGGATCTGACCCCGATGGAGAACCGACCGGGCCGTTTCGTCGTGAAGGACCCGAGCGGGCAGGTGCTGATGGACGAGGCGGTGCCCGCAGGCTTGTACGGCGTGGCCGCCAGCGACCTGCCGCTGTCCGACAGCGCGCCCGTCGGGGACTACGAGGTGGCGTACCACTCCGGTGATGCCGTGGACAGCGTCACCGCACGCGTGGAGCCGTTCCACCTGCCCCGCTTCTCCATCGACATCCGCGCGGACCGCAGCTGGTACACCACGGGGCAAGCTCCGCGTCTGGAAGGCACCGTGCGGTACCGATCGGGTGCCCCCGTGCGAAGAGCCCGCTTGCAGATCCAGGCGAGCCTGGAACAGGGCGAGTGGCCCCTCCCGAACGCTTGGCGCGAGCCTCGTACGCTCCTCACCGACGACGACGGCGCGTTCACCCTGCGACTGAACGCGGTGCCCGACGACCTGTACGGAGAGGCCACCGCGAGCGTTGCGGTGGTGGCCACGGACGCCACGGGAGAGCGCATCGCGGGGGGAACGACCCTTCGCCTCTCCGCGGACCCCATCAGCGTCAGGGCCGAGACCGAGATGGGTGACGGCCTGGTACCGGACCTCAACAATCGCCTCTACCTGCGGGTGACCAGACCGAACGGCGTGCCGTTGAGCGACGTGGATCTCCGCGTGAGTCGAGCCTGGGAGCCAGCCGACGAAGGTGTGACCGCCCGCACCGACCGCGACGCCGTGGCCGCGCTCCAGCTCGATCCAGGCCAGCCCATCTCCATCGTCCGAGCCCCGCCCCCGTTCCGCCCGCCCCTGCCTTCCACCCTGCTGGCCTCCTACCGGCCGGAAGAGGGTTTTGGACCGGGCTTGACGGGCCTGCTGGTGCTCGACGCCCTGACCACGCTGTTCGACCAGCCCCTGCCCGTGTCGATCCGGATCACCCTCTGCCTGGACGGGACACGGGTCGTGGAGCAGCGGCTGGACCTGGCCGCAGGCTTCACCCCAGCGCTCGCCCGCCATCCCTTGCCACCCGGTGAGAATACCCACAGCGTACGAATCGTGGCCGAGCCCGCCCTACCGGGGCTGGGCTTCACCCTCCGGGCGACCCACTGGTTGCCACCGGACCCCGATGCTGGGCCCAGGGGCTTCACCCTGCGAGTGGAGGGACCCGAACACGGACGCATAGGCGAGCCCGCCACGGTCCAGCTGGCGGCCTCCCCCCCGGGTGGTGAGCGCTTGGACCTGCTCCTCGCGCTCCCCGCGGGCGTCGAGCCGGAGCCAGCGAGCCTCGACGACCTTCAACAGAGCGGCACCATCGAGTCGTGGGAGCACAGCCAAGGCAAGCTGGTACTCCAGCTCCCCTCCCAAGCCGACGGGGCCTCGTTCCGAGCCAGCCTGCGGGTGATTCCGACCTTGGCAGGCTACTTCCACTGGGGACGCGCCACCTTGAGCCTGGCGGACGAGCCCGCCCTGTTCACCGAAGCGAACCCCAGCCCATGGGAGGTGGATGGCTAGCCGGCTCGCGACGCCGCCGCCGAGGTCCAGCCGGGACGCGAACACGGCGGCTGACGAGCGGCTTCGGGTACGAGGCGAGGCGGCGCGCCGAGGCGAGCTGTTTCTGGTTAGGCTGGCGACCGAAACAACCGGAGGTCCCCATGCACCGCCGCATCCTGGTCGCCGCTGGCCTGCTGCTCGTCCTGCTCACCGCTGTCCACTGCAACCTGGGCGTGGTCATCCCCAAAGGCAAGCTCGAGGACATCGCACAGGGCACCCTCGAGGTCGGGCACCCCATGGCGGGCCAGACGACCGGCGCCAAGGTGGTGGGAGGCTCGCCTGGAGGCTGCAGCTCGAACCAGCGCTACGTGGACGTAGAGGTCGGCTACCGCGGCGCACTCTCCGGCAAGCAGTACTACATGACCGTGCGCTACAACGTGGTCTCCGTGAATCCCTGCGAGGTGTCCACCGACGTCGTCGCCGACACCGGCCCCATTCCGCCCATCCTGCTCGACAACGCGATCTCGAGCACCGAGGTGGGGCGCTGGGTCTGCGAAGTGTTGCGCTAGCTACCCAGCTCACTCGCCCACCAACACCCCCCGGGTAAGCACCACCCGCTGGGCAGCGTAGGCCCACGCCCGCAGGGTGTCCAGCACCGTGGTGGGGACCGCGGCGCAGCGCCGCTCGAGGAAGGCGACGGCTTCGTCCAGTTCGTGGGTGGCGAGCCACTGTTCGAGGCCGGAGCGCTCGAGTCGGTAGCGGTCCACCACGTCGCGGGAGAGGCACCGGCCCAGGCGCTCGAGCTGGAAGCGCTCCCAAGGGGTGATGGCGTCGGGAGGCACCACCAGCTCGAGGTCGGAGCTCAGCCAGACCCGAGGGGTGGGGCCGTTCTGTCCTCCGGCCCAGCGCCGGCCGTCCGGGGTAGCCGCGAAGACGCCGGGGGCCCGGCGGACCAGACCCAACCGCTCCAGGCGCTCGAGCAGGCATCGAACCATGCGGCCTTCGAGCACGGGCCAGCCGTCCTCGTCGAAGTGGCGAAGACGCTCGCCGGGCAGAAAGGGGTAGACCAGCGCGCCCTCGCGCACCCACCCGGGGAAGACCACGTCGCGGTGTTGCTCTCGCAGCAGATCGAGAAAGACCACCTTGTCCAAGGCTTGATCGCCGGCCTGTCGAATGGCTTCGCGCACGGGGGCGACCAGCACCCGCAGGTCTCGATCCACGAGGCGCCCCACCAGGCCGTCCAGCGCACTCACCGTAGTTCCAGCCAGGGTACGCTCGAGGCCCAGGTCGAGGGACAGCGCCCGGGAGATGGGATCAAGGGACACCACCCCCAGTGCCTCGAGTGCGCGCAGTGCACGCTGCCAGGCGGGCTGATCGTCCAGGCGACCACTGCGAACAAGCGCCTTCGAGCCCAGGCGGCGGCCCAGCTTCTTGCCGTCTACGACCGCGATACCCCCTGCGAGGGTGCGACGCGGCCCCACGTGGGCGATGGCCGCGGCCAACGACGCCAGGTCGTGCAGCAGCGCCACCGGACCCGGGCCGGGAGGTGGCAGATCCTCCGTCTCGGGCATCAGGGCTTCCTCGAAGTCGTAGACCTTCGCCGAGGCCGGCGGAAGGTCTTCGTGCAGCCGGTACAGTCCCCAGGAAGGCTCTCCCCCCTGCAAGCTCACCAGCCCCGCCCCGTGCAGGGCGCGCACCCAGTCGGCGTCGTGCTCGGGGTCCCAGGCCTGGGGCCCGATCACCACGCCATCCACGGCGTGACGCTGGGCCGCGAACAGGATCGGCCGCGCCGGATCCGGCAGGTCGGCGATACTGCGGGCCTGATCCTCGCGGGCAGCCCTCACCGCGGCCGCATCGCGCCTGGCAAACCGCACCAGCACGCTCAATCCACGCTGATGGAGCAGCGGCAGCACCTCGCGCTCGAAGCCAGCACCCACCACCCGGCGCAGCGGATCCAGAGACTCCAGGAGGTGTCCGTCCAGCGGAGCGATGGCAGCGATCTCGTCCCACACCTCAGGGCTCGCGACCTCGAGCACCGAGACCGCCCGCATCAAGAAGCGAGCTCGATGCGGTAGGGGTAGCCCTGCTCGGTGAGGAAGAGCTGCCGTCTCTCGGCGAACTCCTGCTCCCGGGTGTCGGCGGTGACCAGCGAGTAGAACCACGCCTGGTTCTCACCTTCCTTCGGGCGAAGCACCCGACCGAGGCGTTGGGCCTCTTCCTGCCGCGAGCCATAGGTGCCGCTGATCTGGATGGCCACCGCGGCGCTGGGCAGGTCGATGGCGAAGTTGCCCACCCTGGACAGCGCGAGCACACGGATCTCCCCAGCGCGGAACCGAGCGAACAGCAGATCGCGTTCCTTCCTGGGGGTCTTTCCGGTGACCAGCGGCATCTCGAAGCGCCGAGCCACCCAGTGCAGCTGATCCAGGTAGGTACCCAACACCAGCACCGGTTCGTCGGGGTGACGCTGCAGCAGCTTCTCGAGCACCGCCCCCTTGCGCGCATTGAGGGCGGCGATGCGGTAACGGCCACGGTTGGAGGCGTTGACGTAGCGGAGCCGGTCAGCGGCCGACAGGGCAACGCGGATCTCCGCGCAGCGGGCGGTGGCTATCCAACCTTGGTGCTCGAGCTGCTTCCAGGGAAGGTCGAAACGTTTGGGCCCGATCAAGGCGAACACGTCCCCCTCGCGGCCGTCCTCGCGCACCAGGGTGGCCGTGAGCCCCAAGCGTCGGCGAGCCTGCAGGTAGGCGGTTTCCCGGAAGATGGGGGCGGGCAACAGGTGAACCTCGTCGTAGACCACCAGCCCCCAGTTGGCCTGGTGGAGCAGGCGGAAGTGGGGCGCGCAGGCGTTCTTGCCAGGGCGCCAGGTGAGCTGCTGGTAGGTGGTCAGGGTCACCGACCGCAGCTCCTTGACCTGACCGCTGTACTCGCCCACCTGATGCGGCTCGAGGCTGGTGCGAGCCAGAATCTCGCGCTTCCACTGCTGCAAGGCCGTGTGCCCCGCGCAGAGCACCAGGGTGCGCATTCCCAGCCGGACCATGGCCGCGATGCCCACCAGCGTCTTGCCCGCACCGCAGGGCAGCACCACCACGCCCGATCCGCCACCGAAGCCGTCGTGGAAGGCATCCACGGCTTCGAGCTGGTAGTCGCGCATGGACCAGGGCGTGCCATCGGGCATCGCAGAGGTCATGTGCATGTCCAGGGCCTCGCCGTCGGTATACCCGGCGAGGTCCTGTACGGGGTGACCCAGACCCAACAGCAGCTGCTTGAGCACCCCACGCTGCCGCGGGTTGATGCGCACGGCCCCCTCGCCCACGGGATCGCCCAGCAGATCCTGGACGCTGGCGATGCTGCGC
>CAZVHW010000538.1:0-5491 GCA_964626835.1 uncultured Enterobacterales bacterium
AAGCGAGGGCGCTGGTTGGGAACGCGAGGGCCAGCAGCAGCGGTGCGCTCTTCATGGAGATTCCTCCCTCCTGATTGAAGCGCCTATTCTACCGGCATTGCTCCGCCCGGCTGCTCGACGAGCACGGACAGGCGGGCCACGACTCGCTGGGTGGCGGCCTTGCCTTGGGCTTCGGCGGGGACGGCTCCTTGGCCGATGGGCAGCAGGCGCTCCGCTGCGATGCCTTCGTTGTCGACCAGCCAGTCGCGCACGTTTTCGGCCATGGTGTAGGAGGCGAGCCAGGCGTCCCCGCGTTCTCCCAGGGGGGGCACCCAGCCTTCGAGGGCCACCAGGCTTGCCTCGGGGTGGGCGCGGAGCAGGTCGGCCAGCTGGCGGAGTGCGGGCTCTTCTTCGGGGGCCACGGTGGTGCCTGCGAGTGGGACGAGGTGTGCTCCGAGGGGTCGGTCGCTGGGTTCTTCGCCGTTCGGCTCGGCGGAGGCGACGGGCTGGAGCATTACGATCAGGGGGTGCTGGCCGTCGGCTCGAAGATCGATCGGGCCCCGATGGGAGAGGAAGCCAGGGCTGGAGACGTGCAGCCTGTAGCGGCCCGCGGGCAGGGAGAGCTCGAGCTCACCTTGGTTGTCCGTGTCCCGCAGCAGCTCGAGGGGGCCTTGGGCCCACGCGCGGGCCGGGATGGGCTGGCCCTGGGAGTCCTGGACCGACAGCAGCAGCTGTGACAAGGGCGCGTCGGGCTCGAGGGACAGGACCACGGACCAGGGCTCGGCTTGTTCGGGAACCTGCAGAGGCTGCTCGAGTGAGCGGTAGCCTTCTGCCAGGGCCGCCATCAGGTAGTCGCCGGGCACCAGCCCGCGCTCGAGGCGACCGTCGGGGGCGGACCAAGCGCCCACCATGGGTCCGGACACCAGGAGGACCCGGCCGGAGGGGAGGGTGTTGTCGGCGGTGTCCTTCAGCTCGAAGTGGGTGGTGGTGAGGTAGCCGTCGGGGCAGCCGTCCCCGTCGCCCTGTTCGTTTTCGTCTTCGGGTTGGTCGGGGCAGGCGTCGTGGGCGGCGCCCAGGCCGTCGCCGTCGACGTCCCCACCCGTGTCGCCGCCGCCGGGCTGGTGGGAGCGGGCGAGGGCGGCGAGAACGGGCGGACTGCAGGTGATGGCGGTGGCCTGGGCCTCGGCGAGGTCGATGTCGAAGCGTAGATCGTGGTGGCCCGGCGCGGAGACCACCAAGCGCTGGGGGCCCGCTGGGAGGGAGCGGGTGAGCAGTCCGTCGTCAAATCGCCAGTGGTCTCGGGTGCGATGTCCGCTCAACAACGCCAGCGAGCCTCCGGGTAGCGGTTGGCCTTGGGCGTCGAGCAGGTGGACCCGCAGGGGCGTCAGGCCCGAATCGGGGCAGCCATCGCGATCGGTGCGGCCGTCGAAGTCTTCGGGCTGGTCGGGGCAGGCGTCGCGCTCGTCCACCAGGCCGTCACGGTCCCCGTCCACGAAGAGGCTGGGGGGCGCGTCGGGATCGCGCGGGACCCATGCCAGGCTGGTGACCAGCCGCAGACCCGGCGCGCCCAGGCCGTGACTGATGCCTGCGCCCATCCCCAGGGATCCGACCCAATGTCCCACCGAGCGAGAACGGATGCCCAGCAACGCTTCGATGGGGTGGGCCCCCTGCTTGTCCAGCGAGGGAAGAAGGTGGGCGCCGTTGACCTCGAGCAGCAGGTACAACGGATCGGTGAGGGGGGCGTTCATGCCCAGCCCCCAGCGGAGGGTAGGGCCCAGCTCGAGGTCGTCCAAGATGGTGCCGTTGCCGGTGCCGGCGCCCAGGTTGGCGACCAGCACGAGGTGGTCGCCCCATGCGAGATCCACGTCACCCGCGACGGTGGGCACTCCGCTGCCGAGCCAGGAATCCTCGTTGCCCGTCGGCAGGGTGCCGCGAACGTGCAGGGCCACCCCCAGGGGTTGCTCCTTGCGGTCGAGGAGCAACCACTTGCCGTCCAGGGCCAGGTCGCCGATCCAGTGGTAGCCCGAGAGCCCATCACCCGATGCTTGTAGGTGCAGGGGGACATCGAGACCCACTCGTGCTGGGCCTATGCGCCAGAAGGGCAGCAGGTCGAGGGTGCTGACGCTGGCCAGAACCTGCTCGGGCGGTCGGTCGCTGTCGTCGTAGTGGTAGACCAGCGGATTCTGGGCGTAGTTGAAGCTCAGTGTGCCGCCCAGCCCCTGTGGCGTCGCCCAGGCGTCTTCGAGTTGTATGAACGATCCTTGGTCCGGTGCCGGGTGGAATCGCTGGGCGTCCAGGTCTTGGGCGCGTGCCGGGGTGACAACCAGGCCGAGCCCGATGATCGAGGCGGCGGACGCTGCGCGTCGACGCCTGAAGAGCACCAGCAGCAGGCCCGGCAGGAGCGCCGCCAGTGCCAGCCGCCCACCGCTGCTGCTGCAGCCCCCTCCGAAGTGCCCTTGGTGGTAGGTGGGCTCGTGCTCCGGTCCACCGTGGTCGGTGCCGGGGGTGGTGAAGCAGTCGTCCAGACCGCTGGGGTAGGAGTCCGGATCTGTGGGATCCGTGCCGCAGAGGGCTTCCTTCCCGTTCGCCCAACCGTCCTGGTCGATATCGGCGCAGGGGCCGTCTTCGTCCCAGTAGTCCTGGAAGGCGGGTAGGCCGTCGCAGTCGGGATCCGCCGTGCCCTCGACGCCATCGAACAGCCCGTCGTCGTCCGAGTCTTTGTCGAGGTAGTCGGGGGTGCCGTCGCCGTCGGTGTCGTCCGTGCTCTCGTCGATATCGGGCAGACCGTCGTTGTCCGCGTCGGTGTCACAGAAGTCCGGGTCGCCGTCGCTGTCGCTGTCCGTCGCGCCCTCGGTCGCGTCCTCGATGCCGTCACCGTCCTGATCCGTGCTGTCGCTACCATCACACCACGCCTCGACCCCGTCGGCGATGCCGTCTCCGTCGTTGTCCGCGTCGTCCGGATCGTTCGGGTCGGACTCCCACTCGTCTACCGAGCCGCTGGCATCGGCGTCTTCGGTGCCATCGATCAGCCCGTCTCCGTCCGTGTCGGCCACCAGGGGATCGGTGGAGGTTGTGGGATCGTTGTCGGGGCGCCAGCAGACGCCAATCTGGGTGTCGGACCGGCGCTCGGTCACACCGACCTCAATCCCGTCGATTATGCCGTCGTTGTCGGTGTCGCAGACCAGTGGGTCGGTGCCGAGATCGTACTCTTCGCCATCGAACAGTCCGTCGTCGTCCGTGTCGGCGTCGGCGGGATCCGTACCCAGGCTGGTCTCGAGGCTGAGCGTCAGCCCGTCTTCGTCACCATCGATGATCGGCTCGAAGGCGACCGAGGCGTGGCTTTCGAGGGAGCAGGTCTCGGTGCCGGCATCGCAGCCGGCCAGGTCTCGGTCGAGCTGGCCCGTGGCCGAGGAGCCCGTGGCTGCGGCGAGGCTGATGGGGGTTAGCTCTTGCACGCCCAGGTGGTCGGAGAGGTCGGCGTAGGAGATGGCCAGGTCGATGAAGGCGTCCAGGTCGTCGTTGGTGACGGAGTCAGCCGTGAGGAGGCGAACCTGGTCGTCTTGCACGGCGTCCGCCCAGTCCGCCAGCAGGTCCTCGGCGGCCTCGTCCCAGCCGCCGGTTGGGTCGCTGTTGGCCCACAGCTCGAGGGTCTGGCTGTCGCCATCCAGGGCGAGCATGGCCTCGTAGGACGCCAGGTCACCGTCCGTGTCCAGCAGGAAGCCCCAGCTACCCGAGACCAGCTGCTCGTCGCCCTCGTCGAGGAGGCTGCTGTCGAGCCGTAGCCTGAGGAAGAACGTCGTCTCGTCGCTGCCCCACGCCGCAGCGGCCTTTCCGTCGCAGCCGTCGCCGACCAGGTCGAGTGGTTGGACGATGTCGACGACGTCACCCGCCGGGTCTTCCAGGGAGAGGGGATCGTGGTCGCAGCTGCCGGACCGGGCCTCGAGGTCGGTCCAGGCCAGGGGCCAGGCGGTGGCGCCGGTCACCAAGAGCAAGAGGGTGGGGAGCGCTGTCATCACCCCTACCGTTGAGTGGGATCGTGAATCCCTAACCCCCTGCTCGCGCTTCGCTCTCGAGCATCGTCTTGTGCTCGTCGTCCAGCTTCAGGGAGAGGCCGAACCCCGAGGGCATCAGGGCCACCACTTCGCCGTCGCACGACAGCTCGGCTTCGCTGGGGAGGACCAGTCGGAGGGTCACCTTGGCCCGGTGCCCGGGCTTGCTTTCGCGCCAGCGCACGAAGATGGCGTCCTTGGACAGATAGTCGGTCCAGTCTGAACAAAAGCGGCTGGCGTCGTTGTAGCGGAGGGTGACCACCGGAGGCCTGGCGTCGAGCGCCAGGGTGACCTGAACCCGCTGGAGCTTGGGAGCTTGCGAGGGGGCGGTGCTCGGGGTGATGGACGTGTCGGTCGCGGCGGGGGTCGGCCGGCGAGAGCTGAACTGCCGTTCCGCTTCGGGGGAGTGGGTGACCGTGATGTCACCACCACCGGCGGTGCGCGTTGGGCGCACGGTGCGGATCTTGCTGCTGAACTCGGCCTCGGCGTCGGCCGAGCGCACCGGACGCGACCGCTTTGGGGGGAGGGCCGGTCCGGCGGCAGAGGTGAGAGAGCCGGAGTCCAGGCCATAGCGTCCTGGAGTGGCGGCGTCCGTGGGTTCGGGAGGCGTGGGGGTTTCGTCGTTCGTTCCTCGAGGCTCTGCGGTGGCCGCCCTCTGTTTGGAGCGCAGGCGTTCTGCAAAGCGTGCTCGCAAGGCCTCGCGCACGGCGGCGCGGCCCACACCGGTGCGCGCGTCGCTGACGGCGGACCCCACCGACATCGACCAACGTCCGTCGCGCCCTGGAGAAGACCCGGAATGGGTCGGCCGAGCGCTGTCCTTCGGGGGTGAAACACGGCGCGATCCGCTGCTGGAGGGGCGCTCACCGAGGGTGGAGACGATGGAGGAGACCAACGCAGAGCTGCGGCTGGGACCTCCCCCCTCCTGGGCCAGATCGTAGAGCCATTCCTGGTACACCTGCCGATCTTTGGTGCTCAGCTGCGTGATGACGAGCAGGTAGCGGTTGGGGGCATCCGTGTAGATCGTGATTCGCGTGACCTGCGCGAGCCCATAGACCGTGGTGCCGTAGGCAGGAAGCTCGAGCTGGAACTCGATCTTCGCGCCTGGCCTGAACTTGGACTCCGCCGCCACCAAGAGCTGCTTGTCGGAAACCTTGAGAAGTCGCCCGAGGGTGACCCCGTATTCGCTGCGGAGGGAGATGCTGATATCGACTCGAATGGCCATGAACTTCTCTGGATTCCTATAAAAACCATACCGCGGGTCCCGGACCGGATCAAGATAGGAAATTGTCATTACAACCTACGGAATAGATGCAGAATTCCCATTCTTCTCGGCGCTGGTACACTTTGCCCGGCCCGTCCCCACACGCTAGACGAACCCCACGGCGGGCGTTGTCGTGCTGGTGCCGGCCCCGGTCTTCAAAACCGGTCGGGGTGCGTCGGAAGGCGTTGCCCGGTGGGTTCGA
>CAZVHW010000539.1:0-5477 GCA_964626835.1 uncultured Enterobacterales bacterium
AATCCCACCGAGCACGTGCGGTGGACGATCTTCCCGTTGGGTAGGGTGAACTCCATGGCCTCCACGCGCTTGCGGAAGCGCTCACCGAAGGCCCGCATTCCTTCCTCGTCCGCGCCCAGCAGCACCACCAGGAACTCCTCGCCGCCCCAGCGCACCACCACGTCCTGACCCCGGGCGGTGTCCGAGAGCAGGTCGCTGAACTGCTTGAGGACCGCGTCCCCCGCGTCGTGGCCGTGGGTGTCGTTCACCCACTTGAAGTGATCGATATCGACGATGGCCAGACCCAGGCGATCGGCCAGGGTGGGCTTGCGGGCGTTGCGAGCCGAGGTTTCCAGGCAGGCGAACTGGCGGGAGATGGCACCTACCAACGGGTCCACGGATTCGCGCAGGAAGCGTCGATTACGCAGGTTGGTGAGGGCGTCCCGCAGGGAGAGCTCCTTGCGCTCCTCGGCCAGGCGCCGCAGTTCGCGAGTGCGCTCCTTCACCACGGCTTCCAGCTCTCGTTCCCTGGAGCGGTGGTGGCGTTCCCGCACCCACAGGAAGCTGGCGACCAGGAGCACGATGGCCAGGACCGCTGCAATCGAGAACCAGCGGGTCTGCCAGTAGAAGGGCTGGACCGTGAAGCCGATGGTGGCGCCGCGCTCGTCCCAGACGCCTTGGCCATTCGAGGCGATGACCTGGAAGCGGTATTCGCCCGGCGGCAGGTTGGTGTAGCTCGCCTCGCGGCTGGGGGTGGGCAGGCTCCAGTCCTGGCCTTCGAGTCGGTAGCGGAAGAGGATCTTCTCCGGGGCGATGAAGTAGGGAGCGGTATAGCTGACGGCCAAGCGCCAGGTGCCGGGAGCCAGCAGGATGGGCTGGAAGCGGTCGATCTCCCTGTCGTCCGCCATCACGGTCTCGATGGTGACCGACGGGACGGGCTTGGCCTTCAGGGCTTCGGGCGGGTTCACCACCGCGACGCCCTTGGTGGTGGGGAACCACAGCCGACCGTCGGCCGTGCGGTGTCCGGCGTTGACGTAGCCGCCGTTGCACTCTGCGCTGGCCATGCCGTCGGCCTTGCCAAAGACCTGGCTGCTCACCGTGCCGATCTCTCCCGCGAAGAAGGCCTCGAGCTGGGCCTTCTCCACCCGGTAGACCCCCAGGTTGGAGGACATCCACAGGCTGCCGTCGTCATCCTCGAGGACGCGCCAGATACGGTCGTCCCACAGCCCTTGGGCCCCGGTGATGGCCTTGGCCTCGCCGTCCCGCACACGAAGCAGGCCACCCTCGGTTCCGAACCAGAGGGTGCCGTCGTCGCTCTCGTTGACCGTGAGGATCTGGCGCATGTTGGGGGGGGCGTCGGGGCCGGGCATGGCTTCGGACAGGACCTCGCCTTCCCAGCGCTGCAGGCCCCCGCCGTCGGAGCCTATCCAGAGTGTTCCACTGCGATCGACGTGGAGGAGGCGCACGGTCTCGTGGGCCAGGCCTTGGTCGGCGCCCAGGTTCTCGAGCTCGCCATCGACCAGGCGACACAGGCCCTTCTGGGTTCCGATCCATGTGCGACCCTGGCTGTCCTCGGCGATGGCGTAGACGTAGTTCGCGGGCAGGCCGTCCGCCGCGGTCCAGCTGGTCCACTCACCGTCGGCGAAGCGGCGCAGGCCTTGGCCGAAGGTGCCGACCCACAGGGCTCCCGCGCTGTCTTGGTACAAACCCGTGATGGCCAGGTCCTGCACCTGTTCCATGCCGGCGAAGGGCACGACGTGTTCGCCGTGCATGCGAAACAGGCCCTTCATGGTGCCGATCCAGACGTAGCCCAGCCGATCCTCGAGCACGGTCAGAGCCACCTCGGTGCTCAGACCGTCGCGCTCACCGTAGGTCACGAAGCTGGCCTCGCGCAGGCTGTTGAGGCCTCCGGCGTAGGTCCCCACCCACAGGTTGCCTTCGCGGTCTTCGAGCAGGGAGGTGACGTAGGGGTAGGAGAGCCCCTGCTGGGTGCCGAAGACCTCGGGACCGCCCGTTCCCAGACGATTGAGCCCGCCCTGCTTGGTGCCGATCCAGAGGTTGCCGTCCCTGTCCTCGAGCAGCGAGGTGACGACGGTGTCGCTTAGGCCTTCCTTCGGGCCGTAGGGGGTGACCCGTTCGCCCTCGATGCGCAGCAGGCCATCGCCCTCGGTTCCGATCCAGAGGCTGCTCCCTTCGCTCTCGTAAAACGCGCGGATGCGTTGGAGGTCGAGGCCTTCGGGCACGGGTAGGGGTTGACAGGCACCGTCTGCGAAGATGCAGGCCCCCCCGTTGCGAGAAGCGACCCACAGCCGGCCGTCCTTGTCCTCGAACAGGGTCCCGACCACGCCGTCCCCCAGGGCCTCGCTCAGGTCCCAGCTCTCGATGTCGGGATCGCCGATGCGGTCCAGCCCCTTGTCGGTGCCCACCCAGATGGTTCCGTCCCGGTCCTCGAGCACGGCCCGCACGATGTCCGAGGACAGCCCCTGGGCGTGGGTCCAGGCGCGGAACCGACCCTCGTGCAGGCGCACCACTCCGCCACCCAAGGTCGAGAACCACAGGGCCCCGTCGCGGGCCTGGGTGAGGGCTTGGACGTTGTTGTTGCCGATCTCCGGGGTGTTGCGGGAGTGGAAGGCCACGAAGCGGGCCCCGTCGTAGCGCAGCAGCCCGTCCTGGGTGCCTAGCCAGAGGTAGCCGTCCTCGGTCTGCACCATTTGTTGTACCGAGGTGCTGGGCAGTCCGGTGTCCCTGCTCCAGTGCGCGAGGGCGTAGCGATGCATCGGCTGGTTGGGGTCCAGGGCCAGGGCCGGTGAGGCTAGCAGCAGGATCCCGATGGCCAGGAGTATCTGGATGGGTCCAGGGAAGAGGCGTGGGGATTGGAGGGGGGACCGGGGCATGGTGCGAGGGCGGGCTAGGCGCCTCTGTCCTCCTCGGTAGGTGCCTCGGGTTCCCTGAGCCAATCTGGCAGCCCCGGTGCGCTCCATCCGTCGCCGTCCACGTCCACCCAGATGGGGTTGGTCAGCGCATAGGGCACGATGGGGAAGCGGTTGATCTTGTAGACGGGGTCGGGCATGTACTGGGCCAGGGTGCCCACTTGGGCGACGGCTTCCATGATCATGGACTGCAAGGTGATGTAAGGGCGTTCCTGGCCCACGAACACTGGGTGCATCTCCGAGTCACCCATCGCAGCCACCACGTACCAGGCGTCTCGTGTGGGATGGTGATTGAAGGTCTCGTCCAGGTTGACCACGCCGGTGTTGGGCGTCTCGACGCTCCACTCCTCGATGAGCGTCCCGTTTTCGTACAGCTCCACCCGGTCTACGTCGAACCAGGAGGGGGACTGGACCCGGATGTTCACGGTGAGGTCCCCGACGGCGACCACCTCGGAACCGACGGGTGCGCCGTCGATGTCGAGCTCCACGAAGGGCCCGTAGGAGAGGGTCGCGCGATGATTGCGCAGGGCGTCGGCTACCTGCTCTGGCCCCGGGTCGTTCACCGAGGGTGAGTAGAGCCAGGTGCGGGGGCAGCCCGACTCGGTCTTGGTGGGGGTGTGGCTGTCGGAGTTGGCCACCGCCGTCAGCCGGTAGCCGAGATTGAGCAGGGTGAACCAATCGTCCACCTGGCCCTTGATGTTGTACGCGAGCTGGTCGTCGTCGTCCTCGAGCGCTTTCTGCTCGGCCATGGTGCGGCTGATCACCCGGTAGGCCGAGAGGTCCTCCCCGTCTTCGAAGGCGTCGGCCTCGCTCTGGGTGGGGGAGCGGATCAGCTCGAAGCGCTTGGCGTTGAACAGCTCGAGTGCCTCGAAGTCCGTGGTGAAGTTGTCGGCGTACAGCAGCTCGTTCACCAGGTTCTGCGGCGGCGTGGACAGCTCGACATCGCCGTCATCGTCGCTGTAGGGGTCCAGTCCGTATTGGTCGAACAGCCCGAGGATGCCGTCGCGGGGGTGGGCGATGGCCACGATGGGCTCGCCCGGGATGTCTGGGTCGTCCAGGGCCCGAATGCCCTCGATGATCTCGTCGGGCTCCATCCCGGTCCACTCGAAGGCGCCCCCGGCCTCGGCGATGGTGTCGTGATCGACGAAGAAGCCCAGGAAGTGGCCCATCTCTACCGGGCTGACCTCCACGCCCACCGCCGTGGTGACCCACTCCTCGAGACCCAGGGCCTCCAAGGTTGGGGCTTGGTCGGTGAGGTGGTCGTGGTCGGTGCTCGGAAAGAACTCCACGCCCTCGGCCGCCATGGAGCGGAGGCGGTACTCGTTCGCCGTGCCCGAGTCGAAGCTGGCTTCGCCATGGACGTGGAAGTCGGCCGCGATCCAGCCGGTCGTGTCTACCACCCGGGCGACCTGCAGTTCAATGCGCAGCGGAAGATGGGCGTCCAGCGTGAGGACCTCGCTGGTGTCGATCTCGTACTCTGGGCCCCTGCTGGCGATCGCCCGGTAGTCGCCCGCTGGGAGCAGCAGCTCGAAGCTGTCCCCCGTTCCGTGGTAGGTGGCCACCACGTCGCCCGCCATGTAGCCGTCCCCCAGGGCGGGCTGGCGCGGGTTGTCGCCATTTTCGGCGAAGAGGCTGACCTTGGCGGGGATGGCTCGGCCCCGCTCGTCCACAACCCGGACCTCGAGGCGGCCTGGCTGGGGTAGGTCGAGAGCGACCGTCATCGCCCGACCTTCCTCGAGGTCGAGTTCGACAAGCTCGCCGCTCCCCCTGCTCTTGTCGTGGGCCATCAGCGTCCAGCTTCCCGCCGGGAGGCTGCCCCCGAAGGAGCCGTCGCCTCGGGTGTCGAGCCCCACGTCCGTGCGCCATTCTGCCCAGGGGTAGGTTTCGCGCTGCTCGCCCCTGCCACGGAAGGCGAAGACGTGGGCGTCGCTCACCGGATCCCCCGTGCCATCCTCGATCACGAAGCCCTCTAGGCTGCCCACGGCGGTGCCCCGGGCCTCGAGCAGGGCGTCCAGGGCCGATCCCACGTCGCCGTCGCCCACGGCGAAGATGCGCTCCGCCGTGAACGCCGAGCCGTCGGCGAAGCGGTCGTTGCTGCCATCTCCCCCGGTGCCGTGGGTGGCCGAGAAGGTCAGGCTCGAGGTGAAGAGGGGGATCTGGATGATGCCCTCGGCCTCGGCGGAACCGTAGGCGTAGGAGGTGCCGTCCCCGGTTGCGGCCAGGAAGGGCGCCTGGATGGGCTCGAGGAACAGGTTGCGCCCCGACTCGTAGGCGTCCACCACGGCCAGCTCTTCGTCGAAGCCGATGCCTGGAGCGAAGACGTCCACCGACCCGCCCGGCAGGAAGAAGTCGCCCATGACCAGCCCGCTCTCGAGGGCGTAGTCGAGCAGGGGCATGTCTGCGTCAGCCACGGGGATCGGCTCGCCTTCGGTCTCCACCGAGTCGCCGCCCCAGGTGACCGTGGTCCGAATGCGCAGGTAGGGCACCCCCGGCTCGAGCACGTAGTCGGTGACGAACACCTGGTCGGGCACCCCCAGGGCACTCCAGAGCAGCTCCATCAGCGAGAAG
>CAZVHW010000540.1:0-5477 GCA_964626835.1 uncultured Enterobacterales bacterium
CTGGCTGCCAGAGTCGAGCACGAGGACCTCGTCCGCGAAGCCGACGGACCGGATGGCTTCCGGCAGACGATCCGCCTCGTCACGGGCGATGATGACCACGGAGAGTGGGGGCATGGGCCGTTCCTGTGGGTGCCTCCTCCTATCCCTTGACACACAAGCACGCCGAAATAGATGTGGCCAGCCAGACATCGTGTGGCGACGTAGCCAAGAGGTCTAAGGCAGAGGTTTGCAAAACCTCCATACGCCGGTTCGAATCCGGCCGTCGCCTCCAACCTTCCTTTTCAGCGAACCGGTACCGCGACGGGGCCGTAGGGCACTGAGTCACAGAAAGGTCAGGGGCGCCTGCCAATGCTCGTGGCGGTGGCTATACTCCTCCCTCCGCTGACGCTGTCGAGGCGCTCTCATGCTCGAAGAAGCCCTGCTGTCATTCGCCCTTGGAGGTGCCGAGTGGGTCCTCTGGCTCCTCATCGCCCTGTCCGTGGCTTGCCTCGCCGTGACCATCGAGCGCGCGGTCAGCGCCGCCATCAACCACACGCCCGACCGCCCCATGCGCCAGGCCTTGGCTGATTTTGCGCGTTCCCGGGACCTCGCCGTGTTTCGTCGAAGGCTCGGCACCATGCGCGGCGGTGAGTCGCGCGTCTTGTTGGCGGGTGCCAGCAGGGTCGAGCAAGGCATCGCGTCCGTCGAAGAAGGACTCCTGGCGGCCACCACCCGCGAGCGCATGCGCATGGAACGGCTGCTGGCCATCCTGGGTACCACCGGCGCCAATGCTCCATTCATCGGCCTCTTCGGCACGGTGTTGGGCATCATCAAGGCCTTTCACGAGCTGGCGGAGAACCAGGCCGAGGCCGCCAGTGCGGTGATGTCTGGCATCTCCGAGGCGCTGGTCGCCACCGCAATCGGGCTCATCGTCGCCATCCCCGCGGTCATGCTCTACAACGTCTTCCAGCGATTCAACAAGCGCACGCTCTCCAACATCGATTCCCTCGCCCACGTCATGCTGGCTCAGCTCAAGGCCACGGGCCAGGTCCTGGACGGGAAGTAGGGGGATCTCATGGGCATACGGCTCGATGGCGGCGACGATGACGTCATCACCGACATCAACATCACGCCCTTCGTCGACATCATCTTGGTGGTACTGATCATCTTCATGGTCACGGCCACCTACATCGTCGCTCCCTCCATCAAGGTCACGCTCCCCGATGCTTCCACCGGCGACGGCACCGAGGAATCCTCGCTCGGGCTCACCCTGGCGGCCGACGGCACGCTCTACCTCAATGGCGAAGAGGTCACGGAACAGCGCCTCCGCACCGTCATCCGCGAGGAGATGGAGCGAACGACCGACGTGGTCTGCCTCATCGCAGCCGACAAGACCGTGATGCACGGCGACGTCGTAGGCCTCATCGACCTGGTCAAGCAGGAAGGAGTCGCCAGGTTCGCCATCAACATCGAGCCCGTCGAGCTGCCGGGCAACGCCGTGACGGTCCAAGACCCATGACGCACCACGTCGACGATCTTCTGGACTCCGCGTCGGCGGTGGACCGTTGGATCAGGCTCGTCGCCCTGCCCGTCTCCATCGGCTTCCACGTGCTGCTCGCGATGGTCATCCTCAGCCGCCCTCCTCCGGCGAAGGCCGAGGCCAGTTGGATCGAGATGGCCGTGGTCGAGCCGCCGGCACCAGAGGTCGTCGAGTCGGAGCCAGAGCCAGAGCCAGAGCCAGAACCCCAGCCCGAGCCTCAACCCGAGCCTGAGCTGGACGCGGTCGCCTTCGATGACACCATCCCCGACGAGCTGGCGCCACCCGAACCTCCCCCCGAGCGGCGACGGGTGGTTCGACGTGTCCAGGGCCTGAGCGCCACCTCCTTCGCGGAAGGGGCGGGCACGGGCATGGCGGTACGCCGCGGCAACACCACCGCCGTGGCGGCCACGGACGACACGCTCGGCCTGGACGACGAACAGGAGTTCGTGCTTCTGCCGGTGGCGTCGGTCACCACACAACCCAAGAACTGCACGCGCCCCCCCGTCCAGGTCCCCAAGGAAGCCATCGAGGCCGAGTACGAGGGCACGCTACGCATGACCCTCGATCTCGCCGCGAGCGGCAGCGTCATCCGAGTTCACTTCCTCGATCATGCCGACCACGGCGTCGAACAAGCATGCCGCACGGCAGCGTTGGACATGCGCTGCAGGCCCGCAAGGAAAGACGGCGTCCCCGTGTCGGTGACGGGCATGCCCCACCGCTGCACCATCAAAGCGCTGGACTGATGCCCGCCTTCATCGCCCTCCTCCTGGCCATGTTCACCCTCGCTGGGCCGAGCCGAGCACAGGAACCCGCCGAAGGCGAGCTCCCACCCGTCGAGGAGGAGCTCCCACCCCTGGTCCGAGAACCCGAGCTGCTGCAGTTCATTCAGGCGCCCTACCCCGCCGACGCCCGCGAGCGGGGGATCGAGGGCACGGTGGCGCTGGTCATCGAGATCGACGAACAAGGGCAGGTGGTCGCTTCGGAGGTGCTGGTCCCCGTCGGGCACGGCTTCGACGAAGCCGCCCTGGCCGCCGCCCAGCAGTTCGTCTTCAGCCCCGCCGAGGACGAGAACGGGCCGGTCCCGGTCATCATCGAGTTCGCCTACGGCTTCGTGCTCGACTCCGACGCCCACGAAGGCGCCGTCGCTGACGAACGGGTTCCCGACGAACCCGAAGTGGAGCTGCCCGTCAACCTGGACGGCCAGCTCGTCGAGATGGGCACTCGGCGCCCGCTGCCCGACTTTCCGGTGCTCCTCCCCGACCTCGAGCTCCAGACGACGACCGACGACACCGGCGGGTTCAGCTTCCGGGGCGTACCACCGGGCACCCACGCCTTTCGCGCAGTGCTCACGGGCTTCGACGCCGTGGACCGCCAGGTCGAAGTGGTACAGGGCGAGATCACCACCCTGAAGCTCTGGGTGCGCAACCAGTCCTACCGCGAGGACGAGCTGGTGGGCGTCTACAGGCGCGAAAAGGAAGAGGTCACTCGCCGCACGCTCTCGGTTCAGGAAGTGCGCCGCGTGCCCGGCACCTTTGGCGACCCCGTGCGCGTCATCCAGAGCCTGCCAGGCGCGGCCCGGGCCCCATTCGGCACCGGCGTGTTGGTCATCCGGGGCTCGAACCCGGAAGACAGCGCGGTCTACGTCGATGGCATCCGAATCCCCCTCATCTACCACCTCGACGGCATCCGCTCGGTCATCAACGCCAACCTGATCGAGTCGGTGGACTACCTCCCCGGGGGCTACGGCGTGCGCTACGGGCGCAGCCTGGGCGGGGCCATCGACGTCCGCACCAAGCGGGACTACCTCGAGGAAGGCCACGAGCTGAAGTGGACCACCGACGTCCTCCACTCGGGGGGATTGCTCACCGGGCGCCTGGGCAGGGACCCCGACAAGCAGTGGGGATACGCCATGGGGGCGCGCCGCAGCTACATCGACCTCATCATCCCAGCCTTCACCAAGGACACGGGCTTCGTCATCAAGCCCCGCTGGTTCGACTACCAGCTCAAGGCCGACCGTCTCGAGATGCCTCGGGGTGGGCGCCTCGGCGTCTTCGTCTTCGGCTTCCAGGACATCCTGCAGGTCTCGACCCCCGACGACGTGGCGCAAGGCACCGACCAGGACACCCAGGGCGACCTCGACATCCTCTACTCCACCCACCGCATTCTGCTCAACTGGGAGCGCGACCTCGCCGAGCGCCTGAAGGTCCACTTCATGCCCAGCTTCGGCGTGGACATCAACTCGGGCAACATGGGTGGCTTCCTCGAGGGCTTCGAGCGCACCTGGCTGCTCGAGCTGCGCACGGAGTTTCCCTGGGAGCTGTGCGACAAGCTCACCATCACCCCCGGCATGGACTTCATCGGAGGCCTCTGGCAGTTCGGCGTGGAGCTGCCCTTCAACCCCGAGATCGCGGCCTCCTACGACCCCATCGGCGAGCGTGAGGACTGGGAGATCGAGGACGACGGCTGGGTGTGGGGCCCCGACCTGTACGTGGACGCGGACATCCGCCCGCTGGCCGATCCCGAACGCCTGCTCATCGTCCCCGGCGTGCGCTGGTCCTACGTACAGGTTCCCGGCGAGTTCGTCGGCTGGGACCTCGATCCACGCTTGGCGATCAGGTTCCTCCCCTGGAAGAAGAGCGTCTTCAAGACCTCGGCGGGTTGGTACCACCAGCCCCCCATGCCCTACGAAATGTACCGCCCGGACGACAAGATGATCTCGGTGGACTTCGAGCGAGCCAGCAGCCTCACCGTGGGGTGGGAGCAGCAGGTGGGACAGGCATGGACCGGCGACGTGGAGCTCTTCTACAAGAAGCTGGACCAGCTGCTCGTGGCGAACTCCGACTTCGAGTCCCTGGACGATCCCTACTTCGAGAACGGGGGCATCGGCCGCATCTACGGGCTCGAGGTCATGATCAAGCGAGCCGCCGTCGACCGCTTCTTCGGCTGGATCTCCTACACGCTGTCCAAGAGCGAGCGGCTCGACTATCCCGACGATCCCGACGACAGCTGGTACGACTTCGAGCTCGACCAGACCCACATCTTCGTGCTGGTGGGCGGCGTGCAGCTTCCCTACGACTTCGAGATCTCCACCCGCGTCCAGTATGTCAGCGGCAACCCCTGGACCCCCTACTCAGGCGGCATCTACGACATCGATCAGGGCTACTACTGGTCCTACTCGACCGCCGACTACAACAGCGAGCGCCTGCCCGCGTACTTCGCCACCGATCTGCGGATCGAGAAGCTGTTCACCTTCCGCCGCTGGCAGCTGGCGGCCTACGTGGACATGCTGAACGTGATCCGTGGCACCAACCCCGAGTTAGTGCGCTACAACTACGACTACACGGAATGGGCCTACGTCCGGGGCCTGCCCTTCATCCCCAACCTCGGCTTCGACGCCAACATCCGCTTCTGACATGCGCCGACTCCCATCCATCGCACTGCTGAACGCGAGCCTGCTGCTGCTGCCAGGGTGCCTGACCACCGAGCTGTCCAGCGCGTGGGAGATCGATCGTCTGCGCATCCTGGCGGTCCGGGCCGAGCCTGCCGAACCGGGTCCGGGCGACACCGTGACCTTCGAGAGCCTGATCGTGAGCCCCGACCGAGAGGTCGAACTGGTGATGTGGATCGGCTGCCTCGGGGACGACCTGGACGTGTTCGGTTGCACCATCGACGAGGAGATTCTGGGCGATCTCGATGACATCGACCCGGAACAGATGACCATGGAAGAGCTCCTCGAGCTCTACGAAACCCTGCAGGATGCCGGGCTCATGGGTGTCGAGCCCTACATGCAACCCACCTACGTCATCCCAGACGACATCCTCGACGACCTCACCGAAGAAGAGCGCAACGAGGGCCTCACCCTCTTCGCACAGATCACGGCCATCCCCGCCGAAGACGAAGACGAGGCCGAAGCCGAAGTCGAAGACCAGGACGAGAACGGGGGCGACACCGAGCTCGG
>CAZVHW010000541.1:0-5456 GCA_964626835.1 uncultured Enterobacterales bacterium
CCCTCCACAACGGCTTCCTGGTCCTCGCTTCCGCCAAGGGGTGGTTCGGAGATCCCCCGCTGTTGGTCCTGGTTGGAATGTCGGCGGTGTCCATCGCAGCCGTGGCGCTGGTGGGGCGGCGCCGCCCCTGACGGGTTTCGCGCTACGTTGTCGGCTCGTTCCAGAGGATAACGATGAGCCTGTTCACGGTCGGCCCGGAGCACCACGCGAGCCAGGATGCGAGCACCGAGGACGGGCTGCGGGCCATCGCGGCCTTCGTGAGGATCAATGCCCTGTCCTGCATCATGAGTGCGCGGCATGGCTGGGTGGGGGCCAGCTTCTCTGCTGCCGAGATCCTGACTGCGCTGTACTTCGGGCTGGGGGAGCGCAAGGTGGTGTTGTCGAAGGGACATGCTGCCGCGGCTCAGTACGCCTGCCTCTTTGGGCTGGGGGAGATGTCCAGAGCCGAGTTGTTGGCGTACAAGGACGGGCCCAGCGCACCCCAGGCCCACGCCTGTCGCACCACCCCTGGAGTGCTGCTGGACTCCGGCTCCCTCGGACAGGCGCTGTCCCAGGTGGCGGGGATGCTCTGTGCGGGGGCCAGGGGACGCTTCTACGTGGTGCTCGGTGATGGCGAGCTGCAGGAAGGGCAAGTCTGGGAAGCGCTGCAGACCGTGGCTCATCGGCGGCTGCTCGGGGTGGATGTCGTGATCGACCGCAACGGCTTCCAGAGCGCCCGCAGGGTGGCCGAGACCAAGGGCATCGCGGATCTCGGCGGTGCCCTACGGGGACTGGGATTTCAGGTCTTCGAGGTGGACGGACACGATCCGCTGGCGTTGGTGCAGCTGCTCGAGCCCCCGGCCGGACCCAGGGCGCGGGTGCTGATCGCGGATACCCACAAGGCCGGTGGCAGCCGCTTGCTGGTTCCACGGGACGGGGTGCAGCACTGGCACGGGCGCGTGCCCGATCCGGGCCTGTACCGATCCATCCTCGGGGAGCAGGTTGCGCTGGCCAGCGATCCCGGCCTGACCGCCGGGTATCGGCGTCACCTGGCCGAGGGGCCCCCCCTCGGCCAGGCCGCCAAGCGGGCCTCCTCGCGGGCCACCCGCGATGGCTTCGGGACAGGTCTCGAGACCTTGCTCGAGGAGCACCCCGAGCTCTGCGTTCTGGACGCGGATCTTGCCGACTCCTGTGGTCTGGGGACCATCTCCGATCCCGCTGGCCGATTCGCTCGGCGTGGCCAGTTCCATCAGATGGGCATCAGCGAGCAGGACATGGTGTCCTTCGCCGGGGGCATGGCGGTCCAGGGCCGTCTGCCCGTGGTGAGCACCTATGCGGCTTTCATGAAGCGCGCGGTGGAGCAGGTCCACGCCAACCTGACCATGGGGGCCCGGGTCATCTACGCCGGGCACTACGCGGGTCTGGGCTACTTCACCGACGGCCGCAGCCACCAATGCCTCGATGACGGCATGCGTTTCCAAGGGTTCCCCGGCCTGACCTTGCTCGAGCCAGCCGCAGCGGAGCAGGCGGAGGGCATGCTGGACTGGGCGGTGAAAGAGGCGGAGGGCTCGGTCTACCTTCGGCTCCACCGCACCGCTCGAGAGCTGCCTCTCGGTCTACTGGCTTCCCGGCGAGGCGCCGCGCTGGCACCCATGGTGCTCGCTCCGAATTCCAAGCGTTGCTTCGTGACGACCGGCCCCATCGCGACCGGGCTGGCCATCGACTGCCTCGCCCAGGCCGACTTCTCCGCCTGGGGGCTGATCAGCCCGTGCGCCTTCGGCGAGCCGGCGAGCCTCGAGCCTTGGCGAAGCCTGTTCGAGGGCAAGCTGGAGGTCTTCGTCATCGAGGAGAGCTGGGCGCCCGGAGTGCTGCGGCCGTGGCTGGACGACCTGCTGGTTCGACTCCGGCTTTCCCCCGTGCGTGGGGTTCTACAGCCTCGAGGCTGGGGGGCGTCATTCCGGAGCCTCGAGGCTTGCCTGGAGCACTTTTCCTTCACGATCGCGGGTGTGCGTGCCCTCCGCGCCGGGTAGCGCCGCACGGGTCGCGGCCCCCAGGAGCGGCTGCTACTGTACGTGGGAATTCGAGCCAAGGTGCGTCATGGGTCCCAGGACGGTCGCGTTCGTCGCGATCCTCGTCACCGCGGCGTGCTGCAAGGGCACGGACTCCGTCGATGGGACGGCGGTCATCCTGGTGATGGACGGGGTCCGGGTAGAGGAATCTCTCGGAGACGAACCCTCCTCGGCTACCGGCGAGTACCCGCAGGAGTTCATGCCCGAGACATGGTCCGAGCTTCTGCCCCAGGGAGTTCGGGCCAGCGACAGCTGGAGCATCGGCGCCACGACCACCACCCCGGCCCACGCGGCCATCGTCACCGGCCGGCGCATGGCTCTGGCCAACTACCCCATGAACGGCGATGTCGGCTTGTACCAGCCCGAGCTGCCATCGCTCATCCAGGCGGCGAGGGAACAGCTCGAGGCCGAGCAGGAGCAGGTGGTCGTCGTGGCCAACACCGAGCTGGTGCACCCCATCATGGACAGCCTGTGGCCCCAGAGCGAGGGTGCCAGCTGGCTCTGGGTGCCCGAGGCCGAAGACGAGGACAAGCCTGCCCAGGACGACCAAGCCGTGATCGCGGCCCTGAAGACCCACATGACCGAAAACCCGACCCGCCTGGCCGTGGTGAACTTGCACCAGGTGGACCGCTCGGGACACTACGGGGCCAACGAGTCCTACCTCGACGACGTTCGCGACCTGGACGAGCCGGTGGTGAAGCTCTGGGAGTGGATCGAGGATCAAGTGGACTACAGGGAAGACACCTACCTATGGGTGCTCTCGGACCACGGCCGGCACTCCTACAGCCAGGATGAGCCCCTCTGGCGCCACCACGGCTGCAACTGCAACGGTTGCCGTCAGGTGCCCAGCCTGCTGCTCGGCCCCGGTGTGGCGGCGGGGCAGGACTTCCATCAGCCAGCCCTGTTGACCGACATTGCGCCTTCCCTGGCAGCGGCCCTCGGTGTGGAGCTGCCCTGGGCGGAAGGAATGGTCCTCGATGGGCTCTTCGAGGAGAGCACGGGGGTAGCCAGCCGGCAGGGAGTCGCGGACTTCGCCGTCTCCGGGGGCCTCGTAGCCGAGATCCGCTATCTGGACGATCCGGCGCACAGGTCGGAGCTCTGGATCGAGGGGATTCGCCTGTCCGACGCCGACGCCCTGGCGGTCGAGGCCCCGGCCCTGGTCGCCGCTGGCGACATGGCCTGGCTGTGTTTCCGCGAGGTGATGCTCACGCCTGCCGAAGACGACACCAACTGGACAGCAAGCTGCTGGTCCAGTACCGACGGCGGTGGAAGCTGGGACGCCCTGGCGACGCCCGTGGACGCCGTTGGACCCCACTGGCACCCGGTACTCCTCGTAGAGGACGCCGACAGCGTGCTGGCCGCCTACACCCGCAACGTCAACGCCACCGCCACCAGGGGTGTGGAGGGCGGGGAGGGGGAAGTCTCCCTCGAGGTGGCCCGCTTGGTGGACGGCGACTGGACCACCTCTGCGGACGACGGACAGCAGACCTGGCCACAGGACATGGTCGCGGCCCTGGGGTCGGACGAGCGGCTGTACCTGGCCATGGGTGCGTCGACCCAGGACAACGAAGCCCGGCATCATCGGGACGTGTACACCGCCGCGGTGTCCCTGGAAGACGAAGGGCTGGGCTGGGTGCAGGTGCACTCCGCGCAGCTGTCCTCTCTGACAGACACCGAGCACTGGCGACTCGAGCTGCCCGCTCTGAGGTCCGACGCGCAGGGTGTGCTCTGGCTGGCGGCCGTGGCCCACGACGACGCTGGCGCTCATGCGGTCCTGGCCTCGTCCAGCGACGGAGGGGAGAGCTGGGAAGGCGCGAGCATCCTGGCCATGCCCGACACCGTCGATCCCCACCTGGCGCCGGTCTGGCTCGAGGGGCGGGCGGTGTGGGGGACCACGGGTGACGGGGAAAGCCAGCTCTGCGCGGCGACCACCGCTGGCGAGGTCGGCTGTGTGTCTGCGGGCGGTGCTCGGGTGCAACGCCTGGCGGCAGACTCGGACACGCTCTGGGCGTTGGTGGACGTGGACAGCGCCAGCTGGGAGCTTGCGAGCTGGAGCGCCAGCGAGCTGTAGGGGACCCTACTGGGGGTAGCTGTCGTCACACCAGCCGAGCAGCGGGTTTGCTTCCTGCTGGTATTCGGGAACCCAGTCGCCGTCGCGGACCCAAGCACAGACCACCGCGGAGAGATCGCTGCGTTTCGTCGGCTCGGAGCTGGCAAGGTTGGCCAGCTCGGTGGGATCGGCGGAGATGTCGTAGAGCTCTTCGACCTCTGCGGCGTAAGCAGCATCGGGGTTGCCCTCGAAGGGCACACACTCGTCGTACTCACCCTCAGGGGTGAGGATGTACTTGTGAGCACCGCGGACCACGCCCGCCGTACCGGTGCTGCGCTCGAAGAACACGTCGTGATCGGGCTCGGCTCCATCCCGGAGGTCCGTGACCAGGGACACTCCCTCGGCGTCACCGCCCCATGAGAAGGCGGAGGCCAGCTCGACCACCGTGGGGGCGATGTCGATGGTGCTGATGGGGGCCTCGACCTGCACGCCCCGAGGCAGCCGGCCCGGTGCGTGGATGGCGTATTCCACCCGCATGACGGAGTCGTAGGGTGAACAGCCGTGGTAGAAGTAGCCGTTGTGGTCGCCTAGTTCCTCGCCATGGTCGGCGCCCAACACGACGATGGCCTCGTCGAGCCTGCCCACCGCCTCGAGGGCATCCATGAAGCCCTGGAAGCGCTCGTCCGTGTCGCGCAGCTCGCTGGCGTAGACCGCTTCGACCCAGTTGCGGTCAGCGTCGTCGAAGGGCTGCTCGTCGAGGGTGACCAGGTAGAGGTCCATCTCTTCGGTCGTGTCGATCTCGCCCTGGTATTCGTCAGGGTGGAACTCGTCGATCCACGGAGTGATGGGGTAATACGGCGAGTGGGGCAGGTTGAGGTGGACCCAGACGAAGACAGGCTCGTCGTCTTCGAGCTGGGCTACTCGTTCGGTGAAGGAATCGAGCAGGAGTTGGTCGTTGGCCACCTGGTCGAGGTCTTCCTGGTTGGTGGGGAGGCCGGTGTCCGAGCTGTTCATCAGGTTGCCACACACCGACTCGTCGAAGCCGTTCTCCATGAGCTGGCACTTGTTGGCTGCATAGCCCAGGGTGGTGTAGCCACCCTCGCCAAAACGATGGGCGAGCGTGGGCTGTGAGATGGCGTCGATGAGGTCGTTGTTCCGGACGCCGTGGGTGCGCGGGTAGACTCCGGTGAGCATGGAGGCGAGGGCCACGGCGGTGTATCCCCGCGGAGTAATGGCCCGATCGAACCACGTAGACTCGTCGAAGAACGAGAGCATGTTGGGGGCGACGTTCCAGTCTCGCCCTTCTGCGTGGAGCACGCGAGGGCGCACGGTGTCGATGGTGATGACCACCACCGTGT
>CAZVHW010000542.1:0-5453 GCA_964626835.1 uncultured Enterobacterales bacterium
GCACCGTGTCCGAAGCACGGGGAGCCCCCTCCCCTCCCCTCCTCCTTCGTCCCCCCCCCCGCACTCGAACAGCGCGACTGGAACGACATCCTGCGCGGTGTGCGACGGGCCCATCCGCGCTTCGAGCGTCTCGCGCAGGCCGACCGGGACGCCCTCGACCGGCTCCGTCAGGCGGTGGGACCCGGCGCTCGCCTCTGGAGGGTGCCCACCCTGCCCGAAGAGGCGGGGGACCTCCGAGCGCTCACTCGCCTGGGCCACTTCCTTCCAGGATTGAACGAGTCCGACGAATGAGCCCGTCGGCGCCCCACGCCGCTATGAGCAGGCGCCGCCAACCTCGTACTGCACGTTGATCACCGAGCCGCGGGGCGGCACCGAGTCGCCGTTGAAGGTGATGAAGTTGGTCTCCTCGTCGTAGGCCCAGCCGTTCTGAGCATCCTGGGGGACCTCGTCGTAGTCATCCTCGTCCTCGTCGGTGTCGCCGACGTAGACCTCCAAGGTCTCCACGACCGGGACACAGCCGAGCTCGAACGAAGAGCGCACGCCCGACACCGACAGACCCATCTTGTCCATGATGTCCGTGAAGTCTTCGTCGCAGATGTTGCCCTCGACCCCACCCGTGTTCTGGGCCACGGCCAGGTACCGAGTGCCGGGGACGGTGTCCTCGCAGTCTTGCTGGATGTCCGGGCCCACGATGGACGAGATGATGACGTCCGACGCGTCTTCCTTCATGGCGCGGAAGTCGTTGACGAAGTCGCGCACGGGCACGAGCTGGTCGGACTCGTCGTAGCAGGCCATGCCGCCCGCACTCTCGGGGTAGGCGCCCCTGTCCGAGCAGTCGTTTTCGTCGGAGACGAAGATGATGGACAGCACGGAGTCCCGGCGCAGGAAGCCATTGTTGGAATCCGAGATCATCGGTTCGGTGAGCGCCTCGTAGGCCGCCTCGAGGCCGCGCTCCATGTCGGAGCCGTCTACGCCCACCTGGACCCGTTCGTTGAACACAAACTCGAAGTCCGTGACGTCTGGCGTGATGACCGGCGGATCGCCCAACAGGCGAGCGGCGTCTTCGTTCTCGATGTCCATGTCCGTGGTGATCACGCCGATGTGGAAGTCGATGTTGGTGTCCTGGAGATGGCCGATGAACTCTGCGAACCGAGCGCCGACCTCTTCCTGCTCCTGCTGCATGGACGGCGAGTCGTCGATCACCCAGAGAATGTCTACGTCGGCCGGTGGTTCCTGGAAGAAGGTGTCGGTGGTGCTGCGCCGACTGGGATCGTTCTCGATCGAGCAAGCGAGGACCGGGACCAAGAGCAGGGCAAAGACATGCCTAGACATCGTTTCCTCCAGGGGACATGGCGGTTCTGGAACGTGCACAGCGTAGTCAAATCCCTCGCCCGTCCGCAACGGTTCCATGGGGACAGAACCAAGCTCTTGCACTTTCGTTGCAAGGCAAGCGATGCAGCGAGGCCAGAAACACGGTTATTCAGTGAAACGCGCCTCGGAAACGCAGAGATCGTTGTACTCGGTGCCCGGCTTGACGGCGTCGAAGGTGACGCGCACCGAGGTGGTGTCGCGAGAGGCGAAGCGCAGGGTCTGCAGCATGATGAAGTCCTTGACCTGGATGGCTTCGCGTGAGCCGTCGGAGAAGATCAAGGTGATCTGGGTGGCGCGGTTGGACTTGCGCCAGAAGGTGGTGTCGTAGGCGTTGCCGTTGAGGAACAGGAGCTTGCCCACCCGCACGCTCTTGCCGAAACGGTATTCGATCCACGACCCCGTACCGTCACCGGCGCTCTGGTTCTCGCACCACATGGTGTCGTTGAGCATGTCCCAGGTATTGGAGATGTCGTAGGTGCCGTCCGCGTCTTCGGGCAAGTGACCACTATCGGCGGTGCCCGCGACGGTGTGGAAGACCTCTGGCTGATCGTTGAACACCGCCAGCTCGGAGACGCAGGTGTCGTTGAACGTGCTGCCCCGGTAGATGCCCTTGATCTTGAGCTTGATGGTGGAGGTGGTGACGGGCTTGTCGAAGGTGATGACCTCGGCGACCTTCTCGTCTTTCAAGGTGAACTTCTGGGTGGTCTCGTCCGAGAAGGTGAACTCGATCTCCTTGGCCCGGTTGTGGCGATTCCAGAAGTCCCAGGAGTACCAGTTGCCGTTCCACAGCTTGATGTGGGTGACGGTGTGGCTGCCACCCAGATCGATCTCGATCCATGAACCGAGGCCGGAGCCGTCCTCGCCCTCGACCCACACCGTGGAGACCTTGCCGTCCTTGATGTTGGTCTCGGCGTAGGAGATGCCTTCTTCGGTGGGGTAGCGGGAAGAAGCCATGACCCCCGCGATCTTGATCTGGGCAGCGTCGGCCGTGGGGGACAGCGCCACCAGCAGGATGAACGAGGCGATGGCGGAGAGGAGGCTTCGGAGGGACATGATCACCTGGTTCCAAGCGGAGTGTGTGGGTCCGGGGAGCGACTCGGACGGGGGGCCCATATCCCGGGAGGCAGGACACCGCAGGAGCCCTGTCGCCGACAGACGGAAGACACACCACCGGGGCGACAGCTTCCGGCGGGAGGGTCTCGGGCCTCGTCAGAACGAGCCGGACAGCTGGAAGCGCATCCCCTCGAAGCCCGGTAGGCTACGGCACTGGCCGCCAGCACACCGGATGCCGGCCTTGTAGGCGCCGTAGAACAGGCTGGTGGTCAGGGAAGAAGACGGCTTGTACTGGGCCTCGACGGCGCCGTAGACGTTGTCCGCGATGTTGCCGGTGCTGGCGATGAGTGGGTTGTCCGAGAAGTCCTGCCAGAGGATGAAGGTCCACTTGTCGGTGGCGTGCAGGGCGAGGGCGTTGACCACGTCGGTGAAGTCCGACTGCTGGATGAGGTTGTCACCCCAGGCGAAGCGCATGAACGCCGAGGACAGCTCGAGGGTCCCCAGCGGGCCGGCAGGAACCTGGACGTCCAGATCGACATGGGAGGCGATGTCGGCACCCGAGTCGTCATCGCGGATGTCGGCACGACCACCCGCGGTGGCGATGACGTGGGCCTGCTGGCCCAACCACTGGATGCCGACCACCGGATGGATGATGGTCTCCGGTGCCTGGTTGAAGTGAAGACCACCCAGCTCGCGGTCGCGCATCGCCGCCACCGAGAGGTAGGGCATGAGCACCCCAGGCTTGATGGGGTAGTCCACCCGGAAGCGCGCCCCTGAGATGTCGTTGGAGTTGACGGCGGCGGAGGAGTCTTCGGTGATGGCACGCTCGTACTCGAGGGTGGGCGCCACCGCGACCTCGTAGTTGTCCACACCGGTGAAGCTGTTGATGAGCTCGGTGTTGACGTAGTGCTTGGCCTCTACCAGCACCACGGCCTTGCCGGGATACGCCGAGGCCGAGAGATAGGCGCCATAGGCTGGCTCGGCTTCGTCGCTACCGAAGAAGTCCTCGGAGCGGTACTCGAACCAGTCGAACTCGCCGACGACATCGAAGCCGAGCAGGCCGAAGCCCTCGACCGTGGCCCCGGTCACGATCGCATCGACCGGCTGAGCGTAGCGAGAGAAGAACGGCTCGGTCTCGATCCAGTCGCGGGCGAAGCTGTAGACCACGCCGTGCACACCCAGGTTGAACGGCCCAAGCCCGAAGCGCTCTGCTCGCAGGCCCGAGATCATGTGGGTGTTGTCGGGGTGAATGCCGACGTTGGGGTTGTCTTGCTGCACCTGTTGAGGGTTGGTCAGGCCCGTGACCCCGGTGAAGTCCCAGGATCCGGAACGAACCACGGCGCGCACACCCCGCAGGGAGGTGTCCAGGTCGATGTCGGTGTTCCGCACCAGGTTCAGGGCGAGCCCGCGCCCGAAGGACACGTAGCCATCGCCGAGGGTGACCTCGACGTGACGGCCCTTGCCGCGGACATACAGCTTCTCGAGGTTGACATAGGCGTCGGGGAAGGGGGAGTCGATGGTGGGATCGTAGAGCTGGTACGAGTGGTACAGCTCGTCGTCGAGGTAGTAGCGGTTGGCGAACAGCCCCACCTGGTCCACCTGGGCGCCCGCGGCGAAGCCGCCCTTGTTGACCAGCACGTTGAGCCGATTGACCTCTTCGACGTAGTCGTGGATGCTGCGGTCCTCGAAGCCCGGGAGCAGGTCATCGACGTGGTAGTAGCGCAGGGCGAGACGCTCGGTGAGGGAGAGCGTCCCTCCCGCCAGCGCGCCCTCACCCTCGAGAGAGATCGCCGCCTGGGCGACGCCGGTTGACAGAAAAAGCGCGCCAGAGGTGGCCAGCGCGGCCGAGGCGAAGCGAGCCATGTCCTACTCGGGGGCCGGCTCGGCGAGCCCCAGAGCGACCTTGACCGCCTCTTCGACGTGCACCTCTTCCCCGGGTGTATAGCCCTGGAAGACCTGGGCGATGGCGCCATCCTTGCCCAGCAGGACTGCGAAGGGGAGGGTCTTGGCGGGGTTGTACAGAGCCACCACCGCCGTCTCGCGGTCGAGCAGGACCGGGAAGGTCAGGCCCTTGCTCTTGACCAAGGGCTTGACCTGGGAAGACGAGCGCGCGTCGTCGGTGTTGACCGAAAGAACCGTGAAGCCCTGATCCCCGTAGGTCTCGAAGAAGCGCTGCAGGTGCGGCATCTCGGCCTGGCAGGGCGTGCACCAGGTGGCCCAGAAGCTGATGAGCACGACCTGATCCGAAAAGTCGGCGAGGCTGACCTGCTTGCCGTTGATGTCCCGCAGGGTGAACTCTGGCGCTTGGTCGGCAGCGAGGGCCGAGCCGGCGGTGCAGAGAGCCAACACGAGAGTGACGAGGAGAGTGCGCAAGGAGACCTCCGTTGGCCGCGGTCACCGGCCGCTCCGAGGAGACGGCCGAGGCTTGCCGACCCTTCGAGGGTGGTCGGCATTCCCTGGCCACCGAGGCGACAGGCACAGCAGGCTCTCCTGCTATAACCACGCTCGACAGAGGCGGGCGTGGGCGGACCTACCAACGAACGGCGCGGCGCTGGGCTGCCTCCGGGCAGGGTGCCGTTGTGCTGCGGCGGCCCGGACGCCGACTGCACGAACGCCACCGCGTTGGGCTGCCTCCGGTCAGCCCAGCGCGTGTTACGCCCAGCCCATGGCCCGCTCCCGCTCCCGCATCCTGATCGTGGACGACGAGCCGTCCATCCGACGGGTGCTGACCGCCCACCTGCGGCGAGACGGCCACAGAGTAGACGCAGCGCAGCACGGCGGAGAGGCCATCTCGCTGCTCGAGGCCCAGCCCTACCACCTGGTCGTCACCGACCTCAAGATGCCCAAGATCGGCGGCTTGGAGCTGCTGGCGTGGTGCCGGTCCGAGCTGCCGGAGCTACCCGTCATCATCATCACCGCCCACGGCACCGTGCACTCCGCGGTCGAAGCCTTGAAGCTCGGCGCCCACGACTACATCACCAAGCCCTTCGACCTCGCAGAGCTGCGGAACGTGGTGGACAAGGCCATCG
>CAZVHW010000543.1:0-5439 GCA_964626835.1 uncultured Enterobacterales bacterium
CCACCTCGGTCTCGATCCCAAGAGCATCGAGACCCTCGAGAAGCTGCGAGAGCTGTTCGAGGCAGCCCACGAGGTGCAGGACTCCAACGAGTTTCTGGCAACCGCGAAGAGCGGGCTGTTCGCCAACGACGTCTACGTGTTCACGCCCGCCGGTGAAGTGCGCTCGTTCCCAGCGGGTGCCACGGTGCTCGACTTCGCCTACACCATCCACACCGACCTGGGCAACCACTGCACCGGCGGCATGGTGGAGGGCCGAATGGTGTCCCTCCGGCACGAGCTGGCCAGCGGCGAGTCCATCCAGGTCGTCACCCGCAAGGCGCAGAAGCCCAGCCGCGACTGGCTCAACATCGCGACGACAGGGCGCGCCCTGGCCAAGATCCGGAAAGCCCTGCGGGATGCCGAGCGGGATCAGGGCATCGAGATGGGCCAGGGCTTGCTGGTCGGCGAGCTGCGTCGCCAGGGGCGCAATCTCGGCAAGCTCATCAAGGAAGGTCGGCTCAAGCAGGTGCTCAAGTCCTACTCGTTCCGCGAAGCCGACCAGCTCTACCTGGCCCTCGCCCGCGGCCAAGTGCCCCTAGGCAAGGTGATCAAGGCGCTGGTCCCCGACCTGGAGTGGACCCCGGCAACCCAGGAAAAGAACAGCATCGCGACGTTCCTCGAGCGCATCCGAGGCCGCGCGGCCAGCCCCGTACGGATCGCGGGCGAAGGCGACCTGCTGGTCACCTACGCCGGCTGCTGCACCCCTCTGCCCGGCGAGCCCGTCACCGGCTACATCACACGGGGCAGAGGCATCACCGTGCATCTGTCGAGCTGCCCTCAGCTGCTGGCCCTCGAAGAAGAGCGCCGCATCCCGGTGGAGTGGGATCGAGGAGCCAACACCAAACACTCCGGCGAGCTGAACATCATCTGCGCCAACCGGCCCGGAATCCTCGCCAACATCTCCGGCACCTGCGAACAAGCCGGCATCAACATCCTGCGCGCGAGCGCCCAGCCCATGAAGGACGAAAAGGGCGAGATCACCATCGAGGTGGCCGTACGCGACGTCAGCGAGCTCAACAAGCTCATCCGCAACGTCGAGAAGATCCGAGGGGTGCTGGCGGTACACCGGGTCCGGACCTAGACCGGCTTCCGGCTTCGGGAGCCCAGCGATAGGTCCTCCTCGGTCTGCAGCGGGATCCCCCGTTGGGCGAGCAGGCTGGCGAAGACGCCTCGGCCCGCGGCCTTGACGCCGTCGATCCGGGTGCGGCGAACACCGCAGGAGGGCGAGCCAGACTTCAGTAGCGCCCAGGCAGCATCGGGCGCCTGCTGTAGGCAGCAGTGGGCACCCTCGCGGAATGCGTCGCTGCGGTCGATACCATCCCGATCCAACACCCGTGCGCCGCGCTCCCAGACCACCGCGCCATCCCCCCCGTGGAGACCGCAGGGCACGCGCGGAGTCGGCAACCCACCCGCCTGTTCGGGGCAGACCGGAACGACCTCGAAGCCCGCCAAGAACGACTCGATCCCTTCTTGGCGTCTGTGCCCACCGTCATACCGGCAGCGCACGCCCAGCAAACAGGCAGAGACGAGCACGCGCGTGGTCGTTCGGTCCGGGTCCATGATGCGCCGACCCTGGTGCCTATTCGTACGGATCGGGATCCGAGCCGTCTTCCTTGGGCATCGCCCCTTGCACGTACGCGGGCTCCGACAGCAGGCCCGCTTCGTCGCCGATGACGACCGCGAAGTCGTACCAGACGTTGTAGGCGGGGTCGCCCTGAGACGCGAGGGAGAGGTCGAGGTCCATGGTGAAGCTGGCACAGCGGGTGGAGCTGATGGTGGCCTGGCCCGTGATCTTCGCGGACCCCGAGGTGTCCACGGTGCCATCCATGTCGTCGTCCCACCAGGCCTGGTAGGTGACGAAGTTCAGGTCGCCATCGTCATCGTCAGCCTGGATCTCGAAGATCATGGTGGGGTAGGACTGGCCCTGCTCGAGCTCGTGCAGCCCATCGGCATACGCACTCAGCGAGGTGATGACCGGCGGTGTGCCGGAACACACCGCAGCGGTGTCGCCGGTGTCGCCACCCTTGGGGATGGGAGGTGGATCGCCCTCGTCGACCTCGGCTGGGCATCCCAGGGTGAGCAGAACCACGGAGAGCAGCAACGTTCGCGCTGACATCGGAGCCTCCCATTGCACGGACGGCGGCAGACATTGTAGCATCCCCTGCAGCACCCACCATCCATCCGTCTTTGCAGGAGCGTCCGTGGCGCGCACCCCTCCGAGCTTGTTTTACGATCTGCTGCGAAACAACCTTGGCAGCATCCGCAAGGTCTACATGCGCGGCAACCGAATCGTACGCCGCGGCGACTTCGCGCAGCACGACGAGACCGTCCTCCTGATCCATGGCTTCTTCCAGACCCGCGCCGTCTGGGAAGTCATGGAAGACCGCCTGCGATACGATGGCTACGGCGTATTCAGCTTCGACCTGGGCGGGCTGCTCTACCGCTTCAACACCCGAAGGCCGGCGGTGCTGGCCGAGCGCATCGCGGAGAAGATCGAGCGGGTCTGCGAACGCTACGACCTGGACCGATTCCACATCATCGGCCATTCCCAAGGCGGCCTGGTGGCGCGCCAGTACATCCAGCAGCACGGCGGCCACAAGCGGGTCAAGTCCCTGGTCACCATGGGCACACCGCATCATGGCACCCCCACCGCCGTGGTGGGCGGATGGATGATGCTGGGGGGCCTGCTCTCGGCGACGCCATGGGATCTCATGCCCGGATCGCGCTTCCTCGGGCGGCTCTCTCGCGACTCCTTTCCGTCCGACATCCCCCTCACCAGCATCTACAGCAAGCACGACCTCGTCTGCCCCTACCCCTTCTCCATTCTCAGGCCGCGCGCTGGCGACGCATCCATGGAGAACGTGCTTATCAAGCGCGTAGGCCACACCGAGCTGACGCACGACGCAGGAGTGTACCGGCTGGTGCGGGCGCGCCTGGAGCGCGCGGCCCAGCTTTGGCGCGAGCGCCGTGGCTGACGAAAACTAGCAGCGACTACTCGCCGCGGGGTGGTCTTCCGGTGCGGGCTGCTGGCCGCGACTACTCAGCCGCGGGCTGGTCTTCCGGCGCGGGCTGCTCGGGCTCGGGGGTGGCGCTGCCGTCGGCGTTGAGGCAGCAGCGGAAGCCCAAGGTGGTCTCGGAGAACCCCGAAGACTCGTCCACGGCGAACGCGCAGCGGGTGCCCCGGATGGGGTTGTGCTGGTTGCCCTTGACCAGCATGCGGCCGTCCTTGCCGGGCTTGGGGGTCTCGGACCACTCGCGCAACCCCGAGGAGAGGTCGTAGACGCCGTAGCCGGACACACACTCGGAGCGGTCGCCCAGCTTGTAGGAACCGACCACTTCAGCGCCGCAGGCCTCGCTGAACTCGTCACCATACGCGTAGATGAGGTTGCCCGGGCCCTTGCAGGCCTTTTCCCATTCGTCGGAACTGCAGAGGCGCTTTCCGACCTGCAGGCAGGCGTCGTCGGCTTGGGCCCAGGTGACGCGCACCGCGGGCTTGGCGTTCACCTTGTTGGGAAACTCGTAGCGGTCGATGAAGAAGTCGGGGACCTTGACCACGTCGCGCAGGGGCTCGGAAGAGGTGGCGACGTCCGGAGCCTCGGAACCATAGCGACCGCGCACGAAGGTACCGCCAGGCACGTAGACCATCTCTTTGTGCTGCTCGAGCATGGCCTTGACGATGGCCTCGTCGGGCAGTGGGTTCTGGGACTGGACGTTGCGGCGGATCATCTCGTCCTGGCGGCGAGCCTCGGCCAGCGGATCGGGCTTGTCCGATGTGAGCACGTAGGCGCCGATGCCCACGGCCAGCACGATGGCGGCACCGAGGCCCATGAGGATGTTGCGGAACGAAACCACGGTGCGCCCGGACTGCATCTCCAGCGAGAACGAACGTTGGATGTCGTTGATCATGTCCCGCGCGGTGGGGTAGCGGTCTTCCGGGTTGTGGGCCAGCCCGATCTCGACGATGTCGTCGACGTGCTCGGGCAGATCGTCGCGGAGCTGGGTTGGGGAAAGATAGGTGCCCATGGGCCGCTGGCCGCAGAGCAGCTCGTAGAGCAGGACGCCCATGGAGTAGATGTCGGCTTGTGGCCCACAGTCCTGATCGAATCCAGACAACTCTGGGGCCAGGTAGGGCGCGTCTTCTCGGCTGACGAAGCTCTCGGCGAAGATGGTGGGGTTGAGCACCCCAGACAGGCCCGTGCCGGTGATCTTGACGGTACGGATGACCTTGGCGTTCGCAGCCGGCCCCGTGCGCTTGGTGTGAACCAGCACGTTCTCGGGCTTGAGGTTGCGGTGGATGATGCCCGCGTTGTGGGCAACCTCGACGGACTCGAGCACCGAGATGGCCAGCTGGCAGGCTTCCTGGAGGGAGAACGCCTTGTTTTCTGCCACGTAGGCATCGACGAGCTCCCGCAGGGACTCGGACGGGAAGTATTCTTCCGTGTGGTAGATGCGGTCTTGGTGGACGCCCAGCTCGCCGTAGCGGGTGAGGGACTCGTTGCGGACGCCACGGGCGCGCTCGAAGAGCTGGCGCAGGCGCTCGCGATCCTTCTGATCGGCCACCAGGTTCGGGCGCAGGAAGCGCACGACGAGCTCCTTGCCCGAGGCGATGTGCTTTGCGAGGTAGGTTTGCGCCGACATGCCTTCGCCGAGGAAGCGAAGGACCTCGTACTTCTTGGCGATGACGTCACCGGTGGCGAACTTCTTGGGGCTCTGCTCGTTCACGGCTGCTCCACACGGCACCGAAGGAAATAAAGCGGCTTTTCGCGGCTGGACCCTATCACGTGGGAGGGGGGGCCATCAACGTCCCGAGCCGGTCTGGCAAACACCCGAGGACGGTCGGATAGACTGGTGCGATGAGCACCGCGTTCCCCCTCGTGATCTCCGAGCTCCACGTAGACGACCTCGAGCTCGAGCGAGGGGCCGACTTTCGGGACGCGGACCGCCTGGTCCGCAGCATCGCAGACGCCGCCGAGCGAGCGGGGGCCAGGCTGGGATTCCGCTTCCGAGCGGCCTTTGCTCGGCAAGCCGCCCGAGCCGGCCACGACAACCCGCTGCGGGCACTCGTGGCGCGTGGGCACGAGGTTGGCACCCACGCCCACGGGCGTGGATTCGCCAAGGCAGCCCGCGCCGTGGCGGCATGTGGTGTGCCAAACCGCGGGGCCACGCCGGGGATGGTCCAGGCCGGCGACAAGGTCGACAAGCTCTGGCGCGAGGCGCACAAGCTGGGCTTCGCGTGGGTGGTCGATCACGCGCCGTTCCGCGCCTGGGCCTACGCCGGCCACCTGCCCTGGCGCCCGGGCGCGGCCTTCGCGCGGACCAACCTCCCCTGGGCCCCGTCATGCTCGACACCGCCGCCGAGCCGTTCGCCTGGGGCCTGCTGCGGCGCGAAGGTCGGCACGT
>CAZVHW010000544.1:0-5420 GCA_964626835.1 uncultured Enterobacterales bacterium
GCTGCATCGGGGCGACCTAGGGGAGCCAGTTCGTCCGGTAGTGCCTTGGTGGAAGCCGTGGCGGGCCGCGGTGCGTCGGTTGCCCCGACATCGCCCTCGATGATGGGCCGCACGATCTGGCCGCTGCCATCTTCTTCGCCGGAGACCAGCTGGGCATAGTTGCGGATGGTGATCTGCTTGCGTTCACCGGTGGCGACCTCGCTGGCCTGGACGTGCAACATGCCGTTGGCGTCGAGACGGAAGGAGACGTTGACCTTGGCCTCCATGGCGGGCATCGGGGTGATGCCTTCCATGACGAACTCGCCCAGGAACTCGTTCTCCTCGGCCTGGATGTTCTCGCCCTGGCGCACGATGACGCGCACGCGCTCCTGGTTGTCGTGGACGGTGGCGAAGGTGCGAGTGCGGCTAGTGGGAATCTTGGAGTTGCGCGGAATGATAGGCGCGAACATGCCACCCACCGAGTCGATGCCGAGATCGAAGGGGGTGATATCGAGCAGAACGGTGGTGGCCCCGCTGCTGTCCGCGAGGGTGTTGGCGTGCACGGCAGCGCCGACGGCCACGACCTCTTCGGGGTGCACGGAGCGGTTCGGCTCTCGCCCAAACAGACCGGTGATGGATTCCCGGATCTTGGGCATGCGCGTCTGCCCACCCACCAAGATGACGTCATCGATGTCGCTCGCGGAGAGCCCGGCATCGTCGAGCGTACGCCGGGTGACCTCGACGCTGCGGGTGACCAGGTCTTCGACGAGTGCCTCGAGGGTCTGCCGCGACACGACCATCTCGAGGTTGACTTCATCGAGGACGCGGGGAATGAGTACCGTGGTTCGGTCCGTAAAAGACAGCTCGCACTTGGCGCGCTCAGCCGCGTCCTTGAGACGCTGGAGGCCGATGCGGTCATCGCGCAGGTCGACACCGTGCTTGGACTGGAAGTGATCGGCCAGGTGGTCCACCAGCCTGAAGTCGTAGTCTTCGCCACCCAGGAAGCTGTCGCCACGAGACGCCATGATCTCGTAGACACCCGTGGACATCCTCAAGACGCAGACGTCGAAGGTGCCGCCACCCAGGTCGAAGATGAGCAGCTGGCGGTCCAAGTCTCGGCGATAGCCGTACGCCAGCGCTGCCGCCGTGGGCTCGTTGATGAGCCGCTCGCATCGCAGGCCGGCCATGCGGGCAGCCTCGAGCGTGGCCTCGCGCTGGGAGTGCGTGAAGTAGGCGGGGACGGTGATGACGGCTTCGTCCACCTCGTCGCCCAAGGCCCGCTCTGCGATCTGGCGGGCGACCTGCAGGATGACGGACGCGACCTCGGAAGGAGAGAGAACTTCCTCGCCCAGCTTCACGAGCACGCCACCGTCGTCCGCCTGTTGGATACCGAAGCCCACCCGCTCGCGCGTGCGCTGAACCTCGACGGAGTCGAAGCGTCTGCCGATCAGCCGCTTGATGGCGTAGACGGTGCGATCTGGCGCACTAAGGACGAGGTTCTTGGCTGACTGACCGATGACGTAGCGACCCTCGTCCTTCCACGAGACACAAGAAGGCAGGACCTTGTAGCCCTTCTCGTCTTCGAGAACCTTGGGCCTGCCATCGAGGATGACGGCCACCGCTGTGTTCGTCGTACCGAGATCGATCCCGATGCTCTTGCCCATTCAGATGCCTTCAACCGCTCTTGAGGTTCGGAGCATCATACCAGCATGGCCCGCTCAACGCTCGGCGTCAGCACCTTGGAAGAGCGGCAGCTGGGGGGTCGCGCCCGCATCTCGTCCTGCCAAGGGGGCTTCCCCTCCCAAACAAAAGGAGCAGTAGCCCTTCGGCTCCCGACCCAGGGCGGAGGCCAGCTCTTCCGGACTGAGTGCGGCGGCGCTGTCTGCTCCGCTGACGACACGCAGTGCGGCGGTGTCCTCGCCCCCCGCTGGCACACCGAGGGGCGCATGAAGACGCACGCCGTGGGGACATCGACTGCGAAGCAAGGGCGCGTAGCACCTCGAGTGAACACGCCGGGCGCCCGCTCGAGACAGCTTGCCAACTACGGCGCGCAGACGCTCCGGTGCCACTGTTGGACCGTGAACCAACGTGACCTCCCGGCCGCGTACGGCGGCCTCCACCACCGCTGGACCCTGCTTGGCGTAAAGGATGCCGAGGTCGACAGGAGGAGGAACGAAGACCACCTCGAGCGGCATGCCAGCCTGGTTCGCGAACGCCACTGCTGCCGCAGGGCACTCGCCCGGCAGGGCGGTGACGACGCCGGGGGGTACCGGGTGGGCGGCCGCGGTGGCCCGCCCCAGCCGCTTTCTCAGCGTGTGCACGCTCAGCCCCTCGAAGCTGGTGTCGAGGCGGGCGAGCCGGAGCCACTCCAACACGCACGCTGCCCTCCTGGACACACCCCAGGGCCGCAAGGAGGAGGGCGAAGATCCGGGCTCGAGCACGACGAGCTCGCCCGCAGCGAGCTCGCGCGGCTCCGAGGCCCCCATGGCCGCCAAGGCTGCGGGCTCGGACGCCACCGCGAAGCCTTCGGCGATTCTGCCCAACCACAGGGGTCGAAATCCCATGGGATCTCGCGCGGCGATGCTCAGCTCGTCGGACACCACCACCAGCGAATAGGCGCCTACGAGTCGCTCGAGGACCTCGACGACACGGTTGACGAGCGTGCGCTGCCGACTCAGCGCCAGAAGCTGGAGCAGGAGCTCGGCTTCACCCTGACCGGCGAACAGCGTGCCCCTCTCGAGGCAGGCCGTGCGCAGAGCGTCACCGTTGTGGAAGCGACCCACGACCCCGGCAACCATGAACCGATCACCGAGCCGACCCCAGGAGAGACAGGACGCCCTGCCATCGTGGGTCGTTGTCGCGCTGGTTGCTGCCACGCCGTGGTGAGCGTCCGACTCGAGCCCGGCCAGAGTTTCCACGGCTGAGGCTTCCCCGCCGAGAGCGGGGACGGTGGAGAGCCCCGATGGACCGAGTGCAGCCACGTTGACCGCACGGTGTCGCCGATGGGCGAACCCTGCGAGGCCGGCCTCGAGCGCTCTCGGCGCCCCTGAGCAACCCACCACGGCCGCCAGAGCACCGACGTCCATCAAGATCTGCGCTCCCGCTCGTTCTTCGAGGGCCATGGAGAATACTACCGATCGTCCTCGGCCTTGCGCGCCGAGCGGTTGCGACGGGTGGAGACCTCGATGCGGAGCTCGATACCCGGCTCGACCTCGAACAGGGTGTCCGCCAGCTGATAGTCGCCTTCGGGAAGCAAACCCTCGAAGGCGCCGTCGTCGGACAGCATCTGCACGGCGTGCTGCACCGCCGCGCGTTCGTCAGGGGCGAAGGGCAAGGTCGAAGCAAGCAGCTCGGTGGACCGCGGAGGGTTGGTGGAGAGAACGACGCGCCCGTAGTGGCTGTCGATACTGCGCATCCAGTCGATCAGCTCATCGTCCTCGCGAAGCGACGATGCTGCCTCGAGGCGCTCACGAGCTGCGAGGGCGTTGCCGAGTGCGCGTGCCGAGTAGGCGCCATGCAAGAGGTCGTCGAAGTGAAGCTCCACACCCAGCTCCTCGAGCTGCTGAAACTTGTCCTCGAGCCCTTCCCAGACCTGCCGCCGGGCGAGCTGTTCCATTTCTCCGGCGAGGCGCTCGTGTTCGGCATGCTGGATCGCCGGGTCCACGGGGATGCCGATGGGTTCGGCGGCGCGAGACCACCCTGCCGGGAGCAGCAGCAGCGAAAACAATGCAAGAAGCCGTGCCACGATGGACGCCTCGTGAGGAGTGGCCTGCCCGGACGGGGTTTCCCTGCCGAGCGCAGACCTCGTTAGCCTCTTTCGACATGCAGCGCGAACTCCCACGGCCGCGACTCCATGACGCGCTCACACATCCCTCCGCTGCGGGTCTCACCGCACCCCCGTACACCCCCCATGATACCCTCTCCCGACCCTCCCGCCCGGTGCTCCATTCACCCGATGCCGACCGAATCCGAACACCCCCTTCCCGAAGAAACCCAGCCTTCCGCCTGGGAATTTGCCTTCTGGGAAGCCCTTCCCCACGGGATCGTCGAAGCCATCCACCTTCCAGTGAGTGTCGAGGCGCCGCCGAACCACGTGCTCCAGCGCCTGCATCCCAAGGAGCGCGCGTGGTGCACACGGCTCAGAGGTCGCCGCCTGATGGAATGGACCGGGGGGCGCTTGGCTCTGCAGCTCGCGCTCAAGCGCCTGCGCACCCGACGCCAGCCCTTTCTCTCCCACGACTCGGGCTGCATCAAACTCCCCAAGGACCTCAGCGCCTCGGTCAGCCACAAACGCGATCTGGTGGTGGGGATGGTGGGACAACGATCGGCAGGGAGCCTAGGCATCGACCTCGAGTGCCTCGAACCTGCACGCCCCCACCTGGCGCCACGCATCCTCACCCCAGACGAGCTGGGTGCCTGGCAGTCCCTGGACGCCGATCGGCAGTGGCCCGCCCTGCTCTGCGTCTTTTCCATCAAGGAATCCTTCTACAAGGCCGTCTACCCCTTTGTGGAGCGCTTCGTCGGCTTCCACGAGGCGCGGGTGGAGCTCGGCCCCAATGGTAGCGCCCTGGTCCTACCGAATCTCGCAGCTGGGGAAGGCCCCTTCGAGATAGAAGCCCACTACCACTGGCTGGGGCGGCACCTGCTCACCAGCGTTCGTCTCGTGCAAGGCTAGGGCTCCAAGCCTCGAAGTCGGGTTCGAACAAGGGTATCGAGGGCTGCTCGGGCGGAGCGTCCACGGGAAGCCAGCGCAGAGAGCTGACGCCTTCGAGCACAGCCGACACCACGATCACGTCCCCCAACAAGACCATCGACGCGACCGCCTGGAGATCCGGCGCGACGGGCACCGGTTCCTCACCCGCGCTCTGTCGAAACAGACGCGTGACGCCCGCATGCCGGCGAAGGAAGAAGAGTTCACCCGACGGCGCTGGTTCGGGATCCGTGTCCAGAGCAGCGGAGGGGGGAGTGGTGGACCGCACCGGCGCATCGCCGGGCACCCCCGACCAAGTGAAAATACCCGGTAGGTCGCTCCCCCGAGCCAGGGGCTCGGAGCCAGCTCCGTACCAGAGCCGCCCAGCACGGAGCGAAGGGGAAAACCTCGGACTAGGCTCTCCCAACAAGGGCTCGCCCGCATCCGTGCACAGATCTGGACCGGGACACTCGCACACCGCGCAGGAAGGCCCATCGGACCGCGTGGCGAGTCCACCTGCAGCGGGGAGCGTCCACCAGGTTCCTCGCGCCTGAAAGCGGAGGGGTTCCGGGAGGCGGATGCCTTCGGCGAGCTCGGCCGCCATGATCCAATCCAGCTCCGGCAAGGCGAGCACGACCTCGGGCGCCAGGTCCAGGGGAGAGCAGTCAGCGGGGAGCGCCGAGAGCTGCTCGAGGGCGGTAGCCCGGTCCCCTCCCCTGTATGCCAGGGCGGCCAGGATCATCCTCGTCTC
>CAZVHW010000545.1:0-4240 GCA_964626835.1 uncultured Enterobacterales bacterium
TGGTCCACGCGGCGGTGGGGACATTGGCTCTGCACCTGCGCACTCGACCTGGTGGGCGGCCCTGGCTGCCCCCGGCGCGCGGGCCTCGTCGTTGCCTGGTCGAAGGCGCCGACAGCAGCCTGCGCCTCGTCCTGCAAGAAGCGACCGGTGTGCGGCGCGGACCCGACCAGTCGGCGCCACGGCTTCACGTCTACGGGGGGAGGGACCGGGAGGCGGTGCTGGCCGCCCTGGCGTCGGACGACAGGGGCAAGCCTGGCCCCTTCCGCCTGGTGATCGTGGCGTCCGACGAGGCGCAGCGTGCCGAGCGGGCGTCCCGTGCGATCGCGTTCCTGCGCCACGGTGCCCCCGCGGGTCGCGGGGTCCACTGCCGGGAGACACCCATCGAGGGTCAGCTCGCGCTGGTGTTCACTGGCGCCGGCGCGGCCTACCGGGGCATGGGTGGGGATCTCCTCGCCGCCGCTCCGGAGCTGGCCGACCGCGTGCGGGACCGCTTCTCAGGAGTCGAGCGTGCGCTCGCCTGGGCCTACGATCCGTCGACGGAGGGCCAGCGTCCCACTGTGCTTCAGCAGCTCTGGGGAGCCTCTGCCGTCTGCCAGGTTCACGCCGCGCTGAGCATGGGTGTGCTCGGCCTGCGGCCCGAAGCGGTCATCGGCTACTCCTCGGGCGAGACCAATGCCCTGTTCGCCCTGGGGATCTGGTCGGACCTCGACGCCATGGTGGCAGACAGCGAACGCTCCGGGCTGTTCGATTCTCCGCCCAAGTCCTGGGCCTGCTGGATGGTCCTCGCCGCCATCGACGAGGTCACCCTGGCTCTGCGCGATGAGACCCGACTGCACCTGTCCATCGTGCACTGCCGGGGCGACTACGTGGTCGCGGGGGACGAGGCGGCTGCCGAGCGTTTCGTCGACCGCATCGGCCGCGGGCGCTGCATGCGCCTGGACTACGAGCTGGCCGTCCACGTCCCCGAGGTCAACCGGTTCAGGGAGGAGTGGCTCGATCTGCACACGCGCAAGGTCAGCCTTCGTCCCGACGTGCGCGTCTACTCCAACGCCTGCCACGGACCCTACGCACCCGGCGAGCGGGCGTGTGCCGAGGCCATCCTCAACCAGGCCAACCGCCGCCTGGATCTTCCCGCCACCATCGAACGTGCCTGGAACGACGGCGTGCGGGTCTTCGTCGAGCATGGGCCCCAGGCTCTTTGTGGACGCTGGATCCAGCAAATCCTGGGCGAGAGGGATGCCGTGGTCGTCTCGCTGGACCGCAAGGGGCAGGGACTCGCCGCGACCCTCGACGCCGTGGCTGCGCTCGTCGCCGCGGGAGTCGATGTGGATCTCGCAGCCCTCGATGCCCTGACAGGCGCGCCTGCGGCCGGGAACATCGGCGCGCCGGCCACTGGAAACAAGGGCCCCAGCATCGACCTGCCGGCCCACCGGCTTGCCGTGGACCTGCCCCCAGCTCTCGGACCCGTCCGGGTCGACTCGCACCACCGGCTGATGCCTCTCGCACCGGCGCTACCGTCGGTGGCCAGCTCGACCGGCCTGGCCCCTGCGGCGCCTGCCGCCCCCGCCGCGCCGTTTGCCCCCTCCGCGCTTGCAGTGCACCCCTTGCTGGCCCTGCACCAGCAGCAGGTGGCGCTGATGGCCCAGGCCCAGCAGGGCTTCGTGACCGCCCAGAGCGAGGCCCATCGGCGGTTCGTCGAGGTCCAGCGGCGGGCCATGGTCTCGCTGGGGCATCGGCCCCTGCCCGAGCAGGTCGCTCCCATCCCGATCGACGCACTGCCACCGCCTCCCCCGCCGCCGCCTCTCCCGCAGCCGCCTCTCCCGCAGCCGGCCCTGGCCCCGGTGCCGGCTGGCCTGCCTGGACCCAAGCTCGGCCGCGCACAGCTCGAAGTGCACGCCTCTGGCGCCATCTCGGAGATCTTCGGGCCCGCCTTCCGGGCCCAGGACGCCTATGCGCGACAGGTCCGCATGCCCGAGCCGCCCCTCCTGCTCGCCGACCGGGTGACGGGCATCGACGCCGAGCCCGCAACCATGGGCCTGGGCACCATCTGGACCGAGACCGACGTGACCTGGGGCTCGTGGTACCTGCACCAGGGCGCCATGCCGCCGGGCATCATGATCGAAGCCGGTCAGGCCGACCTGATGCTGATCTCCTGGCTTGGCGTGGACCTGCTCAACCGGGGCGAGCGGGTCTACCGGCTGCTGGGCTGCGAGCTCACCTACCACGGGCCGGCCCCTCGGCCCGGCGACACGCTCAGCTACGACATCCACATCGACGGTCACGCCAACCAGGGGCCCGTCCGGCTGATGTTCTTCCACTACGAGTGCCAGGTCGACGGCCAGCCCCGGCTGACCGTGCGAGAGGGCCAGGCGGGTTTTTTCACCGACGAGGAGCTGGCCGGATCGGCGGGCTGCCTGTGGACGCCCGAGGGGCAGGAGATCACGGGGGATCCGCGCCTGGATCCTCCGCAGATCGCCTGCACCCGCACTGCCTTCGACGAGGGCCAGGTCCGGGCGTTTTCCGAGGGGCGTCCTTGGGACTGCTTCGGCCCTGGCTTCGAGGGCACGAAGGTCCACGAGCGCACGCCCCGCGTCCAGGACGGCCGGATGCTGTTCGTTGACCGGGTCACGGACTTCCAGCCCCGGGGCGGTCCCTGGAGCCGGGGATACCTGCGGGCCGAGGCCGGGATCACGCCGGACGCCTGGTTCTTCGACGGCCACTTCAAGAACGACCCCTGCATGCCCGGCACGCTCATGTTCGAGGGCTGTCTGCAGGCCATGTCGGTCTACATGGCAGCGATGGGCTTCACCGTCTCCCGCGACGGCTGGCGTTTCCAGCCGGTCCAGGGCGAGCCCTTCCAGCTACGCTGTCGCGGGCAGGCCGTCCCCACGAGCCGGGAGCTGGTCTACGAGGTGTTCGTCGAGGAGGTCAGCGCCGGCCCGACCCCGACGCTCTACGCCGACCTGTTGTGCACCATCGACGGGCTGAAGGCCTTCCACGCCCGCCGTGTGGGCCTGGAGCTTGTGCCCGACTGGCCCATGACCGACCGGCCCGAGCTGTTCGAGGGGCACGCGGAGACCAGGCCGGTGGTGATGACCCCCGAGGGCTTCGCTTTCGACTACTACTCCCTGCTGGCCTGCGCCTGGGGCCGCCCGTCGGACGCCTTCGGGCCCTCCTACCGGCGCTTCGACGGTCCCCGCCAGGTCGCCCGTCTGCCAGGCCCTCCCTACCACTTCATCACTCGGGTGCTGCGGGTCGAGGGTGCGTTGGGTGAGCTCGAGGCCGGCGCGCTCGTCGAGGTCGAGTTCGACATCGACCAGGACGCCTGGTACTTCGCCGAGAACGGCAACCGCACCATGCCACATGCGGTGCTGCTCGAAGCCGCGCTCCAGCCCTGCGGCTGGCTGGCCAGCTACGTGGGCTCGGCGCTGGTGGCTGACGAGGACCTGTGCTTCCGAAACCTCGACGGGACCGGCGACCTGACCGCCGAGCTGTTCGAGGATGCCGGGACCCTGCGGACGGTCTCCCGCCTGACCAGCGTCTCGCGGACCGGGAGCATGATCATCGAGTCATTCCAGGTCGAGTGCTTCGTCGGTGACACCCGCGTCTACGCCATGAACACCGTGTTCGGCTTCTTCCCGGCCGAGACGATGGCCAACCAGGTGGGGCTGCCCACCACCGTTGAGCAGCGTGTGTTGTTGACAGAGCCATCTGACGACACGCGCGACCTCCGTGAGCGCACCGGACCGCTGTTCGCCGCGGGACGGCCGGGCCTGCCGCAACCGATGATGCTCATGCTGGACCGGATCACCGGGCTCTGGTTGCACGGTGGCCAGCACGGCAAGGGCCGCATTCGCGGCGAAAAGGACGTAGACCCGGGCGAGTGGTTCTTCAAGGCCCACTTCTTCCAGGACCCGGTCCAGCCGGGATCTCTGGGCATCGAGGCGATGATCCAGCTGCTCCAGGTTTTCATGCTCGAAGCCGGCATGGACCGTGGCGTCCCTTCGCCCCGCTTCGAGCCCATCGAGCCGAGCCGCCCGATGACCTGGAAGTACCGCGGGCAGGTGGTGCCCCACAACAGCGTGATCACCACCACCCTCGACATCGTCGACACCGGGAGCGACGAGCGCGGTGCGTGGGCAGTGGCCGAGGCGTCGTTGTGGGTAGACAACAAGCGCATCTACGAGGCCAGCAGCCTGGGAATGCGCATCGTGTCCGGTAAACGGCACGCCACGGTGCT
>CAZVHW010000545.1:4250-5408 GCA_964626835.1 uncultured Enterobacterales bacterium
CGCGGTGGCGGTGCTCGATCCGGACGTCGACACGTGGCTGCAGGACCACCGGCCCACGTGGACGGTGCCGGCACTGCCCATGATGAACATGGTCGAGCTGCTGGCCCGGGGCTCGCGGGGCGAGGGCGAGGTCATCGCCCTGCGTGATGTGCGGGTGAAGGGCTGGTTTGTGGTCGATCGCCGGCGTCAGCTTCGCACCGAGCGGGATGGGGAGAGGGTCCGGCTCGTGGCCGAGGATGACACCGAGGTGGCCTCGGCGAGGGTCGTGCGCGGAGCCTGGACGCAGGCCCCCGCGGAGCTGGCGCGGCTCGACGGGCCGAAGGTGCCGCTGCCGTACGACACCGGCGCGCTGTTTCACGGACCCGCGTTCCAGGTGCTCGAATCCCTGGTCACCACCGCCTCGGGCGCCTCCTCGGTGCTCCGGGCGGAGGGCGGAGTGCCGGTTGGCCTGCTCAACCCTGGCCTGCTCGACGGCGCCGCACATGCCATCCCCCACGATGCCCTGGATCGCTGGTTTCCCGCGATCTCACCCGACCGCGTCGCCTATCCCGCCTGGATACCCGATCTCACGTTCCATGGACCCACCCCCACCGAGGGCGCCGTCTGCTGCGAGGTCCGTCCTGACGGCTTCGTGGGATCGACGGACTTCCCTGCGTTCCGGATCCAGCTGATCGGGCCCGGCGGTGTCTGGGCCAGCTTCCGCTTGGTCGAGGCCTGCTTCCCCAAGGGCCCGCTCGGATCGGCCGAACCGCAGGCGCGACGGGCGTTTTTGCGTGACAAGGTGCATGTCCCTGACCTCTCGCTTTCCTCCCGGACCGAAGGGAGGACGCGGCTTCGCCAGGCTGACGTCGACGGGTCGAACTGGCTGCCGGGCACCATCAAGGGCATCTATGGGACCGAGGACGTCGAGGTCATCGCCACCCACGAGCACATCGCTGCGGCCCACGCGCTGCATCCGTGCAGGCTGCCGGGCGCTCTCCCGCTGACGCGCTTCGACCTGGACCTGGCCCACGAGGGCGAGGACATCGTGGTCTCCGGCGACAGCCGGGGACGGCTGGATCTGTCCCTTGTGCGAGCGTACTGGACCGCCTGGTTCGACCGGGGGCCGTGGCCGGTCGAGGACCTGTACTACGGACTCATCGAGCGCTTCACCCGCCG
>CAZVHW010000546.1:0-5400 GCA_964626835.1 uncultured Enterobacterales bacterium
GCGGGTCCCCGCGTTGACACCTTGAAGGCTGTTTGTCGTTCTTATCCCCCGACCTAGGCGTGGACGTGGCGGCCCTTGCCTTCGCCATCGACGTGGCCGCTCACCAAGAGGGGCTGGTGAGGTCCGTGAGCCCGAAGGTGTTGAGGCTTAGGGGGTAGCCACCCTCCTGGATAGCTTCCCACGACCCAGGGGATTGGCAGGAATGTCCTGGGTTCGTTAGGCCATCGACTGACCTGCTCATACGGGCATAGCGGGAGACAGGAGGGAACGATGACTATGCTCTTGAGGACAATCCTCTGCACAGGCCTGCTTCTGGCGGCGGTGCCGAACACGCTAGGGGGTGTTGAGAAGGGAGCGGTTTTCGACCCTACTGGATGGCAACATGTTGGCGCAGACGCATATGGCCGGGCTGCGACGTTCTTGGGCTTTCCTGCCGCCCTGACCGTTGGAGTGCAACAGGGCCGCATCAATGACATCGCCATGATCTTCATCGTGGCACACCCGAACGCAGGAATCAGCCCTTTGCAGGAGGGGCTCACCACCAGCAACAGTCCGATGAGCAAGGCCAAGGAAATGGCCGCTGCCATCGAGGCACAGTACCTCAAAGAGGGCTTCCAGAAGCTCTCCGGTGTCGTAAACGCAGGAGGCAACAGGGCGGTCACCCATTTCTGCGCTAGCGGCGGCAGAGAGAGGACCTTGCTGGCTACGGAGAAGGAACCTGGGATGGTTGCCTTCGTGGAGACAGGCGTTCCTCCAGTATCGAATTGCCCCTGACAGACCAGGAGGACCGTATTCATGGCGAAGACGATCTCATGCCCAAACTGTTCCGCGAAGGGACAGATCGCTCCGACCGACGGCACATTCCCGGTGCTTCTCGGCCACAGGTGGAAGCGAAGCCCGATTCTCCGTTGCTCACTCCTGCAATAGGGGCATGATCGTGAGCCCACTCAGGGGGCTTCTATTTGGCAAGCCGGCGCTCATCCCAGAGGGCACCTGGAACCAGATCTTGCTCTGCGCCGATGGAGGGTTGGAGCCCCCTATGAATGTCCCTCAAGAACCCATTGGAGCCGCACCTGGGTTCGCCTGTATGTGGGAGTAGCAGACACGCACCTCGGGCCTCACGTCGCGCAGGGCAAGACGGAAAAACGGGTTCCGCAAGCCGGTATCCCTTCAAGGAGAGAGGAAAATGGGACTACTCGATGGCCTGTTCGGAAAGCCCGCTGTTCCCAGCGAGGTGGAGCACCTGGTGAAAATCCTCGGCCGTGTCCATGAAAGCGAGAAAGCCTGGTTCGACGGTCACGCCCTTCGCGTCATGGTTGAAGCGAGACAGATGAAATCCGCCAGCGGCTACACCGACAAGAGCTTCGACGAGGCGGCTCGGCAGGCGTTCAACCTACCCAAAGCCAAGAACCTGGATGCCATTCTCACGATCATGACCGACCTGGCGGAGGCCGAACGGTGCTTCGTTCTGTACGGGCTCACATGGGACAACCGGACGTATCTCGACGAATACCATGTGATGCGCCTATTCTCGATGGGGATGCAGCAACTCCAGAAGTGCCAACGACGCTTGGGAGCGACCGATCCGAGAATCATCCGGTTGTCCAAGGTACATGAGGGCAAGGGCGCACCAAGTGGAATCCTGCGTCTACTCAGCTGGAGCACAACAGAGGCTCACGCAGAACTGGCACGCGCAGGGGGCGAACTGAAGCTCTTGAGCTTGCTTGGCTAGTGGGAGGGTAAGCTCACTAGGCGACCACTATGCCCTCGGCTGCGGCGACGATGCGCTCGATGCTGTCGTGGACCGTGGGGCCCAGGGTGCCGAACGCCTACATGGCGACCTCCTGGCAACCCCCGTACCCTGTGTGGCTCGCTCTCGGCACAGCCACTGTGGGTACAGGGCTGGAACAGCATGGGCCGTGTGGCGTATGATTCACCTACTCAGTCGCCAGGGAGGCGCTATGCGGAGGAAGGACCTGACGATCCCTCAGATGGCTGGCTCCATCCTGGGTGGCATTGCGGGGGGGCTCGTTTGGCAAGTCCTGGGGATCATCGGCATCACGATCATCCTCCTTGCGATCTACATGGTGTTCGTGACGCTGGGGATCGAAGCCTTCAGTTCTGACCACGGACAAGGCGTGCTCGACATGGGCGTCACAATGGCCTGGATGGCGATCATTCCCTGGTTCCTTGTCGGACCCGCCAGCAAGAGAGGCCCGATGTGGCGGGTTGCTGCCATCAGCATGGCGGTAGTCTCTTCGCTCTTTGGCTTGTCCGCAGCGGTCCTCTCGTGTGGCATCGCCTCTGGAGGCTGACAAGAAACCACCCTTGGCCACTACCTGAGTCCCTGCTCCCGGTATTCCCCGCCTGATGCCCCCCTACGACAGCCGCACACCGCTCCTGGCCCGCCGCGTTCCGCTGGACCAGGTCGTGGTGGGACGGGCCTACGTCATTCATGCCCGCAACGGCGGTGTCGGCGTGGCGGTGAGGAACGAGGACGGACGCCTCGGATACCGGCTCCACCGGATCAAATTCGACAGGCACTACCTGTGGACTGAATGGGATTGGGACGAGTCGGACCACGGCACCGCAATCCCGCTGCGCCTGCTGGCCGACCAGGCCCCCGAGGACGACGACGAGCTACTCGCGTGGCTGGCCGAGCGCGAGGCCGAGGCCAAGGACGAGGTGCAGGCGGCCTGGGACCTGGTGCTGGGTCGCTCTGGGCACCCGGTGAAAGAGCCGTGAGCCTCGTGGGGCCATCATGGTAGCCTGACAATCCGCAACCGGCCTGGAGGGCCAGGAGGACGACCATGCCGACTACCAAGCATACCTGCGATAGGTGCGAAGGGACCCCGGACGCGCTTTCGCCCACAGAGGTCAAAGAACTAACGAAGCGCATCAACACCATTAGGGCCGCACTCGATGACGGAGACATGGCCACGGTCAGGAAGTATCTCCAGCCGCCACCTCCAGAGAAGTTCTACCCACATGACGGTCACTACTACGCTCGCAAGCCCCCGGAGCGCCGGGCTCTGGATGCATTGGACAATTGGAGGATGTACGCAGAGAACGTGCAGCAACGTCCCTGTGAACACTGCGGCGGAGCAGGGTCTCTTGAACGGCGGACGCTGGGCTGGGAGTTGATCGAGGGGCTCGTAGCCGTCGGCCCCGATGGCGATGGCAAGGAACACAGGCAGGTCACCCATCGGTGCCGAGTGCCCGGGGGCTGGATGGTCAAGACCTACGTCACTCACCATGTTGGCCTGACTTTCGTGCCCGACCCCGACCACACCTGGGAGCCGTAGGAGCACCCCGTGGCCCTCTCCGAGCAGGACCTGCTGCACCTGATCGACAAGGTCAGGCCGTGGAAGCACGGCGACAGGCGTGCGCCCCACAAGCCCCTGCTCCTGCTCATGGCGCTGGGTCGCCTCCAGCGCGGTGAGGATCGCTTGGTTGCCTTCACGGAGGTCGAGGACAACCTACGAAGGATGCTGAAGAAGTACGGCCCATCCAGGGACAAGTACCGACCCGAGTACCCGTTCTGGCGACTCCAGAACGACAGCATGTGGGAGGTCCACGGCAGCGCCGCGCTTGCCCAGGTCCTCACGACGGTAGATCCCCCGAAGGGAGAAATCCTACAGTCCTCCGGGGGCCTGCCCAAGCCGATCTTCGACCTCCTGCGGGACCGCCCCGACCTCGTAGAGCGGCTCGCGGTAGCGATCCTGGATGAACACTTTGAGGACACCTACGAGGGACGGCTGCTCGCTGACGTGGGCCTGCGGATCGATGGCTACTCGTGGGCGCGGCGGCGCAAGAGGGACCCCAGGTTCCGCTTGCTGGTCCTGGACGCCTACGAAGGGCGCTGCGCGGTCTGTGGGCTGGACGCGGTCCTGGAGGGCGACCCGGTCGGCCTGGAGGCCGCCCACGTCAAATCCCACAAGCACCGGGGACCCGACACCGTGAACAACGGGCTGTGCATGTGCGCGTTGCACCACGAGGCGTTCGACCTCGGCGTTCTCGGGCTCACTCACGACCACCGGGTGCTGGTGTCCGACTGGCTGAGGGGCGGCGCATCCGTGGACGAGTACTTCAGGCGCTACCACCGGGAGCGGTTGCGAGGTCCCGTGGTGGGCGCGGCGAGCGTCGATGCCAAGCACATCGAGTGGCACTGGAAGAACGCAGGATTGTCCTGGATCGTCCTTGCTGTGGTCCTCGGCCCGCGCCCACCCGAAGGCACCGGGATGATCGCATTGATTTTCATCTTGAGTGGCCGGTCCCCGGGGGCCCGCTCGGGGCCGTCACGCAGGACATCCACAGGCGTTCTCGGGATTACGCGAATGGCTACCCAGCTTCAGACATCCCTCATCCCCGCGGTTGGCCTGCCACCTGTGCGGCTTTCGGGCTCAAGGAGGGAGGTCAGCTGGAAGAGTTCGTATCCCTAGATGGTGGCCAAGAACTCGTGCTGAAGCTAACAGTACAGCGAACTATGCACATCACTCCCGGACAGTATGTTGCAACGCTTTCATTCCAGAGCTTTACCCAAGCTGAATTGGATTCAAGCAGCATCGAGGGCTCCGTACGGACTCTGCTCGGTGCACTGCACGTTGTTGATGATGCGCCAGGATCCGTTGAGTGAGTACATAGATATTGGTCCAACTTCGTGGAATTATTCGACTAGCTTCGTTCTACCTGAGAGGTTACCCGCTATGAACGACCGGATTCAATCGCATGACAGGGCCCTTCGGAAGACCCTGCTGGTCTTGACGATTGCCAGCCTTTTCTGTGGCTGTGATAGGGGGAATGAGTCAAGAGTTGCCCCCCAAGAAGAAGGTTTGGGACACTGCCCGGACGCACTCCCCTATCCGATCAACCTTCCCAGCAGCAATGCGAGGTGCACCCTTGATGAGAACGGCAACATCGTCGCCACCGAGACCGACATCAACGCCGATGGCCTGGAGGATATCGTATTCCGGTACACCTACGACGAACGCAACCTCATCGTCAGGAGCGACACGGTTCTGTATCCCCATGGCATCCCCGATGGGGCCGGTGGTTTGCAAAGCCCGATGGGTACCGATTCGCAGGCAGCGAGAACATACGAGTATGACGACCAAGGCCGTCTTCTTATCGAGGTGTTCGGTAGTCTTTCATGCGTCTACACCCAACCGTGCCCCGCGCCCTTCCGCAATTGCCCAAGACCGGTCTGCGACGAAGACCCGCAGGAACCCTAGCAATTTGGTGCTCCCGCTAATAGAAGCCGCTCCCTGGTTGGTGGGGATAAGAAGGACAAAGCGCCCTCGAGGTGTCAACGCGGGGACCCGCGTGTACGGGTAGCCTGCCAGCCTGGCGGGCTGAAAGTCAAGGACCGTGGCGAGGAGCGTGAGGACACCCCCTGGGACG
>CAZVHW010000547.1:0-5392 GCA_964626835.1 uncultured Enterobacterales bacterium
AGAAGTAGGGCGCCTCCGGAGCCGTGACACGGACAATGGCCGCCTCTCCGTCGCTGCCGTCGGCGATTATCTCCACGTCCCCTTCCTCCTCGGCGCCCGGGATGTTCATGTTTACGGTGGGGATCAGCTCTGCGAACAGGTCGTTGCCCAGGCCCTGGGCATACCGGGGATCATTGCGCTGCAGGTCGGCGTCGACGATGGAGCCGCCGAACAGGCCGGGTCCGTAGGAGTTGCGGGCCCCCAGCACGGCCACCCGGATCTTGTCGTTTTCGAGCAGGAGGTCGCCGGGTTGGGCCGACGCCTTGACCCCTCCGATCGCCTGGCTGAGGTCTTCGATGACGATGGCGTGGGCCCACGGATCGGCATCGGGGTGGCAGGCCCCCAGCAGTGGAGCGAAGAACAAGACCGCGGCGAGGCGTGGCATGGGAGCACTTCGGGTTTCGGGGCGAGAGGGCGGGCGGGCGGTGCGTCCATCCTACGCCTTGGCTCGGGGGGCCGCCAAGGGGCGGGGCTCATCTGCGATAGGCTTGTGCGACCCTTCCTCCGAGAGACCCCATGCCCCGCCGAGCCTGGCTGCTGACGGCCGCTCTCACCATCCTGGCGCTGGTGGGAACGGTGATGGGCTGGCGGGCGTTTTGGTTTCTGACGGACGACGCGTTCATCGCTTTCCGCTACGTCGGCAACAGCCAGATGGGGCATGGCTACACCTGGAACGCGCCTCCGTTCCTGCCGGTCGAGGGCTACACCAGCTTTCTGTGGGTGTGGCTGCTGGACATGGTCTGGACTCTCACGGGCGTGGAGCCTCCGCGTTCCTCCAACCTGCTGTCGCTGGGCTGCGCGTTGGGATCGGTCTGCCTGACCGCGCTCCTCGCCGTGGGCGCATGGATGCGCTCGCGCCCCCCGGTACCCCCGGCCTTGGGAGTGGGCCTGGCTCTGGCGCTGCTGGTCTCGAACACCACCTTTCTCACGTGGTCCTCGTCGGGTCTCGAGACCGCGTTGTTCGACCTGCTGTTGTTGGGCTGGGTGGCCGCATGCCTCGGGGCGCCCCGTGGCCGGGGGTGGATCGTCGCTGCGGCGGGGGCTGCGGCCCTGCTCGAGCTGTGCCGACCCGATGGGCTGCTCTTTGCGTGCAGCACGGCGCTGTTGCCCTTCGCCCTCTGGTGGGGGTCACGTCGCGGAGTACGTGCGCTGGCTCGGGACCTGGTGCGGCTCGCCCCGCTGCTGCTCATTCCCGGCCACCTGTTGTGGCGCTGGGGATTCTACGGCGAGTGGCTGCCCAACACCTACTACGCAAAGGTGGTCGAACCCTGGCCCGAGGCCGGGCTGCGCTACCTGCTCTCCTTCGTGCTCGAGTACGCGCTGTGGATCCCGGCGCTCCTGCTCCTGATCGTGCCTTTGCGTCGCCTGTGGAGCCGAGAGCGACGGTCGTCTTCCGGCTGGGAGCCGACCGGGCTTCGGGCCCTGGCAGTGGTGGTGGTCAGCCTGGTGGCCCACCTGGGCTACTACCTGCTGGTCGTGGGGGGCGATCACTTCGAGTACCGGGTGCTCGCCCATCTGCCGCCCTTGGTTGCCCTGGTCTTTGTCGCTGCATTGTTCGCCCTGCACCTGCGGTGGCTGCCGTTCACCGTGGCTGGCCTGCTGCTCCTGGCGGCGGGTTCGTTGATCCCGTGGGCGTCCTGGTGGCACGGGCGGGCCTTCACCACCCGCGGCGAGACCCACATGTTGGTGCAGCCTCTGGCACCGCGGCTTCCCGGCCCGCTGGCGGCCTATGCCTTGCCATGGGATGCGCTCCAGCGCTGGATGGTGGACCGCTACGTCTGCATCCGGCGACAGGAACACCTGGTGTTTTGGCAGTTCCAGACTTCGTATCTGCCGAGTCGCGAAGTGGGGGCCCTGGCCTTCGAGGGCGTGGACAACCCGGTCATCACCTCGCCCACCGTGGGCGTGCTGGGCTGGGTCTACCCCCACGCTGCCGTCATCGACATCCTGGGGCTGAACGACTGGGTGGCCGCACGCAACCCCATGACCCACGACCGGGACAGGGTGATGGCCCACGATCGCGAGCCGCCCGCTGGCTACATGGGCGAGTTCCAGCCGGTGCTCTACGTGCGCGAGGGCAAGCTCCACCCGGAGGAGCGGAGCGAACCGCTCACGGATGCGCACGTGCGCGACATCGAGGCCCGTTGGCGCGCCATCGTCGACGATTATTAGCGTTCTACACGCCTCGAATTGTCGCCAAGTGTTGCCAGCGGCCCCCTCGGCACCCTACGGTGTGGGTGTTTGCCGCTTCGTATTCGGAGGTCGAAATGCGTCTCGAATCCTGGGTCAACGTTTCCAATGCCGCGCTCATGCTCCTCATCGCAGGCTGCTGCGGCAGGTGTTGTGAGGATCTGGTCGACACCTCCCTCGAGACGGGCGGCGTCGAAGTGGACACGGACACCGACGTAGACGCCGATACCGACACGGACACCGAGGTCCACGGGGTGCACGGCATCATCAACGGCACCGTCACGGTCACCCTGTTCCAGTACGACGAGGACGGCAACATCGAGTATCTCGCCTGGGAAGATACCTGCTTCGGAGACGTCTTCCCCTACGGCGACATCTTCGTGGCGGCCTACACCAGCGACGAAGAGACGGGGGCGGAGACCTACTACGACGAAGACACCGTGCTCGACCCCTCCGTGGACGGCTCCCTGAACGAGTACACCCTCGAGGTGGACACCGACGACGTGGATGCCGTCTACGCCTACGCGGTGCTCGACAAGTGGTTCGACCGCATCATCGAGCCGTCCGATCCGGTCGGTATCGTGGCCCAGCCCATCGTCTTGCAGGGCGGCGAGACCGTCAACGATGTCAACATCGACATCATCACCGAATACTGGTGTGGTGGTGGTGACTGCCCCGACTGTCCCCCGGGCTGGGGTAGCGGCAGCTGCTACTCCTGGGACGGCACCGGGTGGGTCGTTGATTCCGACTGTGGTAGCGGCTGTCCCGGCGACACGGTCACCGTGGGCGGCGACCTCGAGATCAACGTGCCCTACAACGGCACCGGCAGCGACGTGGCCACCCTGCTGCTCTACCCGGGCACCGACGAGGTCTGGTGGGCCAAGCCCGACCTGGCCGTCACCGGAGACGAAGAGGGCGCGCTGGGCGCGTGGGGCTACACCTACTGCGCCAACTACGGCAGCTACGTGGCGCGCGGTGTCTGGGACGACAACAACAACACCCTCTACGATCCCTCCGACACCTGGGGGCAGCCGGTCGATGGAGACGGCGAGCCGCTGAACAGCATCACGTTTGGCGAAGAGGACGAAGAGGTCACCATGCTCATCCCCGTCGGGGACTCGGGCTTCGACATCGTGCCCTTCGTGCGCGTCAGCGGCGTTCTGTCCCGCAGCGATGGCACGTGGGACGAGCTGCTCGCCGAGAACCCGAACGCCCACGTGTACGTCATCGGGGCGAAGTACCAGCTGGACTCTACCATCGGCCAGAGCGAACTCGAGAACACCTGGGACTACGACGTCTTCGATCCGGAAGACCTCGCGGGTGCGGGCAATCTCTCCTACACCCTGCTCGCGCCGCGCAACGTCAGCATCTACCTCTTCGCGGTGGGCGATCTGGACGGTGACGGTACCCTCGACCCCGCGTCGGAAGGCTTCGCTTGCGGCGGCGACGACGAGACCTGCTGGATGCGCACGGGCGACCAAGACGTCTCCGAGCGGAACATGGGCATGATCTTCGAGGCGCCTGAGTAGCCTACGCCTGGACAGGCGCAGCGTTCCGCGGGCATCATCTCGGGGCCTCCCACCTCGGTGCCCCTATGCGCTTCGTCTGTGCGCTCGCGTGGTTGCTCCCCGGATCCGCCCTGGCCGACCAGCTGATCTCGGGAGACTACGTCCAGATCTACTACAACGGCTACGGTGGCTGGAACAACGCCACCAACTCGGCCGGTTTTCAGATCCGCGACGATCCGGCGGACAGCTGGTGCGACATGAGCTTCCCCGGCACGCCCTGGATGCACGTGGGCCTGGAGTACGACCACGACGGCACGTCGTATGCCTACCAGGTCAACTACTACGACGGGTACACCATCACCGTGGACAGCGAGAGCGATCTGTCCACGGGGACCACCAACATCGCGGAGTACGACTACACCGCGGGCGTGCTGGACGTGGTCAAGACCGAGACCTGGGACGACGCCGGCAAGGTGGTGCAGGTCTGGTTCACGGTCACCAACGACGGCAGCGCGGACGTGACCAGCTTCCGCATCCACCACGCGGTGGATCCCGACCAGGAGCGCTGCACCTCCTCGGACACCGCCACCACCTACAACGACGTGACGGACCTGGACGGCGACGGCGTGGACGACTGGGTCGAGGCGGTGGGAGGAAGCTCGGGCCGCACGGTCGCGTACGGCATCTGCGATCCCACCCGCCAGGACGTTGGCATCACCAACTGGGAGGAGGACGTGGACGCGACCTTCCTGGACCAGGATGGGTCCGGCTACGACTACACCATCCACTGGCGGCACAGCCACGGCACCATCGTCGCGGGCGAGACGGTGGAGTTCGGCGGGCTGTTCGTCTTCGACAGCACCGACAGCGACGCCCAGACCGCCTACCTCGACAACGTGGACTCCCTCTGCGATCGCGACGCGGACGGGGACGGCTACGTGAGCGAGGATCTGGGCGGCGACGACTGCGACGACACCGACGCCAGCGTCAGCCCCGGCGCCAGCGAGAGCTGCGACGGCATCGACAACGACTGCGACGGCACCGTGGACGGGGACGACGCTCTGGACGCGGGCGCCTGGTACGCCGACGCCGACGGAGATGGCTACGGGGACGCAGGCGACAGCGCCGTCGCTTGCGACGAGCCCAGCGGGTACGTGGCGGACGACAGCGACTGCGACGACAGCAACGCCGCGGTCAGCCCCGCCGCTACCGAGGTCGCGGACGACGGCGTGGACAACGACTGCGATGGGCTCGAGGCCTGCTGGCTGGACGACGACGACGACGGCTACCGGCCGGACATGACCAGCACCGTGGATTCGTTGGACCTGGACTGCACGGGCAGCGGCGAGGCGGAGGGGTCCGATCCGTCGGGAGACTGCGACGACGGGGATGCCAGCGTGAGCCCGGCCGCGACCGAGATCTGTGACGGTGTGGACAACGACTGCGACGGCATCGTGGACGAAGACGACGCCTCGGACGCAAGCACCTGGTACATCGACTACGACGGGGACGGCTACGGCTCGGACGCCTACACGGCCGACGCCTGCACCCAGCCCAGCGGGTACGTGGCGGACGACAGCGACTGCGACGACGCCTCGGCTAGCGCCCACCCGGGGGGCACCGAGCTTTGCGATGGCCTGGACAACGACTGCGAC
>CAZVHW010000548.1:0-5383 GCA_964626835.1 uncultured Enterobacterales bacterium
CCTCGTCACGTGCTGGTGGCGGTCCCCGTGGCAGCCGCGGTCGCTGCCGCGGCGGTGTCCACTCTTCCCCGCAGGTTGTGTGCTGGGGCTTCTCTGCTCGCCGTCGTGCTGCTCGTCTTTGGGTGCATGCTGACCTGGTCGCAGGAGGAGAGGGAGCTGAGGGTCATGGCCGTCAGCAGTCGTACGTTGAAGAACACGGGGGAGAAGCTCTGTGCGGTGTTGGATCCCGGCAGCCTGTGGGCGGGGGAGGTGGAGTCCTTCACCTTCTGCCCCCTGCGCCGGTTTGCCCCTCCCAGAGGCGCGCGAGGTTCGCTCTGGAAGCTGGTCTATGTGGGCGACAGGCCACGCGGCGATGTCTGGGAGCGGCTTCCTCCCCCGGCCGATGGGCTGCGGGCCTATCGTTTCAGGTGGACCGGCGAAGGCCGCCCCTGTCTGGATTCTCTGCCCGAGCCCGGGGCGCCTTTCCTGACCGATCGGCTCCAGCCCCTGGCCTTGGAGCCGCCGTGCGAGGAGCCTGTGGGGCCTCTGCTCCTCGATGCGGTTCAGAGCCTGTCCGTGGGGCACTGAACGGTCGGCTCGAGAGCGCGTCTACCGCGCCCCGTCCAGGTACGCGTCGAACTGCTCGACGTTCTCGGTCATGTCGCTGGTGGCCATGGACAGGGCCAGGTCCTCGGGGACGTTGTCCTGCTCGAAGACCAGCCACATGGCCTGCAGTCGGTAGCTGCCGTTGTTCCGGGGCAGGAACAGGTTGAGGTAGTACTGCTCCTGGATGCTGATCCAGTCGAAGTTCACCTCGGGGGGTTCGACGAACCAGTTGCGCATGACCATGGCCGTGCCGGCTTCGGTCTCGACCCAGACGTACTGGACATGGGCGTTCGAGGTGCTGGTGATGCCCAGGGCGTAGCCGGTGGTCATCCACTCGAGGGCCTCGAGGCGCTCGCAGCTCTGGTCCTGGAAGCAGCCCTCGTCGCTCGAGTACTCCCGCTCGTACTCGTCGTACAGATCGGGGAACACCGTGTCCTGCTCCTCGATGGCGACGGCGTAGGCTGAGTCGTACACCCCGTGGTCGCTGCGGTGGGCCATGGACAGGCCCAGGATGCCTTCGACCGAGTGCTCGTTTTCGTCCAGCGAGTTGGCGGTCTCTTGGGACAGCTCGGTGACCACGTAGCCCTCGCTCGCTTCTTCCCAGTGCGAATCGAGCCACGCCAGCAGGTTGTCGAGCCCCACCTCCATGGTCTCCAGATCCTCGTCGGCGTGGTGACTGTAGAGGTACTCGCAGAGCTGGTCGAGATCCGACGGCGCGTCGGGGGGCGGCTTGCAGCCGAGGGCCATGACCAGGGGGAGGAGGAGGGAGGAGGAGCGCATGACGGCCATGGTAGCACCGCAGCGCCGTAGCTACCCCCCCGTCCCCTTGAACTTGTCTTCCTCGTCGCGGAAGAAGAAGTTGAAGGTGGTCAGGGAGCCGTAGGCGCGGGTGATCTGGGCTTGCATGTCGGCCTTCTGCGCCTGGCCGATGTCCTTGTTGCTGTTGACCTTCTGCTCGAGCACCCGCAGCTTGTCGCGGATCGAGGTGATCTTCTTGAAGAAGGCCAGGGTGGACACGGCGCGCACCTCGCGGCCCTGGTCGTCCTCGAACAGGATGCGGCCGTTCATCAGCTTGTGGTCGATGAGCACCTCGTCCTTGCCTCGCTCTTCGACCAGGGCATCGCGGACCGCTTCCAGCACCAGCTCGTAGATCTCCTGCTCGTCCATCGTGGTCTCCATCGGTAGGGAAGCGCTAGCCTATCCGCAGCCGGGACCGCGGACACTCGCTGACCCACCGGTGCGGTATCCTCGAGCCCTGTACGTGGAGCCTCCATGTCCCCTTCCGACACCTTCACCGACCGCGCCACCGCCGCATTCCTCGGCCTCGCCCTCGGCGATGCCTGGGGTCGGCCGCTCGAGTTCCTGTCGGGCCCTCGCGTGCGCACCGCGCCGGTGTCCCTCGAGTCGGGCGTCTTTCGCTGGACCGACGACACCCACATGGCCCTCTACCTCGCTCGGGCCGTGCTCTCCCTCCCCCCCGGCGGCCTCGATCGGCAGGCCTTCGGTCGCGCCGTCGGGGAGCACTTCGTGGGTTGGCTGCACGATCCCCTGATGCCGAGCACCGCCCCCGGCAACACCTGCCTCCGGGGCGTGCGCTCATACGAACGGTCTCGCGACTGGCGGGGCAGTGGCGATCCGGACTCCGATGGTTGTGGTGCGGTCATGCGGGTGGTGCCCCTGCCCATCGCCCTGGGCGGTCCAGACCTCACCACCGCGGCTGCCACCCAGGCCGTGGTCACGCACGCTCACCCCAACGCGGTCGAGGCTGCGATCGCGGCCTGCCATCTCACGCGCTGGGCCCTCGAGGAAGGTCGCTTCGACGTCCCACTGGTCCGCCGCGCCATCGGGCCGCTCCGCGCCGGCTGGCACCGTGGCGGCGTCGTGGCCGACGCGCTCGAAGCTGCACTGGCCTTCGCCGCGGGCCCCCCTCGACCCTGGCTCGACGAAGCCGCCATCCCCACCGGAGACGGTGGTTGGCGCTCCGCCAGCGCCCTCGGGCTGGCGGTGGCCGCGGCGCTCAGCTGGGGCGATGACTTCACCACCGCCGTGGACAGGGCCGCCCGCATCCACGGAGACTCCGACAGCGTGGCCTGCATCGCCGGCATGTTTCTGGGGGCCGCCGGGGGTACGCCGGTCCTGCCTGCGGCTTGGCTGGCCGTGCTCCCGGAGCGGGAGACCATTCGGGGCTTGGCGGAGCGCCTGGCCGCTACAGGTACGGCACCCTCTTCCGGGCCTTGACCTTGCGCCCGTACTCGCGGATCCACGCATCTTCGTCCGGACTCAGGGGCCCCTGGTCCAGGGCGGTGAGGTTGGCGTCCAGCTGGGCTCTGTTCTTGGGGCCCGTGAGCACGGCGTGCACGTGAGGGCTCGAGAGGCAGAAGCGGTAGCACTGGTTCGCGGTGAGGGGCGGGTGCTCGGCACCGGCCGTGGGCTCGCCGGGCCATGGGGGCATCTGGATGCCCTTCATCGGCGTGATGAGCTGGCGCCAGGAGGTGGCGGTGTAGGCGATGACCGTGGGATCGCGCTCGCTCAGGTGGGGGAAGATGTCCTGCTCCGCGCCGGGATGTTTGGCGTTGTAGCGGATCATGAAGGCGTCGAGGATGGAGTCCTCGGCCAGGCGTCCGGCCCGGCGTCTGTCGTGGATGCTGGTGCCCACCGCCCCGACCTTGCCCTCTTCCTTCAGCTCGAGCAGCTCTTCTTGCACGCCCTTGTTGAAGGACGAGCCCTTTCCCAACCAGGACAGCAGGTAGTAGTCGAAGCGCTCGAGCCCCGTGCGGCGCAAGCCCCGCTCCACACGGCGGCGGACCATGCCCGAGGTGTAGGCCACGTCGAGCATGGCCACGACGTGTTTGTCGGGATCGCGGGCCACGAAGCTGCGCAGGGCGGGGGTGACCTTGCGGAAACGGAGGGTCCAGAGCCAGAGGTTCGCGCCGTTTTCGGCGGCGTGAAAGATGTCGGCGGTCTCCAAGCCGTAGTTGCCAGCGATGCCCATGCGCATCACTCGCTTGTCCACGCTGGGTAGCCGGACGTGCGAGAAGCTGCGGGACTCGACTGCATCGTTCATGGGGAACCTCGGGATGAATGTCAACCTGCCGTCAATTTGGCTTCGAGAGTGGGCGGTCTCTACCGAGAGGGACCGTGATATCGTACGCGGTTGTTGGAGGCCGTCATGAGGCATACCCTCGTTCTCCCGTTGCTGCTGCTGCTGGGTTGCTCCCAGAACCCGGAAGTCGACGACACGGCTGCGCCCGGCGACACGACCCCCGAGGTGATCGACGTCGATCAGGACGGCTACGCCGAAGAGGATGACTGCAACGACCGCGACGCCTCCATCCATCCGGACGCCGACGAGATCTGCGACGGCGTGGACAACGACTGCGACGAGCTGACCGACGAAGACGTCAAGCAGGTCTACTACCCGGACGAGGACGAAGACGGGTTCGGCGACGCCGACCGCGCCGAGGAGCACTGTGAGCTTCCCGAAGGCTGGGTGGAGAACGATCAGGACTGCGACGACGAGCGGGACGACGTCTACCCCGGCGCGGACGAGCCCTGCGATGACGCGGACAACGACTGCGACGGCGAGATCGACGAGGAGGGTGACAGCACGTGGTACCAGGACGAAGACGCCGATGGCTTTGGCGCCGCGGCGGTGTCCCAGGTGGCCTGCAATCCGGGCGAGGGCTGGGAGAGCGACGATACCGACTGCGACGATGAACGGGCCGACGTGTACCCCGACGCCGAAGAGATCTGTGACCAGGTGGACAACGACTGCGATGCCGTGGTCGACGAAGACGTCACCACCACCTACTACGCGGATGTCGACGCCGACGGTTGGGGTGACGAAGACGACAGCGTGCGGGCCTGCGAGCTCCCCGATGGCTACGTCGAGGAAGCGGGCGACTGCGACCCATCCAATCCGCTGGTCTACCCGGACGCCACCGAGCGCTGCAACGAGCAAGACGACGACTGCGACGGCGACGTGGACGAGGGCGTGACCTCCACCTTCTATGCGGACGCCGATGCGGACTCGTACGGTACCGAGGACGATCAGGTCGAGGCCTGCGACGATCCCGAGGGCTACGTGCCGCGCGCCGGCGACTGTGACGACGGCGATGGGAGCATCTCTCCAGATGGCGAGGAGATCTGCGACGGCGTCGACAACGACTGCGACGGCAGCGCCGACGGCTCGGACGCCACCGACGCCGTCACCTGGTACCAGGACGCCGACAGCGATGGCTACGGGCGCGACAGCGCCACGCTCGTCGCCTGCACCCAGCCCACCGGCTACGTCGATCAGGGGGGCGACTGCGACGACTACGACACCTACGTGTCTCCCGGCGCCACGGAGGTCTGCGACTCCATCGACAACGACTGCGACGGCCTCACCGACGATGACGATGGCGGCCTGGACAGCTCAACCGCGACGACTTGGTACCAGGATGGCGATGGCGACGGGTACGGCGACCCACGCACCACGACGCTGTCCTGCGACCAGCCCAGCGGCTGGGTCGATAGCAGCCTGGCCAGCGACTGTGACGACGACGCCGCCGCCGTCAATCCTGCCGCCACCGAGATCTGCGACTCCATCGACAACGACTGCGACGACTTGGTGGACGCGGAGGATGACAGCGTCTCGGGCGCGGCGACCTGGTACCTGGACGATGACGGTGACGGGTATGGTGACTCTGGGGTGGGCGTGGACGCCTGCGAGCAGCCCACTGGCTACGTGGCGTCCAGCTACGCGTCGGACTGTGACGACACCGACGCCGGCATCAATCCCGACGCCGACGAGATC
>CAZVHW010000549.1:0-5366 GCA_964626835.1 uncultured Enterobacterales bacterium
GCTTCACGGACCGTCATGGAACAGGTGCTGTCCGAGGGGCGAGCCGTGCTCCTCGAGGACGTGGTCTCCGACAGGGCTGCGAGCGAGGCGGTGAGCCTGAGCGAAGCCAACGTCCGCTCCCTGCTGTGTGCCCCCCTCCGCTCCCTGCAGGGCGTTCGGGGCCTCATCACCGCCGCCAGCGCTACGCGCTCCCACAGCTTCGGCTACCAGGAGCTGCAGCTGCTCACCGCCATCGGACTCCAGGCGGGCATCGCCCTCGAGAACCGCAGCCTCACGCGCTTGCTCGAGCGGAGCTTTCTGGGAACCGTGGAGGCCCTGGTCAACGCCCTCGAGGTCAAGGACGAGTACACGGCCGGCCACTCGAGACGGGTGGCCAACATCAGCGAGGCCATCGCCCACAAGCTGGGCTGGCCCGTGCGGTCGGTCGGGGAACTGCGCCTGGGCGCTCTGTTGCACGACATCGGAAAGATCGGTGTCAGCGAAGCCTGCCTCCACGCTCCGCGCAAGCTCACGGCCGAGGAATACGACCACGTCAAGCAGCACTCGGTCCTCGGCCACAACATCCTGCGACCCGTTCTGGCGTCCAAGCAGGCCCACGCCATCGTGCGGAACCATCACGAGCGGTGGGACGGCGAGGGTTATCCCGACGGTCTGCGCGGCACCGACATCCCGCTGGCTTGCCGCATCGTGGCGGTGGCCGACGCCATCGACGCCATCACCAGCAGGCGCCCGTTCCGCGCGGCGGGCGACCTGGACGCGGCCCTGGGCGAGGTCCAGCGCTGCTCGGGCACCCACTTCGATCCGGACGTCGTCCGTGCTCTGCTCGAGGTCGCGGTTGCCGAGCGGGGGCTCGAGGCCTTGCTCAGCCGCGAACCGGCCTAGTCGTCAGGCTCGATCATCGGGTGGTCATCGGCTCGCGCACCCTGTTCTCCGGATTGTTCGCGCTTGTCGTAGGATCGCAAAAAATGTGGCGGATCGAGAAATTTGCGCATATCGTCGCACCGCTACCCCTGGGATTTCACTGGAGGCGACCATGAAGCCGCTCTTGCTGTCCTCCCCCCTCTTGGCGCTCATCCTCGTTGGCTGCGGCCAGCTGGGCCTCGAGGCAATGAACGCCGTCGCCGAGGGTGGGCCCTTCGATCCCGACTCCGGTCCCGACCCGGTGGACACCGACGATCCCTGGGAAGCCGACGCCGACGCCGATGCGGACGCCGACAGCGACAGCGACGCCGACGCCGACGCCGACGCCGACAGTGACGCCGACACCGATCCCGTGGAGCTTAGCGCGCCCCTGTTGCTGAGCTTCGGCCTCTCCGAGGCCGGCAGCAGCGGCACCTTCGAGGGCGTGTTCGAGGGTGACGACCCCGACTCCGACCTGTACGGCGGCACCGCGCTGGTCAGCCTGGGTGGCATCTCCCAGATGTTGTCCATCCCGGGCGACCTCGACTCCTTCGTCACGGGCGGGGAGTCCAGCTTCACCGTCGCCAGCTCGTCCTTGCTGCCAGGCGAGACCGTCAGCGCCTCCCTCATCCTCGAAGACGCCACGGGCCTGCAGTCCGGTCAACGCAGCGATTCGGTGACCCTGGCTGGCTTCAACCACAGCCTCAGCGAACCCGACGACGACTTCGGCACGGCCTACGACGTCGGGCTGGTGGGCATGCCCGGCTATCTGGCTGGCGCCCTGAGTCAAGCCAGCAACGACGGCGCGGCCTACACCGGCGACATGGACTTCATCGCCTTCCGGGTCTCCAGCCGCCAGACCGTCACCTTCTCCCTGTCCTGGTCCATGTCCGCCGGCGACTACGACCTCCGCCTGGGCGAGCTGAACCGCTGGCTCGAGACCGCCATCTACGATGGCACCCGCCAGCCCGAAGAGATCACCTACACCCTCGAGACCGGGACCACCTACTATCTGGCCGTCGCCGGTTGGTCCGGGCCCGCAGGTGATTATGAGGTCGAGATCCAGTAGCCGCGGAGCGCTTCCTCTCGTGCCCCCAGCTCGCAGACGTGCGCTCGCCGTCGCGCTTGGCGTGGGCGTGGCGTTGATCCTGGCGCTGGGTGTGGAGCTGGCCGCGCGCGGGGCGGAAGCCGACCGGGTCCCCGACCTGAGCGTTCCCCTGCCCCAGGGTGAGGGCCTGCTGATGGAGCCTCATCCCTACCTGCTCTGGGAGCATTCCCCTGGCGAGCGGCAGGAGTACGGCGTCAGCGTCCACATCAACAGCCTGGGCCTGCGAGGACCGGAGCCCGTCATCCCAAAACCCGCCGGCGTGCTGCGCATCCTGGCCACCGGCGACTCCTCGGTCTACGGCTTCGGCGTGGAAGACGACGCCACCTTCGTGCGCGAGGCGGCCGACCGCCTCGGTGGCTCCGCGGGAGGCATCGAGGGCTGGACGGCAGCCTTGCCCGGCTACTCCACCCTCCAGACCCTCAACCTGCTGCGCATGCGGGCGCTGTCCCTCGAGCCAGACCTGGTCGTCGTGGCCAACCTCTGGTCCGACCACGCTACCGAGGCCCGACCCGACGCCGAGCTGCTCGAGCTGTACGTTCGACACGACCGAAGCCTCAGGGGTGCCGTGGCCCGAGTGCTGCGCAGATCGGCCTCGTACCGACTGCTGGACTGGGAGCTGGGCGTGCGTCGGGGTGTTCGAGCGCGCGCCCGGGCGGGCTGGGCACCGTCCACCGATCCATCTCGGGAGACCTCCCAGCGGGTCCCGGTCGGTGACTACCGCGCCAACCTGGAATCCATCGTGCGCTTGACAGGCGACCACGGTGCCGAGGTGGTGTTCCTGGTGTTGCCGCATCCGGACGATCTGGCCGAGCGAGGAGCCGGTCGGGCCGCCTATCCGCGCTACCGTCAGGCGATGGTCGAGGTTGCCCAGGGCCACGGTGCTCCGTTGGTCCACGGAGGCGACGTGTTCACGCAGGCCCTGGCGGAGCGGCCCGATCTTCCTCCCGGGGATCTCTGGCTGGACAACATCCACCCCACCGCTCTCGGGCATCGGCTGTTGGGCGACGCCCTCGCCCTTTCTCTCGCGGGATGGCCGGAATCGTACCGGGTCGGGGGGACGCCCTGAGCCCCTTCCTTCCGCTCCTGTCGATCGCCCTGCTCTCGTCCTGTCACCAGGGTGGCCCACCGGGGATGGTGCGGGTTCAGGGGGGTGAGCTCGAGCCGTTCTACATCGACGAGGGGCTGGTTTCCCAGGCCACCGACGAGCCGGCCGTGTCCGTGACCTGGGTCCAGGCCCAGGCTCACTGCGCCTCCCATGGCAAGCGGCTACCCACCGATGCCGAGTGGCACCACGCGACGGGAATTCGAGATCGGGTGGGCACCGTCTTCCAGTGGACTCGTACGCTGTACCATCCGCCTCCCGACGCGACCTTCGCTCCCGAGCTGCAGGGCACGCGCCGGGTGGTGCGAGGGTCCTGCTGTCCGTGGCTGCCCACCTGGAGCGAGCCAGGGTATCGCACCGCCTACCCCGAGGACCGGCACTCCACTTGGCTGGGATTCCGCTGCGCTCGTCCCCTCGACGAAGCCCTCGATGGCAACCTCGCGGCCGATGAAGACAGCCGGCTCGAGCCCGAGGCCATCGACGAGTCCGAGGCCGTGCGCCAGCTGCTCTCCAATCTCTACGGCCCCGGCCGGCTCCCCGCCGCCGCCCCGGTGCAGCAGCTCATGGACGAGCTCGAGCCGGGCGCCGTGGTGGCGGACGTGGGCTGCGGGTTGGGGGCGCTGTCGCTCCAGCTGGCGCGCAGGGTTGGGCCCACCGGTCGGGTGTTTGCGGTGGACGTCGACCCTCAAGTCCTGGAGTTCGTGGGTGGGGTTGCGCGCGCCGAGGGAATCGGCAACCTCGTGCCCCATCGGTCCCGCTCGGACCAGCTCGGGTTGTCTGCGGGGAGCACCGACCTGGTGTTGCTGTACGACATGGTGCGCGGCATTCGAGACGAGGAGCAGGCCGGCTTCGCGGTCTCCTGCGCCTCGGCGCTGGCCCCCGCCGGCCGGTTGGTGCTCTACCAGACCCTCGGCAGCGATCCGCCCTCGAGCTTGCTCGAGCGTCTCTCCGATGCGGGACTCGTGCTCGAGCGCACCGTCACCCAGGCGCCGATACCGGGCCCGAGGCCCATGGAAGAACGCGTGGTGCTCTGGGTCTACCGCAAGCCTGACTCGGAGTAGGGGGCCAGGTCGCGAGCCGCGTGGTCCCAGTCCAGCGGGTTGGCTTCCTGGAGCCGCGCGAGCTGCACCGGGGTGACGGAAACCGTCCAGTCGCGATGCAGCCTGACCTGGCGGGCGTCCTCGGGCCGGGGTGCGATGTGGAGGTGACCCCACGTCCAGGGCGAGGCCGAGCCGGAGGTGACCAGCAGCACGGTCCGCGACGCGACTCGCGCACTCTCCGCCTCGCGAAGGTCGCTCCCAACCGCCCGGGTCGGGTCGAGCCGGGTGGCACCCTTGGCGAGCGCCCATGCGGCCGCCACCACCGGGTCGTTGGTGCGGCCCGGGTCCCCTTCCGGAAAGAGTGACAGGACGAGCGGATCGGGGCCACCCAGGGCGTCGATCTCGTGGGCCAAGTCCTGGAGGGCGCGGTTGGCCGAGGCCTGGTGGTTCAGGTCGTGTTGGAGATCGGGCAGGCCCCAGACGCCCATGGCGCCCATGCCAAAGGTCAGGACGCCAGCCCCAAGGGGGTGGGCGATGGCGGGGAGCAGCCGGACCGCACCCAGCAGGGCCGTGAGCACCAGCAGGGGGGTGAGGTGGAGGCTGTGATGGGCGCTGCCCATGGCCGCGGTGAGCACCCCCAGGGGGATCAACGCTACGACCATGGCCAGGCTGTCGCGGCGCTCGCCGTCGTGGCGGGGGCGGGCGATGCCCAGCAGCATTCCGATGGTCGCGAGTGCGAAGAGGAGCAGCGTGAGGCCGGCGGGTTGGGAGAAACCGTCGTGATGCCAGGCCAGCCATGCCTCCCCATAGCCGAGCCCTGTCGCGGCGGTTTCCTCCGCGATGTTGCCCGAGATGTAGCGCCAGGTCTCACCCAGCATCCAGCCCATGGGAGAGTGGGCCCCAGGGTGGATCCAGTGGGCGAGTCCCGCGCCCGCGGCGCTCCCCAGGGCGGCCGCTCCGGCCTCGGTCCAGCGACGCCGCAGCAGCGCTGCGGGAATCAGGGCGAAGACACAGAGCATTCCCTGGGCTGCGGTCCCAGCGGCCAGCGCCGCCGCCGCCAGGGAGAGCCACGGTGTCCAGCGCCGGCCGCGGCCCAGCAGAGCAAGCGCGACCGCCAGGAAGGAAGCGGAGAAGAACGCATAGGCGGTGGTGCTGAGGCTGCCCAGCACCTGGCTCGGGGCCGCGACCATCCAGGTGGCCGCTGCGACCGGGAGCC
>CAZVHW010000550.1:0-3472 GCA_964626835.1 uncultured Enterobacterales bacterium
GCGACGCCATCACCTGGCCCCCGGGGGTCACCACCCACCCCATCGCCATCGCCACCGCCGCTGGCAACAGCTGCGGCCGCCTCCCCCTGCTCCGCCGTGGTGGGCAGGCCCTCCGCGCGGCCGGCTTCACCCTGCTGGGCACCGAGTCCGACGGCGACCGCCTGGCCTGGTTCCTCGAGCCGGGCCGCGAGAACGAAGCCGAAGCCCTGCTACACCGGGTCTTGATCGGGGCGGGCTAGTTCCGGTTGGTGTTGATGCGGCGCATCCAGATGCGCAGGTTGTGGGACCACGACGTGTTCTGCCTGGACAGCTCGCGGATGACGCCTTGGTCGCCACCGTAGTCGTCGATGAGGTCCCACATGTACTGGCGCTGCTGGCGGTTGGGGTGCCGCCCGAAGATGTAGGCCATGTCGCGCTTGAGGTTCTCCTTGCCGTACCACCACTGCACCTTGTTCGTGAGGTTCGCCAGCTTGATGGCATCCTCGCGGACCTTGGCGATCTGACTGTTCTCGTTGCGCCAGACCTCTTGCAGTTTCTTCAGTCCCTTGTCGTAGCCCCCGTTCTGGAAGGCCTCGGCCACCCGCTTGTCGAAGTAGCGATGCCCCTGGGTCGAGACGTTCTGGACCAGCTGCTCCAGCGCTCCCTGGTTGCGCTCGGCGAACTCGGCCCACGGCCGGTCGCGGGTGGCGTAGACGTACTGTCGCTGGAAGTAGCTGATCGTGTCGGTGCCCAGGCGCTCGTAGACGTTCTCGGTCTTGCCGGCGTGGACGTCGATGCCCACCTTGACCGCCTTGATGTTGAACTCCCCGCCCAGGTGCTGCTCGCCGCCGATGAGCAGGCGCTGGTACATCAGCGAGTACTCGCCGTCGCCCTCACCGAAGTAGTTCATGTCCAACGTGAGGGTCAGGTAGGTCTGGGCTCCGATCTTGTTGGCCTTGCTGGCGTTGGAGTAGGCCTCGTCCACGAGCGTGGAGAAGACCTTGTAGTTGGCGTTGGTCAGGGTGCCCACGGGGGCGACCTTTTCGATAGCCGCGAAGACGTTGACCATCAGGTCCTGGGTGGCCGCATTGGGCTCGCCCGCCGTCTTGGACAGGGTCTTGCTCTTCGCCATCAGGGGGATCTTGATGGTGATGGTGTGCTCGATGCCGGGCCCGTTGTTGTAGTAGAAAGGGCTGTTCCGTACGAACGAGCTGTCGTAGACATAGCTGACGGAGGCCTGCCCACCGCGGAAGGGGACCTTGAGGTTGGCCTGGCCGATCTTGTGGGTGGTGATCTGGGTGATGTCCACCTTCTGGCCGTCCATCACGCCCTGGAATCGCCGGGTCTCACGCTCGAGCTTGCCTTCGCCCGCCAGCTGGAAGTCACCGACGCCGCCTTCGGCGTAGACGCCCCCCGCACCCCAGCGGTCGGTCAGTGCGACCGGCGGCTTGGCGAAGGGAGGCACGTAGCCGCTGCCCTTGGGGTAGAGCTTGTAGTCGGTCCGGCGGTTGATGTCGTTCAGCTGCTGGGTGAGCCAGGTGGCGGCGCTGACCGCATCGGGGAAGCTCAACTTGATGACCGAGCCTCCGAACTCCACCTTGCCGCCCACGTCCACGATACCGGCGAAGCTGACGCCGGCCTTGATGGCCGCCTCGGCGTCGAAGCCCATGATGACGCGGTTCTCGTCGGACATGGCGTAGGCGACCTCGAGGTCCACCTCGCCTTCGACCGAGCCGTTGACCGCACCGGTACCGAACTTGCCGCCCGCCGTGATGTCCAGCCCCACCCAGCCCTTCTCGCCGGGCTCGTTGGCCACGGTCTGCAGCACCTTGGTGAGGGTGGAGACCCGGGGTCCGCGGCTGAACAGCGAGCGGGTGTTGACCACGACCGACTTGGCCGCGGCGGGGTCGGTGGCCTTCTGGATGTCGTCGATGGTCTGCTTGGCCGGTCGGTTGACGATGCAGTTGTCATCCGCGAAGGCCGGGACGGTCCACAGAACGAGCGCGAGGGCGAGGAGCAGGCGCCGCATCACTCACCCCCCTCGAGCTGGGGGCCGCTGTCTTGGACGACGCCCTGGTAGACGTAGTTCTCGAGATCGAACAGCAGCGGGTAGCCGGAGTTGCCGGGCATGGTGGCCAGGCCGTCCAGGGTGCCCCCCGCCTCGAGCTGCGAGCGCACCACCGTGAGCAGCTCTGGGTTGCCCTTGGCCAGCACCCAGACCGGCAGGTCGGGGGTCATGGTCAGCAGGCTGACGTTGTCGATCTCGGCTCGGAACTCGGAGCCACGCAGGTCGAGCACGACGGCCCGCTCCACGGCGAAGCGCAGGCTGACCTCGCTGACCACGCCGTGCTCGTACGCGAACCACACCGCGGCTTCCTGGGCCGGCACGGCCGTGTCGTCGTCGACCCGGACGATGAGGGAGGCGGGGATGGCGAGCACCTGGAGGTCGCCACTGGACTGGTCTGTGCCCATCGTGGCATCCCGGGTCGTCGCATGGGTGTCCTGGGCCGGCGCCGCCGCGACGATGGAGCCCGTCAGAAAAAGAAGTAGAGACAGTCGCTTCATGAAAGACCTCCGACCACGCCCCCCTGCAATGCAAGGTCGGTGCCAAGTCCCTCCGGTGCCCAAAGCCACATTCTGCCGTCTACGGCGGGTCGATGGGGTCAGGATCCCCCAACGCGTGGGGTACCCATGACCCACCTGGGGTAGCCGTGGGACCCCAGCCGACCCCGGGCTCACTCGCCAGCCAGCTTCCTCCGCAGGAGCTCCTGCTGGGCAGGACTGAGCTCGTTCCACGACCGCAACCGACCCACCAGCGCTGCGCGCTCCTCGGGGGAGAGGCGCATCAGGATCTCGTAGTTACGCCGCAGACGCTGCTGCTCGGGAGCGGGCAGGGTCTCCCAGCGCTGCCAGGCGCGCCGCATGGCTTCCTGGCGCTTGGAGTCCATGGCCTGGAAGCGGACGAAGTTGTCCCGCACCATGGCCTGCTCGGGGGCCGACAGCTTCTGGAACGCGGCGAGGTTGGCGCGCAGGCGCTCCTGCTGGGCGTCATCCAGCTGCTCGAAGCGTCCCTGGGCGTCCATCAGCGCTTGGCGCTCTGGCTCGCTCATGGACTGCCAGCGCTGCTCGGCCGACAGCTCGGCCACGGGCGGGGGCGGCGGATCTTCACCCAGCGCTGGCGCTGCGAGCACCAGGGCGAAGACGAAGAGCAAGAGGTACGGGATGGGCATGCGAATCATGATTCAGTCCTCCTCCATGCGGAGCAGGTCGAGGTAGCGAGCCACCTCGAGGTCTTGCAGAAGGTCCAGGTTCGACAACAGCTCGTAGTCGGCCAGCGCGGCGCGCTGCTCGGACGTCAGTGCGACGGGGTTCTCGGTGGCGGGATCGGTCTTCTCGGGAGCCGCGGGCTCCTCCGTTGGGGGCGTCGAGTCGAGGTCCTGCGCCGCGGGCTGCTGGGGTGCGGACCCGGGCTCCTGGGCCCAGGCCGCAGCGA
>CAZVHW010000550.1:3482-5362 GCA_964626835.1 uncultured Enterobacterales bacterium
GGGGCCTGGCCGTCCCAAGCCATCAGCAGCTCGAGATCCTGCAGCAGGTCGAGGTTCTCGACCAGCTCGAGATCGGCCACGAGCGCCAGGTCGTCCGCAGGGGGGACGGGCTCGACCAGCACCGGAGGTGGCTGCAGCACCACGACCAGCGCAGCGGCAGCCGCTACCATGCCAGCCGCGCCGGCGCCGACCGACACCCATCGGCGACGGTACCACGGCGCGTCGGTCCGCAGCGTGGCCCGGAAGCGTGCATCGAAGCCCACCGGCACGGGGGGAGTCTCTGCGGCGCCGAGGCGATCCCAGAGGGGATCACCCAGCAGCTCGCGCGGATCTTCCGGCAGATCGGGGGGATGAGTAGTCATGGGGCCTCCATGAAGGGTCTGAGTTGCTGTTGGAGGGCCTTGCGGGCCCGATGCAGCAGGAGCTTGGCGGCGCCGGTGCTGGGTAGCTCGAGGGCCTCGGCCACCTGGGCCATGCTGCAGCCCTCGTAGCGAGCCAACACCACCGCCGCGCGCTGGCGGGGGGGCAGGTTGTCCAGGGCGCGCTGGACGGCGCGGGCCAGCTGCGCCGCTTCACTCATCGCGCCGGTATCGCGACCGTCGGCCTGGTGGAGGCCGGCGGTGCCCTCGACCGTGCCCACCTCGCGCCGCCGCCAGGCTCGCTGGCGTTCGTTGATGCAGTGGTTGGTGGCGATGCGGAAGAGCCAGGTGCGGAAGCGCGCGCTGGGTCGGTACCGACCCCGAGCCTTGTACACACGCACGAGGACGTCCTGGGCGGCCTCCTCGGCCGCTTGCTCGTCCCCCAGCATGCGCAGGCAGAAGCGCCAGACCATGGCCCGGATGCGCTGATACAGCTCCTCGAAGGCGGACTCGTCGCCGGCCTGGAATCGCAGCATCAGCTGCTGCTCGAGATCGATGGGCTGGGCTTCGAACACGGGAATGGCTCTCTCCCCCTGTTCAACCGGACGGAGAGCGAATGGTTACGGCGCCGATGACACGCCAGCCAATAGGCAGCTCGAGAGGATGGTCACCGTCGGGATTGCTGCCGTCGATGAAGAAGGTCCCCGGTTGGAACACGCCGCCCTCGAGCTGGAGCTGGAGCGCTTCCCACGGCGTGGCCACCAACAGGAGGTCGGCCTCGAGGCCGTAGATGCGCATGTGCGGATCGATGGGAGAAGGCCGCGTGGCGCAGGGCAGGGCCAGCTGCAGGTTGGCGCCGACGCGTTCTCGGTCCCACGCCAACCAGGCGCCCGGTGTGAGCAGCCCGTAGCCCGCCACGCCGGGCGGAAAATCGAGCGCTCCGCTGCGGGCGGCGGCGTCGGCGGGGAAGATGCGAGTCCGCACGAACGCGGGGTCCGAGGCGAGGAAGAGCCGCACGGGCTCGCCGGCCAGGGCCCGGCCGACCAGATCGTCCTCGCCACTCATTCCCTGGAAGAACAGGCCAGGCTGCCAGTGTCCCTCGGTCAGGAAGGTTGCGGCAAGATCCCATGCCCAGCCCCTCAACTCGAGGTCGACCTCGAAGGGCTCCCGGGGGGCGTCTTCGTACCACCTCGGGCCCACGTCACCGGGTTCGGTGCCCTGCTCGAACTTGTTGCCCACCAGGTTGCCGCGCCCCCAGCCGTGGATGACGGCGGCGTCCAGGAGCACCGGACCCACCAGCAACCGCGTGGACGCGCTGGCGTAGAACAGCTCGGCTTCACCGTGCAGATCCATGAACTGCTGCAGATCGCCCTGGAAGGCGCGCATTCCGTCCGCCTCGCTCCCGTACAGCTCCGCGAGCCCCTCGAGGACATACTTGCGGTAGGTGTCGATGAAGTCACCGGACGTGTCGGCCCACAGCTCGGTGAGCATGCCCAGGTCGTTCTCGAGGAGCGGGGCCAC
>CAZVHW010000551.1:0-5349 GCA_964626835.1 uncultured Enterobacterales bacterium
GCGTCAGCTGGCGGCCCTGTCCGACCTGCACCGCTACCGGGCGGAGCTGACCCGGGCCATCGATCTCCACCTGCGCGTCATGGCCATGGAGAAGACCCACGGCTTCCGTGTCACCGAGCCCGGAGGGTTGCTCTACACCCGCGTCCACGACCGGTCCCAGCCCTTGCCCCCACCCAACGAGGCCGGCCAGGTCGACCCCACCCCGAGGCCACCCAAGGTCTGGACACGGGCATCCAAGGGCGACGAGCGACCCTTCCTGATCGTGTCGCCCCCGGCCCACGGCAGCCACGGCCCGGTCTTCCCCCGCGGAGCGACCACCATTGCCAGCTTCCTGCGCGCTCAGGGGGTCCCCGCCCAGGTCCTGCCCATGGGCCACTGGGTGGACGACTTCGCCGGCCGCAGCCAGGCTCGGGACGCGGCCCGTCGGGCCCTCGAGCACGCCCTCGAGGTCCTCCGCCCCCGCGCCCTCGGCCTCTCCATCCAGTTCAGCTACCTCTACCCGCGTGCCCTCGAGCTCGCGGCGATGGCCAAGCGGCTGCGACCCGACATGCCCATCGTGGTGGGCGGCGCCCACGTCACCTTCCAAGACCGCGAGTGCCTGCGGGACAGCCCCGAGGTGGACGTCGTGGTGCGTGGCGAGGGTGAGTGGACCGTCCTCGCCCTGCTCGACCGCTGGGAACAGGGACGTGACCTCGGCGACCTGCGTGGCGTGACTTGGCGGGACGAGGCTGGCAACGTCCACCGCAACCCGGGGCGGCCTCTGGGAGATGTCGCCAACCTGGCTGCCGTCGACTTTGGCTTGCTACCCGACACCTTCTGCCGCCGAATGGAGGTGGCCGCCATCACCTCCCGGGGTTGCGCCTTCCGCTGCCGCTTCTGTCACGAGCGCACGTTCTGGGGTGGTCACGTCCGCGCCCACAGCCCCGAGCGGATCGTCGCCGAGGGCGATCGCCTGGCTGCGGTCTACGACAACCCCTTCCGGGGCGTGGACGACTCCATGCTCGACATGCGGACGCCCTACTTCGGGCGGCTGGTGGAGCTGCTGGGTCGGCGCGACTGGCTTCGGCCGGGCTTCGGCTTCCTCACCCGCCTGGACACCGTCTCGCCCGAAGGCCTCGAGGCTATGACCCGCAACCGCATCCACGTCATCTCTGTTGGCGCAGAGAGCGGCGCTCAGCCCGTGCTGGACGTCATGGGAAAGGGCCTGCGCCTCGAGACCGCGGAACGAGCCATGGTCATGGCGCGGGACGCGGGGGTGGGCGTCAACGGGTTCTTCATCGTGGGTCACCCCGGCGACAGCCCCGAACACGCGGCCCGGTCCCACGGGTGGATCGACAAGCTCTTCCGCCAGCGCATGGTGCAGTGGATCGATCTCTCCATCTTCACGCCCTACCCAGGCACGCCTTTCTTCGAGCAGCCAGAGCGCTGGGGGGTCGAGATTCTCTCCCACGACTGGAGCCTGTGGCGCCGATCGAACCGGCCCATCGCCCAGCTGGAAGGCTACGGCGCCGGCGAGATCTACTTGGACTATCTACGCCTGCTCATGCTGCAGCACGAGCACCTGAAGGGCAGCCAGGGCGCCTTGGCTTCCGACCGGAGATAGATGGTCGACATGGCAGATGCCGACCAGGTCCCCACCGCGGGCGTCCGACCGTGGGCCTCGTGGCTCCAACCGGCGCTCCTCGCCCTCCTCGGCGGGGCCGTGCCGCTGGTGGTCTGGTGGCTGGTTCGGCCGGTCGACCTCGGCGGCTCCGATCCCGGCATGTGGGAAGCGGCCGCCTGCCTCATCGGCCTGGGTGCCACCAGCCCCATCGCGCCCTTCTTCCCGTTCTGCATCAGCCTCCTGCATCGCTGGCTCGACCTCTCCTTCGACCAGGCGGGTTGGTGCATCACCATCGCCTCGTGCATTGCCCTCGGGCCCGCTACCTGGTGGCTTGCGCGCACCCTTGGAGTTCCGGGCTGGCTCGCGATGCTGGCCGCCCTGGCCGCCCTGGCCAACCCCTGGCTGGCCGTCAGCAGCTACCAGTGTCAGCCCGACCTGCTGACGGCCGTCGCCTTCCTGGTCGCGCTCGTGGTCGCGCTGCGCTGGATGCAGCGACCCGGCTGGGCTCGCCTGCTCCCCCTGCTCCTGGTCATCGGGCTGCTCCCGCAGGTTCGCGAGCACGCCGGCCTGGTCTGCCTCGGGTTGTTTGGCCTGCTGCTCTTCGCACCCGGGGCCTGGCACCAGCGACTGCTGCGACTGGTCCTGGCCTTGGCGGCCATCGTTCTGCTGCCGATCCTGGCGGGGGAGGCGCCCGCGATGCCCTGGCAGCTTCCCTGGGTCGAGGCCCGTTGGGGCGAAGTCATCACCCACTTCTTCGGCAAGCACGTACCTATGCACCTCCTGAGCGTGCCGCTGGAATACCGCGAGGCCTTCGGCACGTCCTACGACGAGGGTAGCCGCATGGGCATCGCCCTGGTGCACGCCAGGCTCTCCTTCCACAGCGGCAGCTCCCCCTGGATCTGGCTGGGTCTGGCACTCCTCGCCCTCCCTCTGGCCAAGAAGCACCGCTTGGTACTTCTCATCGGTCTGCTACCGGCCATCTCCGTCCTGGGGGGCGCCCAGCAGCCGCGGCACGTGGCGGTGCTGATTCCCATCGCTGCAGTCTGCTGGGTGACCGCCATCGCGCGCTTCGGCCGCCGCGAGCGCGTAATGCTGGCAGCCATCACCGTGGTCGTGATCCTCACTGGCTTCGTGGACAACAAGCGAGCGACCGGCAACCTGAGCGCCACTGCCCACCAACGCCAGCGGCTGCGCTCCCTGAGCAGCCAGATCTGCGCCCAGCTCCCGCCCGACGCGCTGTACACGGGAGAAAACCCGCGCACGCTCATCTACTGCGAGCGAGAGTTCGTGCCCCTTCCCGAGGCCGAAGCCACCGGTCGGCACCTCTACTGGGTGGGAGCGGCCGGCCAGCGTCCTCCCAAACCTCCCAAGCGGATGTTCCAGGAAGGCTGGCTTCGCATGGAGATCGAGGTCGAGGCCGATCCGATCTTCCATCGGCCTCCCGAAGCCGCGGCGGCTGCGTCGCCGGCGACCGGTCCCGAACCGGAGCCATGAGCCCGTCGGCCTTCAAGCTCCGGGTATCGGTACGAAGCGCTCGGGCTCCGTGACGGCCAGCTCGTTCCACCGGGCGGCCCTTTCCACGACATCGCAGCCGACAATGCGGTAGCCCTGCGCCTCGGCGGCGATAGGAGAGAGCGAGCCGTCGGCCAGACTCCGCGCCCGCGCGAGCCGGGAAGCGAGATCGCCTGCATCCGTCAGCTCGAGACCGTGGGTGGCGGGTTCCAGGGCCATGGGCGAGCCCGGGTCCAGCGCGATGGGGAGCGCGCCGATGCGCAACAGGCCGTGACCATCCCGCTCTGCAAGCCGTCGGGCCAGCGAGAGCGTGGCAGCGAAGGCCCGCTCGTCCTCGCCCGGTAGGCCCATCGAGAAATAGACCGACGCGGAGATCCGCCGCTCCTGGAGGGCCTCCACCGTCCGGAGCAGGCTCGCCGTGTCGAATCCCTTGCCGTGCCGCCGTCGGAGGTCTTCATCGCCCGAGACCGCGGTGATGGCGATCTCGCTCCTGTCCAGGTGGGCATGGCGAGTCAGGCCGTCCAGAAGGTTCGAGGAGGGGAGCCCAAAGGACTCGAGATAGAGCCCGTTGTCGGGCGCGCCGGACAACCACGCGTCGAGGTGGGCCGCCCCGGCCAGCTCGGGATCCAGGCCGAGGGCCGCTTGCTCCACCCCTCGCTCCGCCAGACGCCACAGGTCCCGAGCCAGAGAGGTTGGTGAGCGCAGGCCGATCCCCTGCCGCCCGAAGATGGAAGCCTGGGCCGTCCGCCCTCCGCCACAGGGGGCGCAGGCGTGGACACAGCCCCGGCCGTTGCAGAGCCAATGGCCCTTGGCACCGGCCCGAAAGGCTGCGCCCCCTCGCCGCGGGTGGCTGTACAGCAGGCGCCGATACGCATCGGCATGCTCGAGGAACCCCAAGTCAACGAAGTCCTGGTCGCTGATGGTGGCACCATCCGCCACCCAGCGCTCCGGGGTTGTCTCACCGCCTCGCACGGCGAGGTTGGGCAATCCAGGGGGTGGCCAGGGACCACCCGCCGCCAAGAGCGGCAGGGTCCGCTCGGCGTCCCCCAGCACCACCGCATCCACGGCGGGAAATCCGTCCAGGATCTCCCTCGCGAAGAGGGTTGCGCTCATACCCCCCAACACCACCCGCGCCTTGGGCCAGGCTGCCCGAACCGAGGCGGCGAGCTCGAGCGCTCCCAAGGCATGCTCGTGCCAGTGCAGGTCGATGAGCACCAACTCCGCCTCCGGGCAGGCCAGCAGCCAGCCCTCGAGGACGAAGCTCGGATCCAACATGCGCTCCACGGGCAGGTTCAGACCCCGCACCCGGTGGCCGCGGGCCCCCAGCAGGTTGCAGAGCCCCAACGCTCCCATGGGCATCGCGGGGTAGGTCGGCAGCCCCGCGGGTGCCCTACCCTCGGCTTGGCGTTGCCCGTAAGGGAAGGGGTGGAGGTAGAGAACCTCGAGGGAGCGAGCGCGAACTGCGGGCATACTGCGAGCCTAGCGGTTCGCGCGACATCTCGCCTCCCGTCATCGCGATAGGAACCTCGCTGGAGGTTCCATGCGTCTCGTCATCGCCCTGCTTCCGATCCTGCTCCTCGGCTGCTTCGAGGATCCCAAGCCCGAAGACACCGCGCCGCCCGACATCCCCCGCATCGACAACGACGGCGATGGCTTCTCCATGGACGAGGGTGACTGCAGCGACAACGACGACGGCGTCTACCCGGGCGCCACGGAATACTGCGACGGCAAGGACAACGACTGCGACGGCAACACCGACGAGGACGCCCTGGACGCGCTCACCTGGTACCGCGACGCGGACGACGACTCCTACGGCGACCCCGACAACACCCAGGCCGCCTGCGAGCTGCCCGCCGGCTACGTCGAGGACAACACCGACTGCAACGACGACTCGGCCGATGCCAACCCATGGCACGACGAGGTCTGCGACGACATCGACAACGACTGCGACGACGAGGTGGACGAAGACGACGCCACCGACGCACAGGTCTGGTACGGCGATGGCGACGGCGACGGCTATGGAGACTCCACGGTGAGCGCCGTCGCCTGCGACGCCCCCACCGGCCATGTCGCCGACGAGACCGACTGCGACGACGAGCAGTACGACGCCAACCCGGGCCACGACGAGATCTGCGACGGCATCGACAACGACTGCGACGACGAGGTGGACGAAGACGACGCCACCGACGCCTCCACCTGGTACCGGGACGAAGACGGTGACGGCTACGGCACCG
>CAZVHW010000552.1:0-5330 GCA_964626835.1 uncultured Enterobacterales bacterium
CCCGCCAGTCCCCGCTCCCGCCGGCCCGCCACCCCTGCGAATGCTGCGCGTCACCCGCGCCCCGCTGAAGTCGCTGGGTGACATCCAGGCCGACCTGGTCGAACAGCGCGCACAGCCCGCCCCGGTTCGGGACGGCCAGCTCGAGGCCATGGTGGTCGAGGAGCTGGTGAGAGTGTTGGGGAAGGACGGCTAGCGCCTCACTCCTGCGTGGCGATGCACACCTCGGTCATGTGGCCCCCGCCGTCGGGGTGGTCGTGGACGCCGACCCACATGGTCTGGCCCGACCAGTCCCTCAGGTTCACCTCGAGCAGCTGGCCCTCGTGCTCGCAGACCAGCTGGGCCACGTAGTGGAGGTGGTCCCAGGCGTCCATGCCGTTCTCCTCCCATCCCTGGCAGCGGGAGATGCCGTCGCTCATGGTGGGGCCGGTGTTGGTGGAGACATAGCCAATCCCACCCAGGCCCGTGGTGCAGTAGATGGCGTGGGGCACGTAGGGATCGGTGACGCCGAAGGCCGCGTCGTCGCAGATCTCCGAGCCGTTGCGGATGCTCTCGTGGCAGGTCCAGGTCCGCACCGGATCGGTGTCGGCGTCGCTGTCTGCGTCGCTGTCGCTGTCGGCGTCGGCGTCCACGTCGCTGTCGGCGTCGTCCTCCGCGGTGTCCAGCCGTTCCTGGGGCTCTTCGTCGCCCCGCAGGGTCTGGCCCTCCCCTCCTTCGTCGGCCAGGATGAGCTGCTCCGAGCAGGCGCAGAGCGAGCTGAGCACGACGAGGGACGTCAGGAGCGGGCGTACCATGGGGACCTCTCGCGCTGGACTTCGCAAGTCTCGTGCCATGACGGGGAACGCGCTCCGAGGGGCCTCGAAGCGGACGCTCGGGTCCCAGCGGGGCATGCCTGCCGGGGTGCCGGTACCCCGCAGGGAACCATGGGTCGCGCCCTGGTCGGGATCGAGCCTCGCGTGGGGCTGGCATCCATCCTGCAAGGCAGTCAGCGAACCTCTCCGTCCGGAGGTCCCATGCGCGCCCTTCTCCTCGTCCTGCTCGCTTGCTCCTGCACCGATTACCAGTTCGCTGGGCCTGACGACGTTCCCCCGGGCTGGGAGGACAGCTGGGGGGATGCGCCGACCGACGGCGCTGCCCGCATCCAGGTGCTGCCGGATCCCTTCGACTTCGGCACCGTGGCCACCGACTGCCACGAGGGCAGCTTCGACTGGTACATCCGCAACGTCGGCGAGGTGTCCCTCGAGGTGACCGGCTTCGTGCTCGAGGGCGCGACCTGGGAGATCGAGGTCGAGGCGCCGGCGCTTCCAATGCACCTCGAACCGGGGGAGTACAGCAGCGGGCAGGCCCGCTACACCCCCGTGGTGGACGGTGGACCCGCTGGGCTGGTGAGGGTGGTCTCCGACGACCCGCAGGCCCCCGAGATCGAGCGGCCGTTCCAGGGCGACAGCTGCGGCGACATGGACGACGACGGCGTCTGTGACGACGTGGATCCCGATCGGGACGGCGACGGCATCGACAACGGCGACGACGAGTTCCCCGACCACGTCGTGTTGGACGAGGCCTGGGTGGACTTCGACGAATTGGTGGTGGGCGCCCGGGTGCAGGATCAGTACGCCGATCTCGGGGTGCACTTCGTCGGCGAGGGCAGCCCCGGCGAGGGCTACGACACCAACGTCGTCCAGGAGGGCCCCACCTGCACCACGGCGGTGCTGGAGACCAGCCCCAACGTGCTCTGTACCTGGGTGAACGAAGGCTTCAACCACAGCGGTGAGCCGGGCCTGGCCGGCTACGTGGACGAGCCGGCCGACGTGGTGATGGTCCGCATGTACACCGCGGGCATGGCCTACACCCAGACCAACGGGGAGGACCGCGACCAAGCCACCCTGATCACCTACGACGCCAGCGGCGCCGAGATCGGCACCCACACTGCCATCGCCGACACCTCCACCGGCGTGGAATACGTCGACCTGCAGGTGCTGGGTTCCGACGCGACGAGCTTCGACATCTACACCGGCGACTTCGATGCCCTCGACGACCTGCGCGTCCTCCGCCTCGAGGAGCCGGTCTGCGGGGACTGAAACGATGCGCCTCGCGGCCGCCCTCTGCCTGCTCGTAGCCTGCCATCGGGGTGATCCCATCGAGTTCGGCTCGACGGACGCGCTGCTCACCGTGCAGCAGGATCCGTTCCGCTGGTACGTCGTCTCCGCCGACGGCATCGCGGTGGAGCAGGCGGGTCCCGTCCTGTTCGTGGATGGTTTCGGGGAGGAAGACGAGGTCACGGCGGTGAGCGAGTGGGAGAGCGGCGACGGGGCCCTCGCGCTGCGGCTCGCCACCGCTTCGGGGGCCGAGGCCGAGGCTCGTTTCGCGTGGACCCACGCTCGCCGCCTCGAGGTCGAGTACGCGTTGCCGGACGATCCCGAGCTCGCCGCCATCCAGGAGGCCTTCGTCCTCGAGGACGGGGAGCTGGTCTACGGCCTGACCGAGCGCCTGCGGGACTCGACGGTCCTCGTGGAGGCCACGGGCGGCCCCATGCTCGAGGACATGTTCCCCCAGGAGGTCGGCTCGCTGGACCGTCGCGGTGAGGTGGTGGACATGTTCGTGCACCCCACCCTGTCTCTCTACTGTCCGTTCCACCAGTCCAGCCGCGGCTATGGTGTCTGGGTCGAAGACACCACCCCGGGTGTCTACGACGTGGGGGCTACCGCCTCGGACGAGCTTCGGCTGCGCTTCGAGACGGGTTCCACCGAGGCCTCCAGCGCCTTGACCTACCACCTGCTGCTGGGGCCCAGGCACGACGACATCGCAGCTCACTACCACGCCCTGACGGGGACACCGATCCGTCCGCCCGACTGGGCGTTCCTGCACTGGCGCTGGCGCGGCGAGCTGCCCAGCGGCGAGTCGGCCGAGCTGGACGGCGAGCAGGTCAACGCGGACATCGCCGAGGACGTCCAGGCCTACGAGCAGCACGACATCCCCTTCGGCGTCTACCTGTTCGATCGCCCGGTGTTGGGCGGCGGTGGCGATCCTCTGGACGGTGGCTTCGCCGTCTGGGAATGGGACACGGACCGCATACCCAACCCCGAACACACCCTGCAGGCCCTGCGAGACCGGGGGATGCCCATCGCCATCTGGTGGGCATCCTGGGCTCAGGGCAGCGAGGAGGGAACCGTGGGCGCCGAGGCGGCGGCGGCCGGCTACCACGCGGCGGATGGCGATCTGGTCGTGGACTGGACCAACCCCGCTGCGGTGGACTGGTGGATCGACAAGATGGTGGGCTTCCTCGAAACCCACGGCATCCAGGGCATCAAGCTGGACCGGGGCGAGGAGTACGTGCCCAGCGAGGTCGAAGACAGCTGGCACGACGGGCGGAGCGGCCGGGAGCTGCACAACGAGTTCCCGGTGCTGCAAGCCCGTGTTCACCACGACGCCCTCGACCTGGCCACCGGCGGAGACTTCGTGCTCATGCCTCGCGCTGGCTACTCGGGCAGCCAGCAGTACGCCGTACATTGGGGCGGCGACACGCCGGGGACCTCGGACCTGGGCCTGCGCATGGCCATCATCGAGCTGCAGCGCGCGGGCTTCATGGGCTTTCCCGTCTGGGGATCCGACACCGGTGGCTACTACGAGTTCGACGACCGCGAGGTCTTCGCCCGCTGGCTGTGGTTCTCCGCCTTCTGTCCCATCATGGAGATCGGCGGGGAGGGCAGCCACGCCCCGTGGGACATGCCCACCGAGCCTGCGTACGACGAGGAGATGATCGAGATCTACCGCCGCGCCGTGCAGCTTCACCACGACCTGCAGCCCCTGTTCTCCGAGCTGGCGGACCAGGCGACCAACACGGGCATGCCCATTGCGCGGGCCATGGTGTTCGACTTCCCGGACGACCCCGACATGCTGGACCGCTGGGACCAGTTCATGCTCGGGCCTTCGCTGATGGTGGCGCCTGTGTGGCGGAGCGGCGAGCGCTCCCGTGAGGTGATCCTCCCGGCGGGCGAGTGGGAGTGGCTTTGGGATCGCTCCCAGACTTGGATGGGGCCCGCCACGATCACGGTGGACTCGCCCCTGGACACCATCCCCGCCTTCGTCCGGCACGACCTCGAGCTGGAGCTCTCTGGCTGAGGACCCTGGGGTCAGCAGGCCTCGAGCGCTTGCAGGATCCAGCTGCGAATCCGCTGCCCGTGCGCGTGCAGGCGCCCTGGCAGCAGGAGCAGCTCCTCGGCTCCGTTTGCTCGAACCTCGGTGCACGAGCCCGCCCGTGCCGCCTCGAGCATCAGCTGCGCGTGGACGTCCAGTCGGCCGTGGACGTGGTCCAGCTCCGCTTGGAAGCGGTGGTACGGGCATGCCAGCGTTCCCAGCAGCTTGGCGGGCTCACGGCCTTCCCACGCTCGGTCGTCGTCCAAGGAAAGGGAGGACAGGAGCTCGTCCTTCGGGACCCCCGCACCCCTCGGCGGGCGGAGGCTGTACCGGTCGGCCGGCGCTTCGCCATCCAGCAGGAAGTCGAAGCCCGAGCCCACCCGGAGGGGGGGCAGGATGCCGCTGGAAAACGACAGGACACCCAGGGGAATTCCGGCGCCGAGGCGCGAGCGAATGGCGTCGAGCACCGCGCGGAAGTCGCGAACGTGCGCTGTGTTTCCAGGCGTGAGCGAGGTGGTCGCGGGGCTTCGCCCCGTGCCGGAGCGGTCGAAGGCCACCACGGCCAGATCCTCCGCGGTGAGCCACTTCGGATCGACACCAAAGGGATGCAGCAGGGTCTTGGTGCCTCCCTGCAGACCGGCGTGACTCAGCAGCAGAAGCCCGCGGGGCTCGGGCGGCCCCAGCCACGTGGCGTGCAGGCGCTGGGGCCCCCGTGTGACCACGAACGGGCCGACCTCCTCGCCGGTTCGCCCGCGCACACGATTGCGGGCCGGACGGGTAGCGATGCGCAGCTTCCGGGCGAATCGGATCGGTCTCGGGGGCGCAGCGTGGGCAGGCCCATGCGTTGAGACCTCGAGGCTCGAGGCCAGCTGGCCGGCGGTGGTGACCTCGTGGCGACCGAGAAAGTCCGCGAACGCCTCGAGGGCGGCGTCGGTGGGCACCAGGGAGCCTTCCGGGCAGAAGTTGTGCTCGTGCAGTGCGAAGACGAAGAAGCCGCGGTCTCCGCTGGGAAGAGGACAGGCGTGGGCCGCCAGGAGCGCCTCGAGGCGCTCGAAGTTCGAGCTGTCGAGGCCGAAACGATGACGAACGTGCCGACCTTCGCGCCGCAGCAGGCCCCAGGCGAACGGATCGGCGGCGGTGTCGAGCATGACGGGGCCCAGGGGAGGTTGGTCCGCGCGAAAGGCCGCGCCCGGGCGCCA
>CAZVHW010000553.1:0-2659 GCA_964626835.1 uncultured Enterobacterales bacterium
CAGCCGCGGGGAGCGGGCTGCCGCCGATGGCCCGATAACGCCCGGCAACACGGCCAGCCCGACGCCAGGCGATGCCATTGGCCAGGGCGTGCCGCAACCCCCAAGGCAGGGGCAGGATGGCGGAATCGGAGAGGAGTCGAGCGATGAAGGGCCGCACCTCGGCGTCGGTGCCGGGCGCCCCGTAGTCCATCAGAAGCACGGCCACTCGCTCTTCCACTTCACACCGTCCGGGAGTAGCGTCGGCGAGCCGGGTCGCCCTCGAGGTACCGATCGAAGACCATGCAGACGTTGCGCACGAACAGCCGACCGAGATCGGTGACCTCGATGCCGTCGTCGTGCAGGATGACCAATCCGTCGTCCGCGAGGGGTTGCAGGCGGACCAGATCGTCCGCGAGCCAAGCGCGGGCGTCCATGTCGAAGCGCTCACCCAGCGCGCCCAGATCCGCGCGCATCGTACAGGAGAGCTCGACGATCAGCTCCCGCCGGATCTCGTCGTCCTGGCTGAGCAGGAACCCGCGTAGCCAAGGCATGGAGCCGCCGTGCACGGCGTCTCGCCAGGCCCCAATGTCCTTGTGGTTCTGGGCGTAGGAGCTCCCCACCCAGGAGATGGCGGAGACACCCAGGCCGACGGTGTCCAACCCACGGCCCGTGGTGTAGCCCATGAAGGTCCGACGCAGGGTTCCGGCCTCGAGGGCCCGCACCAGCGGATCGTCGGGAAGTGCGAAGTGGTCCATGCCCACGGGTACGTAGCCCGCGTCCACCAGGCCCTGGGCCAGCCCAACGAACAGCTCCACCTTCTCCTCGGGGCTCGGAAGCCCCCTGCGCTCGAGCACGTTCTGGTGCTTCTGCATCCAGGGCACGTGAGCGTAGGAGTACAGGGCGATGCGCGTGGGGCGCAGCGTGCGCACGCGCTCGAGGGTGGCAGCTCGGGTCTCGAGGGTCTGGCCAGGGAGACCGTAGATGAGGTCGAAGTTGATCTCCCGACAGCCGCGCTCCCGGAGGTAGGCCACCACTTCTTCGACCTGCACCAGGGCCTGGTCGCGGCGCACCGCCTCGAGCACTCGGGGGTCGAAGTCCTGCACGCCCAGAGAGAAGCGCTCGAAGCCGTGCGACAAGAAGGCGTCCAGCTTGGCCCGCGTGGCACTGCGAGGCTCGACCTCCACCGAGCGCTCGGCGTCTGGCTGAACCGAGAAGCGCGTCTCGAGTACGCTCAACAAACGATGGATCTGGGCGACCGAGAGGAAGTTCGGCGTGCCCCCTCCCAAGTGGACCTGTCGAACCGGGCGGGCTGGGTCCACCACGGCGGTGACCACGCCCATCTCGGTTTCCAGATCGTCCAGGTAGGTGTCCACCTGCTCCGAAGGACGTCGTCCCAGTGTGTGGCAACCGCAGAACAGGCAGCGGGAGCGACAGAAGGGAAGGTGCAGATACAGCGAGAGGCCCGGATCCGGTGAGAGACCGTTGCGCTCGATCCAGCGAGCCGCCAGCGCATCGGCATCCACCTCGTGGAAGTGCGGCGCCGGCGGATAGCTGGTGTAGCGGGGTCCCCGAACGTCGTAGCTGTCCCGCAAGGCTGCATCGACCTCGCGGGGATCGAGGACCCGGCACTTCATCCCAGCTCCACCACGGCGTCCACGTAGGCGCCCACGGCTTCGGGTGGGATGTCCGGCACCAACCCCTGACCCAAGTTGGCGATCCAGCCACGACCGCCGGTCTGTTCGGCCTGGGCGTGCACCTGCGCACGGATGCGCTCATGGGGGCCCAACAGCTCGGCCGCATCCATGTTGCCCTGGAGCGGTACGTCGGGGCCCAGGATGGCCCGGGCCTGGTCGAGCCGGATGGTCTGATCGATGGAGAGCACGTCTGCGCCGGCGCTGGCCGCGGCTCGCAGGTGGCTGGCAGCGCCCCGAAGATAGAGGATCTTGGGCACATCGAGATCGGCGATGCGGGCGAAGACCCTCTGCACCGCGGGCAGGGCGAGTGCCTCGTAGTCGTCGGGGGTGAGCAGGCCGGCCCAGGAGTCGAAGACCTGCACGATGTCGGCACCCGCTTCGACCTGCAGCCGCAACAGATCGGCCACCTTGTCGGCCAGGCCGGTGAGCAGACGGCGCGCCATGTCCGGGTCGTGGTAGGCCAGCGCCTTGAGGTGCCTCACGTCCTTGGAGGGCCCTCCCTCCACCAGATACGAGGCCAGGGTCAGGGGTGCTCCGGCAAACCCGATGAGGGCACGCTCGGGGTGAACGTGCTCGGCGAGCAAGCGGACGGCACCACCGACGTAGTCGAGGGTGTGAGCGACATCGACATCCGCCAGCCTGGCCAGATCGTCTTCGCCACCAAAGGACCGCGTCATGGTAGGCCCGCCCTTGCCGTAGACGACCCCAGCACCCATGGCCTCCGGGATGACCAGGATGTCGCAGAATACGATGGACGCGTCCACCGCGTAGCGCCGCAGCGGCTGGAGCGTGACCTCGACCGCCAGCTCGGGGTTGCGAACGACCTCCCAGAAGCTGTGCTCGGCCCGCACCGCCAGGTACTCAGGCAGGTATCTTCCGGCTTGACGCATCAGCCAAACGGGGGGGCGATCCACGTCCTGGCCCCGACATGCTGCCAACATTCGTTCGCGTGAGGACAAAGCCATGGTGACTCCTTCGGAGTGGGG
>CAZVHW010000553.1:2669-5322 GCA_964626835.1 uncultured Enterobacterales bacterium
CAGCTTACGGTTGGCTCGAGGGGCTTTTGTCACGGCTTGATCACGAGCAGACACCCAGCGCTGGCCGATAGTGAGCCTGATCACCTTCCGTGACGGACGCTCACCAGAGCGCCCCACCCCGACGGAGATCAGAGACCCAGGAAACGGATGGCCGCTCCGCAGGCTACGAGGGAGATCCCGGCCAAGGCGTGGGTCCAGCGCTCGAGGGCCTCGAGCGGAAGCAAGTTGATGCCTGCTCGGAGCATGAACACGGCGCCCAGAATGGTAGCCACGGTAGAGATCGCAAAAGCCGATGCCACCAAGGCGGCGGTGGCGAGGCCACCCAGCGCCCAGGAGGCCAGGCTCAAGGGGATGAGGGACTCACAGGGGCCGAACACGAACAGCGTGAACAACAACCAAGGCGTGAGCCGAGCGAGCCGGCCACCGTGCAAGTGGACGTGGGCACCCTCGTGGCTGTGGTCGTGCTCGTGGCTATGCTCGCTGCCGTCCGCGTGCCGGTGGCTGTGGCTGTGGGCACGACCGCGCAGGGCCCTTCGAGCCCCCCACAGCCCATAGGCGGCACCCACGCCCATGAGCGCCCAGGCCGCCACGTCGCCACGGAGTTCGTGCAGACCAGCCCAAGGCGAGCCTTCCCAGGACTCCGCGGCGGTGCAAAGCCGCGATGGCCACGGAACCCAGCACGTGACCGAGACCGCAGCAGGCCGTGATCAGCGCCGTCTTGGCTCGTGACCATCCCTCGGCGGTCGCCATGGCCACGAAGGGGACGTAGTGGTCCGGGCCGAGGACGGTGTGCAGGAAGCCGAGCGCGAGGGCGGTCCAAACCAGCACGATGACGCTGCCGGAGTGCAGGCTTTCTTCGAGCATGGAGGGTCCTGGACTGCGTGTGACGTTCCGCGGCCTTGGTAATGCGCGCCAGACGGCCGAGCCAGGGACGGCCCACCGGCCACCGCAGGACCCGCCGAGCCCGGGTTCACCGCGAATTCACAGACAGCACCGGGGCCCGGCGGGTATCCCAACATCCGTGCACCGACCAAAACCCGAATAGACATCCGAACGACCCTTCCAGGAGCGCGCCATGCGGCATCCCCTCCCTGCCATCCTCCTGCTCCTCGCTGCCGGCTGCCCGGGGGGTGAGCCGGTCCCCATCGTCACCGACGACACGACCTCTCCGGACACGGGCGACACCGACACCGACACCGACTCGGACACCGACACGGACATCGAGGTCGAGTGGGATCCAGACGACTTCTACACCATCTACGACATCGGCCCCGACCAAGAATACGCCTCACCCTGCGACATCCCATGGGTCGAGCTCCAGGCGGGCACCATGGTGCGCATCCACTGGCAGGACGAGCCCTACCGCTGCAAGTGGGCCATCACCACCGAAGCCTACGAGAACCACCCCCTGGTCATCATGGGCATACCCGACGACAAAGACCGCCTGCCGGTCATCAGCGGCGAAGACGCCACCACGCCCGAAGACGTCTCGCTCTTTCAGGAAGACCGCTGGGTGATCAAGGTCGGTGGCGAGGAGATCGAGGACGTAGCCACCTGGATCTACCTCCAGGACTTCGAGGTCACGGCGGCCAGGCCTAGCTACGCCTTCACGGACGACGCCGGCGAGACCCAGTCCTACGACAGCAGCGCCGCCGCCATCCGCATCGACCAGGGCAGCGAGATCCACCTACACGGCATGGATCTCAACGACGCCAACAACGGGCTCACGATCTCCTCCGGCGCCTCCGACGTCCTCGTCTCGGGAAGCTGGATCCACGAAAACGGCAGCCAAACGTCTGGTACCACCTACAACACGTACTCCGAGGCGATCAACGTCACCTACGAGTACAACCGACTGGGCCCCATCGACGGAGCCATCGGCCACAACCTCATGGACCGCTCCGCGGGGCTGGTCGTGCGCTACAACTGGTTCGACGGGGGCGACCGGCAGATCGAGCTGTCCGGCAGCAGCGAGCGGCACATCACCGGAGACGAGGGCTACCAGGAAGCGTTCGTCTACGGCAACGTGCTCGTCGAGCCGGACGAAGGCGGCTCGAACATCATTGTCCACTACGGCGGAATGGACAAGACGACCAAGGACTACCGCCCAGGAACCCTCTGGTTCTTCAACAACACGGTGCTCTCGGAGCGCAGCGACAAGACCATCCTGTTCTTGTTGCCCAGCGACGAGCAGCAGGCCGATGCCCGCAACAACGTATTCCACACCACAGCCGGCGAAGAAAACCTGCTGGCCATGTCGGGCGCGGGCTCCCTGACCATGGCCGACAACTGGCTCACCGAAGGGTGGATGGAGATCTCGAGCGGTGACACCGATCTGGTGGACGACCAGGACAGCAGCAGCGGCGAGGATCCGGGCTTCGAGGACATGGACAACCACGACCTGAGGCTCCTGGACGACTCGCCGTGCCAAGGCACCGCGGGCGAGTCCGCCGCTGGCACCAACGACCACCCGGTGGAGTTCCAGTACGAGAAGCACCAGAACCGCGACCCCCGCAACACCACCGACGACCTGGGCGCCCTCGAGGGCTGACGACTACTCGACCGCCCCCGTGTCGTCGGCGGTTTCGTACGCGCTGAGGATCTCGTAGAAGATGGTGACGTTCATGGCAGGGCGAGGCACGGCCCATCCCTC
>CAZVHW010000554.1:0-5304 GCA_964626835.1 uncultured Enterobacterales bacterium
CACACCCAGTCCCACCACCTGGAGGGCATCGAAGAGCTGGAACGCGGCAGCCAGCGGGAGCAGCGAGACGGCCAAGAGCAACACGATGCCGTCGTCGGTGTAGATGCTGGCCAGAGCGCCGGGGAGAAGCCAGAACGCGGTCGCGGTGATCACGGCCAGCGCGCCAGCCAGGCCCAGTCCGATCCAAACGGCACGACCCAAGGCGGCCCGGTCTCCACGACCCACCGCCTGACCCACCCGGACCACAACGGCGCTGGATAGCCCCAGGGGCAACATGTAGACCAGCGCGGCCAGGTTCAGGGCGACCTGGTGGCCCGCGAGCACCGCAGCCCCGAGCCAGCCCGCCATGAGGGAGCTGGCCACGAAACCCCAACCCTCGAGCCCCGTCTGCAACGCCAGCGGCCCACCCACCTGCAGGAACCTCCTCAGGGCGGCGAGATCGAAGACCTCACGGAGCCTCCAGGGACGGTACCCTCGCAGGGTAGAGCCGCCGAACACCGCACCAAGCAGCGTCAGCGCCATGAAGGCATCGCAGACAGAGGTGGAGAGCCCTACGCCCACGACGCCCATGGCCGGTAGGCCCCACGATCCGTGGATGAGGGCATGGTTCGCCAAGGCGTTGACCAGGTTGGCGACGATGACGATGCCCACGGGAAGCAACACTCGCCCCTGCGCCTGCAGCGCCTGGCGGCAGGCCACGTAGAGCAACCGAAACAGGATGCCTGGGCAGACCACCCGCAGGTAGAGCTCCGCGGTGGGGATCAGCTCGGACGGCTGCCGCAGCAAGCGCAATGTGGGCCCTGCCCCCAGGGCCAAGAACGTCACCACGGGCACGGTCAACACCACCGCTGCGGCCAAACCCCGCAGCAGCCACAGCCCCCAGCGACGGCGCTCCCCGGCGCCCCAGGCCTGGGCCGCGAAGGGGTCGAGGGCCATCAACAGGCCCTGCGCCACGACGATCACGCCGTAGAAGAGCGTGGTGGAGACCGCCAACGCCGCCATGGGCTCGGCGCCCAAGCGCCCGGCCATGGCCAAGTCCACCACGTTGAGGGTCATCAGGGCCAGCTGGCCCAGCACGAGCGGTGCCGCCAGGCGGACGAGGGAACGAAGCTCGTCGAGGAGGGGGCGTGGCACGGCGGAAGAGCGGGCTATTCGGCGCGTCGCCTGCGGCACAGGCCGAGAAACAGCAGGCCCAGCAGCGCGAGGCCAGAGCCCGCAGCACCGCCGTGCACCGCGCTGCAACCTCCACCACCCCTCAACCGCTCGTCCAGATCGCAGCTGTTGCCGATGCCGTCACCATCCGCGTCGTGCTGCGACGCGTTGGCCATGTCCGGGCAGTTGTCGCAGGCATCGCCCACACCATCCTCGTCTTCGTCGGCCTGATCCGAGTTGACCGTCTCTGGGCAGACGTCGCAGTCGTCCCCCACACCGTCGTCGTCGTTGTCCTGCTGGTAACGATTGGCCACGTCAGGGCAGTTGTCGCAGGGATCACCCAGGCCGTCGTTGTCCACGTCCGCGGGGATCTCGTCGTCGTCCTGGTCTGGACAGAGGTCGCACTCGTCGCCAAACCCGTCGCCGTCGGCGTCGGTCTGATCGTTCCAGTCCTCGGGACAGTTGTCGCAGAGATCGCCCCAGTCGTCTCCATCGCCGTTGGTCTGATCCTCGTTCAGATCGTCGGCGCAGTTGTCGCAGGCATCGCCCCAGCCGTCGGTGTCGGAGTCTTCCTGGTCGGAGTTGGACACGTCGATGCAGTTGTCGCAGAGGTCGCCAACCTCGTCCCCGTCTTCGTCCTCCTGATCCTCGTTCTCGAGCCCCGGGCAGTTGTCGCAAGCCTCGCCCACGGCGTCCCCGTCGTCGTCCGCTTGGTCGGGGTTGTAGTCCGCGGGGCAGTTGTCGCAAGCCGCACCCAACTCGTCCTCGTCGGGATCGGACTGCTTGGGGTTGTGGACCTCGGGGCAGTTGTCGCAGACATCGCCCACGTCGTCACAGTCTTCGTCGGCTTGGTCGAGATTGGCTTTCTCGGGGCAGTTGTCGCAGGACAGGGTGATGGTGATGTCCGGCAGGCCGTCCTCGCCCAGGATGGAGAAGGAGCCGTCCGACAGGCCGTCTTCGTCGATGTCCAGGTCTACGACAGGGTACTCGCAGCCGTTCGAGGTGTAGTCGAAGTAGTAGTCGGCGCTGTCGTAGTCGCAGTCCGGGTCAGAGATGATCGGCTCGTCCAGGATGTCCACCGTGTTGCAGTTCATGTCCTGGGACAGCGCGTTGTAGCAGGGCTCGGCCTGGGCACGAGGGCACAGGCCCGCCACCAACAAGAGGGTAACGATGGGAGGCACGCGGGTCATTGTTTGTTCTCCCCTTGGTCGTCCTCGAAGACATCATCGGGGAGCAGCAGCTCCTCGGGGTCCACGTCGGGTTCTCCGTCGCCTGGAGCGGCGGTGTCGTCCTGATCCGGACCCTCGTCTTCATCGAGGTAGCGCTGCAGCAAGTCGGCGGCCTGCTCGTCGTCGCTGGGGCCCACCGGGGTCTGGAAGTCGATCTCCTGGCCCACCAAGCGCTCCCTGGCCTGCCGAACCGCCACGATCTCGCCGCTCCAGGGCAGGCGCACGTGGCTCTCGTAGGTCGGTGGAGGATCGAGGGGATCGAGCAGCTTGACGATGTCCAGCTCGACACGCCGGTTGCGGGCCAGTCCGGCTTCCGTGGGTGCGGTGACCACGGGATCCACCTCGCCGAAGCCCCGGAAGCTCAAGCGCACGGGGTGCACACCCCGCTCCACGAGCGTCGTGTAGATGGCGCGGGCGCGCTCGATGGACAGCTCGAAGTTGAAGTCGAAGCTGCCTTCCTCGCTGGCGTGACCCTCGATGATGAGGTGGTCGATCTGCCAGTACGCGGCCATGAGCTCGGCCACCTGGTCCAGCACGGGCAGGGACTCGGGCAGGATACGCGCGGTGCCGACCTCGAACTGGATGTCGTCGCGGATGGCGATGCCCGCCGCGGACCGATCCTCCTGGACGTACACACGGGCCAGCTCACCATGCTTCCAGGTGATGTCCTCCTCGGAGTCGTCCTCGAGCACCAAGGTGGGCTCGACACGCTCGGGCAGCTCCTCGGGCAGATCGCGCCCGTACAGGTCGAAGTCCTCCTCGGGCACGTCCACCACCCGGGCCACCCAGGTGATCCCGAGCATCACGCGTCCACCGGTGGTACCGTACCCGCGGGTGAGCCCCCGGCCTACGGCGAGATCGACCTGCAGGCGCTGCACGGGCCAGGCCTGGAGGACCCCCAAGGCCTCGGCCCGGGTGCGACCGCGGGAATCGAGCACCGTGCGGGTTCCGCTGCGGGTCAACAGGGCTGCTCCCAGCGCCAGGCGGTCGTTCAGGCTGTTGTGGCGGACACCCAGGTTGCCAACGACTTCGGTGCCAAGGGTCAGGTCATAGCCGGTGTCGACGGACCTGCGCCCCGTGATGCCCCCGTCGAGCAGCAGCTCCACGGGACCCAATCGGCCACGGCCCAGCAGACCGGCGTCGAGGCGTGCGGACTCCTCGCCCATGTAGGACAGACGCCGTCCCGAGGGCACGTGGATGTCCACTCGGGCGGAGACCGCGACCAACTCGCTGTTGGTGAGCCCGACGCGGCCGCCCAGCGCGATGTCGCGCGCGCCCACGCCCTCGGCGGACATGGAGGGCACGTCCGAGCCGGCCTGGTAGGTGACGGGGAGCACCAGGCGGGTGGAGATGCGGTCGGACCAGTCGTAGGACACGCCCAGCTGTGCATCGGCCCGGTGGCTGACGATGGCGATCTCTTCGTCCTCACCGGCGTAGAGCATCAGGGGTTCCTGCTCGTACTGCAGCACGGTGCCCACGCGCATGGCACCCTTGCCGTCGACGTCGGCCCCGTCCACGCCGGGCATGGCGCGGCCGGAGAAGCCGGCCTGGAGCATTTCGAGGTCGAGGGACTCGCCCTCGGCCCACGCAGCCGCGGGGGCCAAGAGGAGCCCGACGATGAGCACGGACCAGGGGGCCCAGGTGCGGGAGCGAGGTGGAAACATGCAGTTCGACTCACTTCGAGGAAGACACGATGTTCTCATACCTCGGGCCGCGCTCGAAAGGAAAGCCGCGCAGCCCCGGGGTAACAGGCCGGTGTAGACGGGGCAGAACCCGCCCGGGAGGCGGCTCTTCGCCATGGCCAGGGAACCGTTCCCCAGCCCCGTCGCCCAAGGTCGAGGCAGCCTAGCCTGGAGCCAATCCATGCCATCGACCTCCGACGGGCGATAGGGATCGTCCCAACGGAGCGGACCCTCATGACCACCAAGCGAGCCCCCTTCCCCATCGACAAGCGCGCCTGGCAGCCCGGGCTCATCCCCGGTCCGCTCACCCTCGTGACCACCGTGGACGCACGAGGCGAACCCAACCTCGCCCCCAAGAGCTGGGTGCAGATGGCCAGCTTCGATCCGCCCATGGTCATGTTCTCGGGCCAGCCTGACGGGCGGACCGAGGCCAACATCCTGGCCACGGGGCACTTCGCACTCAACCTCGTTCACGGCGGGCTGGCCCGGCCTGTCTTCGACTGCGTCCGATGGAGCGGAGCCGAGCGCGTTCGCGAAGCCGGCTTCACCCTGGTACCCGCCTCGAAGATCTCCGCCCCCTTGGTGGACGAATGCCGCGCCTGGCTCGAGTGCGATCTCCGAGACAGCAAGCGCGTCGGCTCGGCCCTGGTGGTCTTCGGCGAGATCGTGGCGGCCTCGGTCCGCTCCCACCTGCTGCGGCTGCCCCCCCGGCAGCGGTATCCCGCCCAGGATCTCGCGCTCTTCCTCGAGGACGGCTTGTACGCCACCCTCGACCGTGCCCGCCCAGCCCAACCCGAAGACCCCGGACCCGACACGACCCGCTGGGTCTACCTGCTCGAGCACGCCCGGCCAGAGCTGTTCACGGAGCAGCTGGTGAGAGCCCACGTCGCCCACCTGAAGGATCTGGAGAGCCGCGGCCTGCTCGAGCTCTGCGGGCCCTTCGGTGAGGGCAAGGGCGGCATGGTGATCCTCCGTGGCGTCACTCGCCAGCAGGCGCGAGCCATCATGGAAGCCGACCCCTTCGTGCGCGCAGGCGCAGAGAGCGCAGAGCTGCGGGAGTGGAAGCTCTCCGCGCGGGAGAACCGGCACATGGGGATGGGCTGACGCTCACTCCGGCAGCCAAGGCGCGACAATGCGAGGAGAGCGGGCATGGGGCTCCGGGGAGGGGGCCGCAGCAAGGATAGCGCAGAGACGACCCCGCGCGCTCGTTCGTGGATGGTTGGGTTTCGGAGCGACTCGGG
>CAZVHW010000555.1:0-5302 GCA_964626835.1 uncultured Enterobacterales bacterium
CGCCGACGAGCTGTGCGACGGCGTCGACAACGACTGCGACGGGACCGTGGACGAAGACGACGCCGTGGACGCCACGACCTGGTACGCCGACACCGACGGCGACGACTTCGGAGACGCAGACAGCACCACGACGGCCTGCTCCCAACCCGAAGGCTACACCGCCGACGACACCGACTGCGACGACGACGACGACGCATCGCACCCGGGTGGTCTCGAGATCCTGGGCGACGAAGCGGACGGTGACTGCGACGGTGAGGACGACGGCTTCGCCCTCGAGCTGCACGACACCCGCTCCGCCGTGGACGTCGAAGGCCCACGCCTGGCTCTGGGCGACGGCCAGGTCTACCTGGCATGGGCGGCCGAGGAGATCGACGACGGGGGTACGCTCTACGATGCGGTCGGCGTCAGCATCTTTGACGACGAAGACCCCACGGCGGGCGAGAGCGACTTCTGGTCCGAGGGCGAGAGTTCCGACCAGGCCCAGCTCAATCGCTTCGATCTGGTAGCGGACGACGACACCTGGGTGTGCGGAAGCTCCTGGGTGGACATCAGCTCCCGCAACATCCGCCTGGATGCGGTGGACTCCGGGTCGGGATCCAGCGGGACCTACACCAGCCAATCCAGCTGGCCCATGAGCTTCGACCAGCTGCAGCTGGGCCTCTCCGTCCTGGGCAACGTCACGGCCGTGGGCTGCGGCGAAGCCGGGGCAGGCATCCAGGCTCTGCAGATCAACGCCGCGAACGTGGCGACCGGGATCGCCAACCCCGCCGCGGACACGGAAGCCCTGAGCAGCTCCGACGACCACGACGTCTGCGAGTACGACCACATCAACTACGACTTCACCATGGGCTCGAGCGTAGCGCGCACCCTGGACTACTACGCCTTCGACTTCGACTTCAACCAGGTGGGGAGCTACGCGAGCTCCTCGTTCTCCTGGGCGCTCACCGACTGGGAGTTCACCACCACGCACGGTTTCCTGGCCCTGGCCTACTCCGACATCCTGGGCGGCAACTACTTCTACATGGACATCGAGGACCTCACCAGCGGTGCTCTCGGCGACGCCTGGGGCTACACCACCGATCAGGTGAACGACCTGGACGTCGCGGCGGCACCTTCGGGCGTGGTCTACACCTGCGTCGTCACCGAAGCCGGTGGCTCCATGCTGCTCTGGTCCGACCTGCTCGGCTCGCCCAGCTCCACCCTCGAGACCCTCGATCTCGAGCCGGACGAGCTGGGCACCATCGACGACTGCGCCATCACCGTCACGGCGAACAGCGTGGCCGTCATCGCCCTGCGCAGCGGAGACGACGTGGCCCTCGGCATGTTCCAGGTGCCCTGATGCGTACCGCCTGGTTCCCCCTGGTCCTGGTCGTAGGCCTGGGAGCCATGGCCGGCTGTGGCTGGAAGCGAGACCTCGCCCAGGGAAACAACGCCGCGGAGCGCGACGACTGGGTCGCTGCAGCCCACCACTATCAAGCCGCGGCGGCAGCCCATCCGGACGATCCCGCACTCGAAAAACGCCTGAGCGAAGCCCAGGACAAGGCCATCGCGACGCTGCTCGGGCAGGCCCGCAAGGCGCGGGAGAGCGGCGATCTCGACCAAGCCGTGAACCTGGTAGAGCAAGCCGAGGATCTGCACCCCCGCCAGCTCGAGGTCGGGCTGTTGCGAGAAGAGTTCATCGGTCAGATGGCCGAGGGCGTGCGCGCGGTGCTGGCCGACGCGGAAATCGAGGACCCAACCGCCGCCGCATTCGAGACTTGGACCACCTTTGCCGCACGCTTTCCGGTCCATCCCGAGACCGCGCACCTGCGCGACCTCCTCGAGGAAGCCCTGGCGGACGAGATCACCATGCTGGTGGACTCCAAGGAGTTCGCCTTGGCCTCCGAACGGCTCCAGGCCTTCAGCGACAAGCTCCCCTCGAGGACGCAGCAGAAGGCCGTCCAGGCCGCTTGGGCCAATCACCTCCTGGCCCAAGGCAACACCGCCTCGCGCAACCGGAAACGGGCCAGCGCCTGGGTCACCACCGCTTTGGCCGCGGGGCTGACCGGCGACACCCAGCACGCGACCCTGCGCGACCAACGCCGAAAGGACTTCCTGCGCTACCACGCGGTGATCTTCGGTCCCCGTCTCCAGGCGGACAGCCGCGACGACCTCTCCAGGCTGCAGAGCCGCCTCGAGGCGGCTCTCGAGCACACCCCCGCCGTGCGGTTCGCCCCCGGTGCCCCACGGGCGGGCGTCGGCGGCAGCCTGAGGCTCGGCGCACCTGAATGGGACCAGGGTTCCAAGCCCACGGTGGCCATCCACGAGTTCCCAGGCCCGGAGCGCGAACACGAAAACCCCCGCTACCTCAACGCCAAGCGCGACATCGACCAGGCCCAGGCCAGCCTCGAGTCCGCGCAGCGCAGGGAGAACGAGCTCACGGCCTCGCGCGCTGCCGAGCAGCGCAGGCTCGACAGCATCCGCGAAGGGTTGCGGTCGGTGGAGCAGATCCTCGAGGGCGCACACCAAGCCCACGCGGCCGCCCAAGCCGAAGCCACACGGGCCCAGGCGGGCCTGGACGAAGCCGTGGGTGCCGAAAAGACCGTTGAACAGCTGAACGCTCAACGCGATGCGCTGCAAGCCGAAGTGGACGATGCCCAAGCCGTGCTCGACCAAGCCATCGCTGCCCTCGAAGCCGCGAGCCAAGGTGACGGGGACGTCGCCGATGCCAACACCGCGGTGTCCGCCGCTCGGCGCGGCCTCGAGGACGCCCGCTCGACCCTGGACGCAGCGCCCAAGCCCACCAACCTCAGCCGCGAGCTGGCCAGACATGTCGGCACCCGCGCGGGGCAACTGGCCGAAAAGCAGCGCCTGGCCGAACAAGCCCGAGCCGAGCTCGAGCGCCAGCAGGCCCCGGTTCAGGACCAGCTCGATTCCATCGCACGGATCGAGCTGCGCATCAGCGAGGTGGACGCCGAGATGGAAAGCTCGCGCACCACCCAGGCTGACGCCCAACGCCAGCTCGAAGCCGCTCGAGCCCGCCTCGAGGGCGTACCCGAGACCATCTTCGGGCCCACCATCGAGCGCGTGGAGATCGAGGTGCTCGCTCACGTGCGCAGCTGCGTCGTCGAGCTTCGGGTAGACCTACAACAAGGCAGCGAACGCACACAGCGCACCCTGACCGCCCGTGCCGAGACCCGCGACGACGAGCGGGTGGCGGTACCCGAACACGCCCTCGAGGCAGACCCCCTGGCCTTCCCCAAGAGTGACGCCGAGCTACAAGCCGACGCCCAGGCCGACCTGGCCCGACAGCTGCGGGGGCTGGTTGCCGATCAGCTCGAGACCCTGCGCACCGGCCAACTCGAGCTTGCGGCCACTCAGGGCGATCCGGAGGCCAAGCTCCGGGCGCTGCTGCTGGCCTGGCTGGCCGGGCCGCCGAACCCGGGCAAAGCCGATGTGTACGACCAGCCCGAGGTGACCCGGGTCGAGGCGCCGATTGATGCCGAGACCGAGCTGACGGCCCTGATGAAGGAGCGCTGGGGCTTGGACGATCTGGGGTGGTTGAAGCCGGTCGACGACGGGGAATGAACCCCACGAGTACCAGGTGGCGGGCGGCATGGTGCGCGTTCGTCGTCCTCGCGGCAGCTTGTTCGTCCGAGCCCGCGAATCCGCACGAGCAGGCGGTGGAACGACTGTCGGAGTTTCCGGCGGAGGCGTCGGAGTTCCAGGACCCCAAGCTCCGTTCCCTCGAGCTGGTGCGCCACGAGGATCAGGACGAGGTGATGGCGCTGCTGCCCATCGAGCCGGGGATGACGGTGGCGGATGTGGGCTGCGGACTGGGCTGGTTCACCTTTCCCCTGGCCAACGCCGTGGGTGAGAACGGCAAGGTCTGGGCCGTGGACCTCGAGCCTCGGTACCTCGAGATCATGGGACAGCGGATGGAGAATCCCGGCTTCCCCAACCCGGGCAACATCAAGCTCGTGCCGGGCACCGAAGCCATGCTCCCCCTCGAGCCCGCCTCCCTTGACCTCGCGCTCATGGCCCAGCTGGACTTTCACCTGGTTCGCCCCTTGGCCCCAGAGCACCACGTCACCTTCCTGGCCAGCGTGACCGACGCGCTGAAGCCCGGCGGCAAGGTCGCGGTGGTGCAGTGGCTGGGGGCGCGAGAAGGTACGACGGTCGAAGGCATGGTGGCCAACTTCGTCGACGCGGGATTGCGACCGGAGCTGCGCCGAGAGTTCCAGGAGCACGACAGCGTGTTGGTGATCTTCGAGCGACCCCCGCCCGATGGCACGCCGAGCCCCTGAGGGCTATCCCCCGCCCATGCAGACCCTCCCCGCCAGCCTCCTGCCCCCCCTCCTCACCGGCTGGTTCTACGCCAAGCTCCAGGGGGCTACGCACCCGCGATGACAGCGGCACCTGCCGCTGCAGCCCTGCCTTTCCACGGGGGCATCATCGGCAGCACTTCGCCTGAACTCCACGTCGACCCCCTGGGCTTCGATCTGGTCTGGTTCGGAGACAGGCCCCTCACCTGGTCCCAGGGCGCCTTCGCTCGCCTCCGCGGCGGCATGCAGCAGACGCAGCTCGCCATCGGTCCCGAGGTGGCCTTGGGGCTCAACCCGGGCCGCTTCGCCGTGGTGCCCTACGCCCCCGTTGGGTTCCACCTGCTGCAGCTCGACCGCTACGGGGGCGCCTGGGACGGCGCCGTGGGATCTCCGCTGGTCGAGGCTGGGGTGGCCCCCTGTCGTTTCTGGCAGGAAGTTCCCTGCCTGAGCCTCTCGGCGGTGGCCGAGCGAGACCTGCGCTTCGGACCCGCACCGGACACCACACAGATCACGCTGCTGGTTGGGGCGGGGGTGGGGTTCTAGCGGGCAGCGGCGGCGGGGATGCCCCCATGCGCGGCGGGACGGATCCAAGACTCGATGTCTCCCCGCTGAACAGCCGAGCCTGTACGATATGCGGAGCGTGTCCTGCGTGCGCAGCCGACGGTCCTTGCCACGCTCGAGGGAACCTCGACCAACCTCGAGGCCACCCTGCTCGCCACCACCAGCTTCGCCTCATCCTGCACGAATCTGGGCGCCGACAGCTGGATGTCCAGCGAGATCGCGCCCGCCCTGCGAGATCGCGCCCGCCCTGGGAGAGGTGGTGGCCCCGGCCAAGTACCCCACGTTCACCGTGGCGGACCTGCAACCGGGGGACATCGTGATCTCCGAGTTCACGCCAGACGCGTACAGCGGCTACGGCAAATGGATCGAGCGGTACAACCAAGGGTGGCGCTCACTCAGGCGCTGCATGCACACCTGAAGGCCGCGGGTGCCCGCCT
>CAZVHW010000556.1:0-5296 GCA_964626835.1 uncultured Enterobacterales bacterium
ACGTGGCGGAGTGGGTGCTCGGGGACCCGGGCGGGGCCGCCGGCGGCAGCTACATGGATCGGGCCCCCGAAGAGCTCCAGGCCGGTAGCCTCCGCCCCGTGCCCGGCGACCTGCCCTTGCCCGACGTGGGGTTCAGGTGCTGTCGGGACGGGGTTGGGGAGTAGGGGGAGCAGAGCTTCGGACGCTTCGCTATTCCTCGTCCCCCCGCGCGGCCCACCCCACGACCGTGGCGTAGAGCTCGCGGTTGGCGACTTCCATGCTGACGTGGGGCGCGGTGTCCACCTGGAGTACTTCGGGGTGGGGGCCCCAGAGCACGATGCGGCCCTCGCCGTAGGGGCGGGTGATCACTGCTGCCAGGCCCTGGTGGGGACCGTCGTCGTTGTAGGTGGCGAGGACCTCGGTGTCGGCGGGCATGTCTTCGAAGTAGGGACCACCGGCGTAGTAGAGCTGCATCTCGAAGGGCGGCGTGTCGAAGCCGTCGTAGGCTTCGTGTCCGGGGAATTCGATCGTAGCCGGCGCCCAGTTGGGGTAGCTGGAGACCTCGTGCACGGGACCGCCGCAGGTGCCAGGGTACAGGTCGATGTTGTAGCCGCTCTCGTCACCGATGGGGATGCCCTCGTAGTACAGGTCGTCGCAGACGAAGTAGGCCCCCGCGCAGATGCCCACGTAGGCCCCACCGGAGTAGACGAACTCCTGGATGCGCGCCTTGCCGGCCCCCGAGATGTAGAGGGTGTAGCCGGGGTAGGCGAAGCCGCCGCCGAAGAGCAGGGCGTCGAAGCCCCAGAGGATGCCCGGCTCGCTGTTCAGCTCGTCCCGGCCTATGCGTTCCGTGAGGTAGCCCGCGGCCTGCATGGATTCCTCGATGTAGTCCAGGCCCTCGGCCCATGCCGATGGAAAGTCGCCCTCGCCGTCGTCGTAGATGGCCACCAGCAGGGGTTCGGGCGGGGGTTCGGCGCTGTCACCGGTGTCTTCCGGGCACGGATTGTCGGTGTCCTCTGGGCAGGGATCACCGCTGTCCTCGGAGCAGGGGTCGCCCGTGTCTTCCGGGCACTCCTCGCACTCCTCGCAGTCGGGGCACTCCGGCCGTCGTTGGGGATCGTCGTCGTCCTTGTGCCCACAGGCGCAGAGGGTGAGCAGGGTGAGCAGAAGCGAGCGGTGGGTGCACACGGGACCTCCGGGTGACATCGCGGAGATGGTAGCATCCCCATCTGCCCATGGAGGCGAACATGCGCGAGGCTGGCACGCAGGTCGAGCGGGTATCGGCCCTGAACACGCTGGTGGGCCCCCTGGCCCCCTTCTTCGAGGAGGGGCACCCGTTGGATCGCCTGGTCCCCGGCCGCTGGACCGCCATCTGCGAGTCCTTGTCGGAGTTCGACATCAACCTGCAGTTCAACCACTCTTCGGATCCGAACGACCCGCGGTCGGCGTTCCGGCTCGACTACTCGTCTCTTCTCGGTCCGGGCATGGATCTGCTCATGCCAACGGCCGGAGCCTATATGTGCTGGCCGGGGCGCAACCGCGTCGTGCTACCCACCCGCATCGATCGCACCATCGTGGACTACATGCAGCGCGTGGGTTTTCTGGGCGAGGTGGTCTACCACGAGGGCACGGCCGCCATCCTCCAAGGCCAGCGCGCTGCGGGGCGGCGCACCTATTCCATCGACGACATGGGGCCCGACGGCGACGACGTGGCCGCCAACTCCGTGCGGGACATGATCATCGGCAACTCCAAGGAAATGGTCGCCCAGCTGTCGGCCTACGCCGCCCCGGAAGTGCGCATCGACATGTTCGCGGTCGAGGACGACGACTTCCATCGGGCCCTCCAACCGGGTCGGAGGGTCTTCGTCAAGACCTGCAACACCGAGTGCGCCGGCGAGGGCATCTTCCCGGTGTCGACCCTCGAGGAGTTCAACGCGGCCCTCGAAGGCATCCGGGAGTGCACCCGCCGCTACGAGCTCAACCCGCTGCTGGTCATCCAGCCCGAGCTGATTGGCACCAACAAGAGCTTCCAGGTCTTCCTGCACCCCGACGGCCGCCCCGAGATCCCGGTGGTGGCTCTGACCGATCAGCTCATCGGCAGCGACGGCAAGAAGTACGCCGGCAGCATCAACCACCACGTCACCGCCGAGCGCTTGGAGGTGGTGGGTGCGTCCATCATCGACATGGTGGACCGCTTGCGCGGCCTGTGCCCCGATGCGGTTGGCATCCTGATGTGCGACTACTTCGAGGCCCCCGACGGCACGGTCGCCATCTACGATCCGGGACTGCGCCCCTCGGGCAACACCGGCGCGGCCATGGTCAAGCGCTGGGTGGAGGAAGCCAGCGGCCAATATGCCGCGGTCACGCAGGCGAGCTGGCTCGACTTCGCTCGCGATGGCATGACCTACGCCGAGGTGGCGGAGCGCCTGGGAGAGTGGGCCGACCCCGACTTCATCGTCGCCAACCGCTTGGGCGTGCTCCCCCGGGGCCACAACCACATCCAGGGCAAGTCCCGCTTCATCGTGGTGACGCCTGACCATGGGGACTACTCCGCGATGCGCCAGGCTATCGAGGAGCGGCTGGCGGACTGACCACAGGAGCGACGGCGGCCCCTCCGAGCGACAGAGTGGCCCCGTTTCGACCACTTCAGCGACAGAGTGGCCCTGTTTCGACCACTTCAGCGACGGTGTGCCCCTGTTTCGACCGTTCGTAGCCGTGGTTGTCTCGGCCCGACGGACGAAGGCGGGTTTTCGGCCGCTGTTCTCGGGTGGATTGGCTCGGGTTGGGTGTCAGTGGTCGAAAACCGAGGGCTCCGTCGCTGGATCGGTCGACTCGAGGGGGCTCCGTCGCTGGATCGGCCGGTTCGAGTGGGTTCCGCCGCAAGTGGGCTCCCCTCGCTCCCGCGGGCGTCGGCCCCACCAGCACGAAGCCCTCGCTGTCCGCCGTGTTGGTCAGCCCCGCAGCGTGGATGAAGTTGGACCCGGTGTCCCCGGCGCCGTGTAGGGTACGCATCGTGGGCCTTCGCGGTGACGGGTCCAGGGGATGCTATGGTCCCTGCCGCCGTTCGTCCCATGAGGAGCCCAAGATGAGCAAGAAGCAAGCCTGCATACTCGGTGCCGGGCACTCCGCGCACGTCGCCGCTGGGCTGATCGCCTCGAACCCGGGCTGGGAGGTCCGCGTGCACGCTCCCTATGGAGACGAGGCCGAGCGCTGGCAGGCGGGCCTCGAGCGGGGCGGTATCCGGGTGGAGTATGGCGCGGACGATGGCCACCGCGTGGTCCACGGTCGGCCCACGCGGGTCTCGGCGCAGGCCGAGGACGTGGTACCTGGTGCCGAACTGGTGGTCATGTGCGTGCCTGGCTTGGCCTTCGACGCATGCATGCGCGCTGCGGCCCCCTACGTGGACCACGGCGCCATGATCGGAGCGATCTGTGGCACCAATGGGGTGGACTGGTGCGTGGACGACGCCATGGCGGCGGTGGGTCGCGGTCCGGATTCCTACGGCGTGTTCTCCATGCAGAACCTGCCCTGGGCCTGCCGTGCCTCCGACTTCGGGGTGACCGTTCAGGTGCTCGGTGCCAAGCCTTGGATGGAGATCGCGGCCCGGCCCGCGTCGCGCCTGCGGACCATCTCGGACACCATGTCCGAGCTGATTCGGGTGCCCTGTCCCCCGGTGCCTAGCGGTTTCCTCGGCATCGGTCTGTCCAATCTGTGCCAGGTGATCCATCCGGCGGTGATGTACGACAACTTCGGGGACTGGGACGGCGAGACGCCCTTCGAGGAGGTCCCCCTGTTCTACCAGGGGTTGAGCCAGCGCGGCGCCGACGACATGCAGGCCATCTCCGACGAGATCGTGGGGCTCGAGGCCAAGCTGGAGGCCCGCTACCCCGGGCTCGATCTGAGCGTGGTGCATCCCATCATGGGGTGGTGCCTGCGGGCCTACGGCCAGTACATCGAGGATAGCTCCACGCTGCGGTCCCGCTTCGCCACCAACCGCGCCTTCCACGGGCTCGAGGTGCCCATGGTGCCGGCACCGGGGGGCGGCTGGCTGCCCGACTTCCGCACCCGCTACCTGGCCGAGGACATCCCCTACAACCTGGTGGCGGTTCGTGGCGTGGCCCTGTTGGCGGGGTTCCCCACCCCCACCATCGACCGCATCCTGCTGTGGGCCCAGCGGGTCATGGGCCGGGAATACCTGGTGGACGGCCAGCTCACGGGTGCCGACATTCCGCGCAGCTTCGCGCCTCAGCGCTTCGGCTTCGAGCGGCTGGACGACATCCCGGAGCTGGCGGCCCTCAGGGCGCCGTGACCGCAATGTCGTCGTAGTAGACCCCGCCGTCGTTGTCGTAGGTGAAGAGGCCGATGTGGCTGGGCACGGTGCCGGTCCCTTCTGGCAGGTCGGTGGTGAGCACCGTCGCGCCCTCCCAGCCGACCGAGGCCTGGCCATCTGCCACGGTGACGGAGAGGGAGACCCACGTGCCGTAGTCGGCGACCAATTCGCCGCTGCTCGAGTCGGCCGCGATGCTGGTGCACTTCGTGTAGGAGCACTGGGCCAGGTCGACGTTGCCACCGTCGGGGAAGTTGCCGTAGTAGCCGTTTGGATCGAGCCAGCGGGCCATGAGGTAGCTCGAGCTGTCCTCGAAGCCGAAGACGATGGCCGCCACGTCGTTCATGCTACCCGCGGAGGTCGAGCGTACCGAGATGGTGAAGGCATCCAGGTCGCCCAGGTCGGGGCCGTAGGCGATGGAGATGGCCGCGTCGCTCAGCTCACCGAGGGTTCCGTCCGTCATGGACCACGCTGCCGCGTTGTCACCCCCCAGGTCCGCGACGGACCAGCCGGTCCAGGCCTCGTCGTCGAAATCGTAGGCGTAGATCGTCTCGTCCACGCAGTTCGCGATGTCGTCGCCGTCGGAGTCAGGGAAGTCCTCGTCCACCTCGTCGTCGCAGTCGTTGTCCACGCCGTCGCAGGCCTCGGCGGCGCCCGGATTCACGTCCGGGTCCGCGTCGTCGCAGTCCTCCAGCAGGTCGTAGCCGTCTCCGTCGGCGTCGGTCGGTTCGGAGTCCCCGGGCGAGCTGTCCCCGGTTTCCGAGTCGGGTGCGCCGGTCTCGGCCTGCGTGTCGCTCGTCTTGGGCGCGAAGAGGTGGCCCGGGTGGTAGCAGGCCGGCAGCAGGGCGCAGAGGAACAGAGGGCGCATGGTGTCTCCGGATCGTACGGGGCGCGGTGATAGTCTCCGGGCACGGTTCGATCACCGGAGGTCCTAGGGTATGTCGGATTCTCGTCTGCCATTCTTTACCGCAGTCCTGCTTTCCCTCGCCG
>CAZVHW010000557.1:0-702 GCA_964626835.1 uncultured Enterobacterales bacterium
GATGGCCAGGGCCAGGTAGCGCCCGTAGTACTCGTACTGCACCGTGTTGCGGAACCACGCGACGTGGGCCGCGATGGGGAGCAGGGCCAGCAGGCTTCGCCAGTCGGGGCGGGGTAGGCGCGCCGACCAGCCGTGGGCTCCAGGTCGGGGGGGGCGGGCGCAGGACGCCAGCGCCAACAGGCCCAGGCAGAGCAAGGGCCCGGCGATGGGCAGGACGTTGCGTTCGACGGCACCCTTCTGCTCGTCGCTCGATGCCACCGCGGGATTGAGACGACCCTGCGCCTCGCGGAGGGAGCGGACCGTCTCGGGGATCTCCCAGAACATGCTGCGGCCCCAAACCCAGCCCTCGCTCACGCCCAGGTCCCAGGGCGCTTCATCGCCGGTTCGCTGGTAGCTGACGTGCACGGACGTGGCCACCAGGCCCTCGAGGGGGCGGGGGTTTACGGGTAGCTGGTTGTGGACCAGCCAGGACCCGTACAGGGGCAGGACCACCAGACCCAGGCAGACCCAGCGCCGGTACCAGCGACCCGTGGCTGCCAAGGCCGCGACGACGGTCAGGGCTGTGACCAGCGCCCCGGGGATCAGACCGCGGGCATCCACCGCGAAGCTCGCGCCGCAGCCCAGGCCCGCGAGTAGACAGGTGGCCGGATGGGGGTGTCGGAGGGCATAGGCCGCGAGTCCTGTCGCCAGGGTCCAGACCGC
>CAZVHW010000557.1:712-5282 GCA_964626835.1 uncultured Enterobacterales bacterium
CGATCATCTCGGGGTAGCCGGTGATGGTGCGCGCCATGACCACCAGGTCTGGAAAGGCGGCGATCATCAGGGCGGCGGCCCAGCCCGCGCCGCGTCCGGCCACGGCGGTACCCCAGAGCCAGACACCGGCGCCGGTGACCACCATGGATGTCACCGCGGCGGCGTACCAACTGTCGTGGGAGTTGCCGGTGAAGGCGAAGACGTGGGCCAGCAGGGACGGTAGGGGGTAGCGGTTGGCGCTGAAGTGCTGCCAGCCCGGGTTGCGCACCGAGTGCAGGGTCCAGAACCACTCAGCCACGTCGCTGCCAGTCGTGGCACCGCCCTCGAGCAACACGGGAGCGAGGACCAGCTGGCAGGCCGTCGCGAGGATCAGCCCCGCCGCCAGGGCTTGCAGGGCGTCGAACCCCGGTCGCCACGGGAGGGCTCGCCGAGGTTTGGATTGCAGGACCAAGGGTATGAGGGCCACCGCCAGCACCCGGCCTGCGCTCGGCTGGCCGATGAGCTGCCCACCCACCGCACCGGCGATGGACGCGGCGACCGCAGCCAGCACGACTCGCCACGAGCGGAGCTCGGGACGGTGGGTACGGATGGCGTCGGGAAGCGTCATGGACTCGGTTCGATATCCCGTGTTCCCACGGGGGCCAGTAGGTCGGCCCAGCCCCACGCGGGCCTTCGCCCGAGCTCTTCTCCCGCAGCGAAGCCCGGCCCTTGGGCGAACACGAGCCCGTCGCCGGCATGCCAGACGCTGAACAGCCCCGTGCCTTGGTGCTGCATGCCGTGGTCGGTGATGATCACCGTGGTGGTGTTCGGGCCGGCCGATCCGAGTAGCCAGGCCAGGTCCTGGTCCAGGCGGGCGAGGTAGGCGCCGTAGATTCCGCTCAAGCGCTGGGCGTCAGGGTCCTCGAAGCCTGCCACGCGGCTTTCGGCGTCGGGCAGGAAGGCGTGCCCCATCAGATCGGGCCCCATGAGGTAGACCACCGCGACGTCGGGCTGCTGTTCGGCCAGCATCCAGCGCGCGGCGTCCAGGCAGGACCGGTCGTTGAGCCAGGCATAGTGGAGGTTTGCGAACGGCTGATCTCGTGGTGCAGCGAGGTCGTCGCGCTGGGCGGCGAGGAACGCATCTCGCTCGAGGTCCGTAAAGTCCGCCAGGGTCAGCAGCTCCGGATCGGGTGGCTCGGCAGGGTCGCGTCGGAATGGCGCGAGCGACTCCGCGAGTTCGGGGGGCCAGACCTGTGCAGGAAGATCCTGGCGGTAGTGGAACAGGGTCTCGGTGCGGTCGGGTGGCCAGCGATCCGTCACCAGCAGAGCCTCTCCAGGTTGCGCCGGCCAGGACGCAGGCCAGCAGACGACCCCGCGCGAGCCGCCGTGGTGTTCCCAGAAAGGCGTGCCCTCGCGGTGCAGGCGGGTCGAGGGCAGGACCGCGAGTTGGCCCGAACGCCAGGCGATGATGGCAGGCAGGATGAACAGCGCGGTGGCCGGGTCGGTGTAGAACCTGTCGATGGGGATGGTGCCTACGCCCTCGTGGTCGGCCCACAGCTCGTAGTTCGAGACTCCGTGCTCCGCCGAGGGGAGGCCGGTGGCGACCGAGGTCCAGATGGCTGGGGACAGGTATGGGGGCTCCGGTTCCAGGCGGCCCCGAGCGGCACCCGCAGCGAAGCTGGACAACGCGGGCATCCGGTCGCCATGGCGCTCGAAGAGCTCGGCACCGATGGCGTCGATTCCGACCACGAGCAGGCGGGGCTTGCCTGTGCCCTTGACCAGAGCTGGTGCCTCTCCCGCTGCGACCTCGGGTGGGTGCCATGCCCCGAGCAGCGCGCTCGCCAACAGGCAAGCGATGCCCCCCGCGAGCCAGGGCCAGATCGGAGCGTCTGGCCCGAGCCTGCGAGACGCCCGGAGTGCGCACCAGGCCCCCAGCACCGCGACGGCGCCGATGCCCACGGGAAGCAGGCTCGAGCGGAACGCCGATTCCTGCACGATGAGCGCGCCGAGGACGGCCAGCCGGCGCAACGCGAAGTAGGCGGCCAGGTCCAGCAGGACCAGCGCCGTACCCGTGAGCACGGCCGCGCGGAGCAGGAGGCGGGGTGCCGAGGGCTCGGGCCGTGCGCGAGCCATGACCCGGGCCATGACCAGGACCAGCCAGGGAAGGGCAGACAGGAGCCCGGCACCCGTGGCGAGTGGCAGCAGGAGCCAGGTGGGGAAGGCATGCAGGCGCGAGGCGGCCAGGCAGGCGAGGAGGGAGCCTGCCAGCAGGGCTCCTGTGGGCTCCGAGAGCCAGCGCTGTACGGCGGCGGACATGAGGGCAGTGTATCGCTAGGGTCGGCCCCAGGGTGGGCGGCCCATCCGCGCCAAGGCCATGGCGCGGAGGAACTGAGCGACCGTGTCCAGCTTCACCTTGCTGGCGCCACCCTGCCGCACGTGCATGGTCGCCTCGATGTCGGCGATGGCCATGCCTGCCCGCTGGGCGTTGTCGACGACCTCGAGGTCCAGCAGCCAGTCGCGCGAGCGCGGAGCGAGCGCTCGCAGGGCCCCGCGCTCGAAGATCTTGGGGCAACCGTTGACGTCCGGGACTCTGACGCCCAGGACGGGGCAGGCCACGCGGTTGTACCCGGTGCTGATCAACCAGCGCTGCCAGCCATCGTCGCGCTGGGTGCGCCGTGCCTTGACCATCTGCACGTCCCCGCGGGCCAGGCGCTCGCAGGCGGCCACCACCACGTGGGGCCGCACCTGACCGTCCCCCCAATGCCAGCCTTGCCAGGGTGTGTCCAGGCGAGCCAAGCCCTCGAGGATGCCGCCACCGTAGCCAGCGTTGTGCTCGAGGTGAAGTGTCCGGACGCCGGGCATCTCGGAGGCCAGCCCTTCGATGATGTCGGCGGTGCCATCGGTGGAGCCGTTGTTCACCAGCACGAGGTGGTGGGGGATCGACGCGGAGTCCAGCGCCTGCACCAGCGCGCGGGTTTCGCGGGCGCAGCCATCCTCCTCGTCCAGCAGGGGGATGGCCAGGCCTAGGGTCTTCATGGTCCTAGCGGGGGAGCAAGCTGGTCTGGGAGAGCTGGCGCACCGTGCCCCACCGTTTGCGCACATAGGCCGGCAGCGGCTCGGAGCCGGCCAGGAGCTGGCGTAGGTGGTCGCGGGTGACGGGATCGGACGGGTAGCCGCTCCCGACGGGTCCCAGGGCGTGGACCTGCGCGTCGCGGGTGACCTTGGCGAAGATGGAGGCCGCGCTGACCACCGGGTAGTTGAGGTCGGCCTTGGGCTCGACCACCATGTCGGGCTGGTGGTCAAGGAGCGCGCGCAGGTCGCGGACGAAGCGGGGGATCGCCTTGGGATGGGCCGGCGCGTCGATGAACACCATGTCGGGTCGCAGCTCCCTGATGAGCTCGGCCATGGCGTGCATCTCGAGCGTGTTGATGTTCTCGACGTCGATCTGGGCGGGGGTGATGGGGCGCAGCGCGTGGGCACCCAGGGCCCCGAGGGGCTGGATCAAGGCCTCCCGGCGTCTTGCGGAGAGGCGCTTCGAGTCGGTGACGCCGGTAGCGGCCACCGCCTCGAGTTGGTCGTTGTCGCAGGCGAAAGCGGCCACCACCAGGGGGCCCAGGACCGAGCCCCGGCCGGCTTCGTCGATGCCCATGACGAGCATGGCTGCCTCTCGTTCTGGTCGGAGTCGCGGCTGTCTATCCCGGCGGTCGATGGGGGGCCGGCGGGCCCACGAGAAGTCCTGCGGGGGCTATACTGAATCGCACGGAATCTCTCGCACGGGTTCCTCGCGTGCCCTCTGGAGGCCTTCGTGTCGGTGGCCCAGCAGCACAAGGAAGTCGAAGAGATCCTCTCTCTCCTCGAAGCTGGCCGCCCCGAGGCATGCCTCGACGCCGTGCGGGCGTTGAGGGCCGAGCATCCCATGGAACTCGGCGTTCGCGTGCTCGAGGGGCGCGTCCTGGTTCGCCTGCACCGCTGGGACGAGGCCGAGCCCGTGCTGCGGGCCGCCGTCCAGGATTCTCCCGACACCTTCCAGGCACGGGTCGATCTGGGCAAGGTGCTGCTGGCTCGAGGCGAGTTCCAACAGGCCCTCGACCATCTGCGCGCCGCTCAGAGGCTCGAGCCCCTCGATGAACGCCCCTATCGGGCCATGGTTCACGTCTTCCGCGTCACGGGCCAGGTGCGCCCGGGTGCCGACTTCCTCGGCAAGCTCATCGATGCTCGCCTGGTGGCATCGCCGGGGCTGATGCTCGAGCTGGCCGAGCTCGAGCTGCTCGCTGACAGGCCAGAGCGCGTGCCATCCATGCTCGCGAACGTCCAGGAGCACCCCGCTGTCGGGCCGCTGCAGTTGATCGAGCTCGCCCGCTTGTGGTGTGAGCTCACCGACCTCGAGACCGTGCAGCGCCTAGCCGTTCGGGCCGAAGCCATGGAGCACCCCGAGGCCCCCGGTGTCGCCACGGTCCTGCGGGCCCTGGAGGCCGAGCTGCAGGGCGATGGCGACCGGGCCCGCGGGCTGCACGGCCGGGCCTGCAACCAGCTGCCCGGCCACTTCTTCCCTCACGTGCGCACCGCGTTGCTCTTCCTCTTTCAACCCAAC
>CAZVHW010000558.1:0-5260 GCA_964626835.1 uncultured Enterobacterales bacterium
GAGGCCGATCTCACGGTCCGCTTCCGGGGTCGCGAGCAGATGCGCGAGTTCTTCGCGGGCAAGGACAGCTTCGACATGTTGCTCGACAACACGCTGTCGTTCGAGGGCAACTTGAGCTACCTGCTCAAGTTCGCCCACATGTCGGCTGCGGTGCGCTACCGCAGCGAGAGGGTCGCCCCGAGCACACCCTGGTCGCGCGGGCCGGCATCGTGGACCGATCTCGTCGCGCCTCCGCGGGGCGAACCCTGCGCGGAGCGCCCGCCGGGCGAGGTGGAGTACCTGGACGACCCCCACCTGGCCCAGGACGGCCTCGACGACTTCCCGCGGACAAAGCGCCTGCTCTGGGCGTACCGGACCACGCAACCCGCGATCTGCACCGAGCGGGCCCTGCTCGTGACCGAGCACGCCCTCCGCGATCGGGCCACGGCTGGCGCGCCACCCGTCCTGCGCCAGGCCGAGGCCATCCGCCACGTGCTGAGCAACAAGGTGCCCATCATCCACGACGACGACCTGCTGGCCGGCACGGTCACGCGAGAGCGCATCGGCATCCCCATGTTCCCGGAGCTCGGCGGCGTGGGCATCTGGCCGGAGCTGTTGACCGTGGAGGCCCGCGCGCTCAACCCCTACCGCATCACCGACGAGCAGGTCGAGACGCTGAATCGCCAGGTCTTTCCGTTCTGGATGGAAGACAACGTGCGCGAGTGGACCAAGAGCCACGCCACCGACCGCAGCGCGCTCGAGCTGGACGAGCGCTTCGTCCTGTACTTCCTGTGGAAGACCCAGGCGACGACGCACACCGTGATCGACCTGCCGCGCGCCCTGGACCGCGGCTTGCTGGACATCCAGGCCGAAGCCCTGCAGCGCGAATCCGAAGCGTCGGACGACGACGCGCGCGCCTTCTACCGCGCCCTTTGGATCTCCCTGGACGGGGTGCTTCGCTATGCCGAGAACCTGGCCGCCGAGGCCGACAGGCAGATCGCGCAGGGTGGCCTCGACAGCGAGCGGCGCCTGGCACTGGGCGAGATGGCTCGAATCTGCAGGAAGGTGCCGGCTCATCCCGCGGAGACGCTGCACGAGGCCCTGCAGGCGCTCTGGATCCTGTTCGTCGCCCAGCACAACGAGAACATGGGGGCCGGGCTGGTGCTGGGACGGCTCGACACCTGGCTCAACCCCTACTTCGCCCGGGATCTCGAGGGGGTGACCGACCCCGAAGAGAGACGCCGCAGGATCGAGCGGTCCATCGAGCTGTGCTGTGCGCTGATGCTCAAGGCCACGGACCACCTGCCGATGGTGCCCGACGTGGGAAACAGGCTGTTTGGTGGCTCCTCCGAGAACCAGGTGATCACGCTGGGCGGCACGACGCCTGGCGGTGACGACGCGGTCTGCGACCTGACCTGGATCTTCCTCAAGGCCACCGAGATGCTCCGGGTCAAGGACCCCAACGTCAACGCCCGCTACGCGCCCGGAGTCAACTCGGAGGCCTACCTGCGGCGAGTCTGCGAGGTCAACGCGCTGACGCGCGCGACTCCCTCTCTGCACAACGACGACGCCGTGGTTCCCGCCCTGGTCGCGCAGGGCTTCTCGCTCGAGCACGCGCGGGACTGGACCGCCACCGGCTGCGTCGAGCCGACCAGCTGCGGGCGGCACTTTGGACACACCAACTGCATGATGCTCAACCTCGTGGCGCCGCTGGAGATGGCGCTGTTCGACGGCAGGCACCCGGTGCTGGGCAGCCAGGTGGGTCCACACACCGGTGCGCCGGATTCCTTTGGCGACTACGCGTCGTTCTGGGCGGCCTACCAGACGCAGCTCGGCTGGGTGATCGACCGGGCGGTGGAAGCCAACGACATGCTGGGCCACGCGCACCAGGTGCTCAAGCCATCACCGCTGTTCTCGGCGCTCTTCGATGGCCCGATGCAGTCCGGCAAGGACGTGACGCAGGGGGGAGCGATCTACAACACCTCCGGCACGGCGATGATCGGGCTGACCGACGTGGTCGACAGCCTCGCCGCGATCCGGACGCTGGTCTACGACCGGCAGCAGCTGACGTTGCCCGAGCTGACGCGGGCCCTGAGGGCCGACTTCGCGGGTCACGAGACGCTGGCAGCCCAGCTGCGGCGAAAGGTGCCGAAGTTCGGCCAGGGCGACGAGCTGACACAGCGGATCGCCGACGATGTGCAGGCCTTCGTGCTGGCGCGCTTCGGGGCGCAGGAGCACCACCGCGGCGGCCGGTACCTGCCTGGCTACTGGAGCATGTCGAACCACGTGGCCTTCGGGCTGCTCTCGGGCGCTTTGCCCAGCGGCCGGTCCAAGGGAATGCCGTTCACGCCGGGGCTGACACCGTCGGCCATGGCCGGCGCCTCGCTCACGAGCCAGATGCGGGCGGTGGCGCGGCTGGACCCCACGCGCATGCCCAACAACATCGCGTTCAACGTCAAGGTGGTGCCCGGGCCGCAGGACGCGCACCGCGAGGTCGTGGGCCGGATGACCGTCTACGCCGCGGCCTACTTCGAGCTGGGCGGCATGCAGATGCAGTTCAACGTGACGAGCACCGAGACCCTCCGCGCGGCCATGCGCGATCCGGACCAATACCGGGATCTGCTGGTGCGGATATCCGGCTACAACGCATACTTCGTCGATCTCAACCCCGACATCCAGCGGGAGCTCGTAGCGCGGATGGAGCACAGCCTCGGCGCCGAGCGAGGGTGAGAGAGCGGTTCGGGCGCCGCTGGTGGTCGACTCCGAGTCCCCACGTAAGGGGGCGGCGGTGTCCCATGGGGGGCCTGTCACCAAACGGAGCTTTCGCTGAGTTGGCTACCTGACGAGCGAAGGTCGAGGCGCTTTGGCCGCCCCTTTGTACCTGTCCCCGACTCGTGTTCTGGCCCGTGGCTTCAGAACTCCAACACCAAGGCGACCAGGTCCGCCAGTTCCTGGTCTTCGAGGTCGGCATAGCAGGGCATGCCGCCGGGCCCCGACAGCAGCGCATCCACGATTGTGTCTTCGTCTTGGCCGCCCAGCTCGCCCCCATGGCCACCGGCGCCGTCTTCACCGTGGCACCCCGAGCACTCCGCTGTGTAGGTCTCCTCGGCCGCGGTGGGGTCTCCCTCGATCTCCAGGATGGCGGCCCGCTGGGCTTCGTCGATCTCTGCCGTGCAGCCGATCAGAAAGGTGAAGAGGGCAAACGTAGGGCGCATGGGAGACTCCGGGGCTCGAAGGAAAGGACCTTACATCCTATTCATGGCCTGTCCGTTTGTCATCGACGCCCTTCGTGCAAGCACCGGCGTGGGCCTACCAGCTCGCCGAAGGAGAATGCCCGCCGGGAGAGTCTATTCCAAGGACAGGTGGTAGCGCTCATCGTGGCGTTGGCCGAAGCGCCATACACTTCCTGTTCCCGCCCTCATCAACCGAGGTGGGTACGGCGGTGACCGCTAGGTTTTCGCTGTCCAGCGAGTAGCGAGGGCTAGATCGGCAGCGCCACCTGCTCCAACAGCTTCAACACCTTGCGCGCCGAGATGGCCGAGCTGAACGGGATGACCGAGGCGCCCAGGTCCTTGGGGGCCTTGCCCTTGTCGCCCAGGAGCTTGCGGGAGACGGCCAGGACGAGGTTGGGGTGGCCGTGTTCTTCGAGCAGCGCCAGGCGACGCTCGAGGTAGGACCGGCGCCAGACCCCCACGACCTCGAGGTAGGCTCGTCGGCCGTCTTTTTCGAAGGTGAAGTCCGGGACCAGCACGGTCTCGCCCCCGAGGTCGAGCACCTGGGCGCAGGGCTCGAGCTTCCAGCCCGAGTCGAGCTTCTCGAACTGCTCCTGGAACCACTTTTCCTCTCTGGACTGCCACGTGCCGGTGTCGGGAAGGTGTGACCGCAGGCCGTGTTCGTGGCTGACCACCATGGGGCGGTTGCGGCGGCGGTACTTCAGATCGGCGGTCATGGTCCACGGTCCGGTCTGCAGGGGCAGGGCCGGGAAGAATCGCGCCAAGGCCATGCCGTAGCGGGTGGAGAGGCTGAACAGGCTGGCGGGGCCGTCGAGGGTGATGGACAGGCCGTCGCCCTCGGGCTGGATGCGGTGCATGAGCTGGTGGAACTTGATGTGCCGGAAGAGCTGGCGCACGTGCTTGGGTTCGGGCTTGGCGAGGGTGATGGAGACCTGGCGTGCGTGCAGCAGCAGGCCTTGGACCAAGGCCACGTTGTAGCGGTGCAGCAGCCAGGAGGGGTCCTTGACCTGGCAGGACAGCAGGGCCTGGTTTTCCTTGAGGTCGGCGAACATGCCCCGCTCGACCGCCAGCGGTTCGCAGCCCAACTCGGCGGCCAGGGTGGCGATGAGGTCGGCAGCCGTGGGTTGGCCGGACAGATCGGCGCGGCGCCGCACCGGGCCCTGACTGAAGAGACGGGCGCGGATCTCTGCTGGGGGAAGGGGAGAGCGGGTGTCGAACTCGCAGCGGTCGGTGAGCACCCGGGCGAGGCCTCGGAGCAGCTTGTGATCCACCCGGTTGCCCACGATGCGCTGGTCGACGCCCGCCTTGAGCTCGCCCCGGGACAGATGGGCCTCGACCGCGGCGTGGGTCTCGTCCAGCAGGGCCTGGGCGGCTTCGAGGTAGCGTTCGCTGTCCGGGTTGACGAGGCTGGGCCGTACCTCGTCCCGCGTGCAGCGCGCCCGGAGCAGCGGGCCGGTGATCATCCCTCACCCCCGTAGGCCGCGTGTTCGCGCCGGCGCTCTGAAGTGCGCTCTTCGGCGGTGCGGGCGGTGACCAGCTCGTACAGCACGGCTTGTTTTCCGTCGCGGGGGCGCAGGATGCGGCCCAGGCGCTGGACGTGTTCGCGCACCGAGCCGGTGCCCGAGACCACCACCGCCATGTCCACCTCCGGGAGGTCCACCCCTTCGTTGAGCACCCGGCTGGTGACCACCACGCGGTAGGTGCCCGTGCCCAGGCCCTGGAGGATGGCGGTGCGCTCTTTTGCTGGGGTCTGGTGGGTGATGCAGGGGACCAGGAACTCGCGGGAGATGCGATAGGCCGTGGCATTGTCGTCGGTGAAGACCAGCGCGCGGCGGTCGGGTTCTTCGTCGAGCAGGTCGTCGAGGAGATCGAGCTTGCGCTCGGTGCCGTGGGCGATGCGACGGCCTTCGCGCCAGGCCTTGTGGGCAGCGCGGCCTTGCTTGGATCGCGCGGAGATCTGCAGGAAGCGCTGCCATCCGTCTCGGCGGCCCAGGTTGATGCGCTTGAGGCGGACGAAGCCGCGCCAGGTGGCCTGGGTCTTGTCGTAG
>CAZVHW010000559.1:0-5254 GCA_964626835.1 uncultured Enterobacterales bacterium
GGCCCAGGCCGGGCGGGTCGCGAGCTACCGCGGCCTCGACTCGTGCCAAGCAGCCGCCTTGGTGGCGGGTGGCGGCAAGGCCTGCGGCTGGGGTTGCATCGGCTTGGGCGACTGTGACACCGCCTGCGGATTCGAGGCTATCGCCATGAGCCGCGACGGCCTCCCGGTGGTGGACCCGGGGAAGTGCACCGCCTGCGGGGACTGCGTGGATGCCTGCCCGCGCGACCTGTTCGAGATCCTGCGGATGGACCAACCCTTGCTGGTCCAGTGCTCCCTGCCTCTCACGGGCGATGACGCGCGAATCCTCTGTCGCGTGGCTTGCGATGGCTGCGGCCGCTGTGCGGTCGACGCCCAACCCGGGGTGATCCAGATGCGGAACGACCTCCCGGTGGTCCTCCCCACCGCTGGCGACTCGGCCACGCTCGAGGCCACGCTCCGCTGCCCAACGGGCGCCATCCGGTGGGTCACCGGCGCCCAGTTCGCCCTGGAAGAACCAGGGGCACCTACACGGAGGCTGCATGCCAGGACTGGTTGAATCCGGGCTGCACTTGCTTCGGTCGCTGGTAGGCAACGGCGACGACTCCCAGGCCCCTCAGCCGGGGCTCGAGACCGCTCTGCGCGGGGCCGAGGCCGTGGCCATCACCGAGGCCTGTGTCGCCGAGGTGGCTGGCCTCGGTGCCGGTGCTCCGGCAGACGTGCTCACCAACGCATGGGAGGACGAGCGGCGGCGGGAAGGGATCAACCTCCTCGGCAGCCCGCTGACAGACGTGACGGCGCCCACGTCGCGAGGTGCCCTCGCGAGCGTCGTCGGCATGGCGTTGTCCGGTGCCCGCGCTACAGGCTTCCTCTCGGGGGCTAGCCTCGCGGGCCAGCACGACCTGCTCACTGCCGCAGCGGGGCGTCACGTACCGCTGGTGGTCCACTCCGTCTCCCGCGCCCTCAATTCCCACGCTCGAGCGCGGGGCAGCGGCCACGAGGGTTGGCACGCCGTTGCCGATGCCGGCTGCATCCAGCTGTTCGCACGCAACGCCCAGGAAGCCGTCGATTTTGCATTGATCGGCCGTCGGATCGCAGAGATCGTGCTGCGCCCGGTGCTGGTGTTCATGGACGAAGAGCGGTGCTCCGCCGTCACCCAGGACGTGAGGCTTCCCACCGCCAACCTCGTCCGCCGCTACCTGGGCGCACCGGGTGACATGGTGGACTGCCAATCTCCCAGCCAGGTCATGCTCTTCGGCCCCAAGCGGCGTCGCATTCCACGGTGGCACGACCTCGAGCGCCCCGTCCTACACGGTGCCATTCAGGGCCGCGACGTCTGGTGCTTGGGCGCCGTGGGCGCGCGGCCCTTCACGTTCGAGGTCATGAAGCCTGTCTTCGAACACGTCTTCGACACCTTCGCCGAGCTCACTGGACGACGCCACCAGCTGGTTCGCGCCCATCGTGTCAAAGACGCAGATGTCGTGCTGCTGTCCCAGGGGTCCTGCTCAGAGGCCGTCGAGACGGTGGTGGACCATCTGCGCGCCCAGCGCAAGCTGCGGGTGGGAGCGCTGTCCATTCTGGGGCTCCGGCCGTTCCCCGGGCGCGCCATCGTCCGGCTGCTGGCTGGCCGGAAACACGTGGCCGTGTTGGAGCGCGTCGATGCGCTGCTGGCTGACGATCCTCCCCTCACCAGGGAGATCCGAGCCTCGCTCGACAAGGCCATGGAAAACCACCTACACGGTGCCGGCACCCACCCCCGCTACCACGCCGTTCCGCAGGAACGAATCCCCCGCGTCCACGCCGTCGTCTACGGTCTCGGTGGTTATCCGCTGCGCTCGGGCGATCTCGTGGCGTTGGTGGAAGAGCTCGAGCAAGGCGGGCGCCCCCTGGTGTATCTGGGGCTGGACTTCACGCGCCGCGAGAGCCGATACCCCAAGCGGCAGGTGCTCCTCGATCAGCTGGCCCGCCTCTGGCCCGATGGGCTGGCGCTGGGTCTCACCGGATACCGCGGCATGGACGTGCGTCCCGAGGGAGCGTCCACGGTTTCGGTCCACCGTATAGGCGGCTTGCCGGGCACCGCGCTGGCTGCGGACGTGGGCCGCGTGCTCCAGGTCGTGCTCGGCGGGCACGTGCGGGGCCGGGCGGGGGAGAGCTGGGATCGCTGGCAGGCCCCATGTGTAGACCGCGTCGTCCACGCCCAGCGGCCCGTCGATCCGGGAGGCCATGGCCCCGTAGACCTGGCCATCGTCCTGGGCCTCACGGCTCGGGCGGGCCGCGATCCACTGTCGGACGTGAGCGTGACGGGCTCCGTGCTCGTAGCGGACGCGCAGCAACCCGGACGCGATCTGCTACCGCTCGCCACCTGGCGCCGCCTGTGCGCCCGGGGTGTTCGGGTCATCGCCGTTCCGTGTCCAGAGGGCGCCGAGGCGATCTCGTTCCGCGAGCGCGTCTACGCCTACACCCTTCGTCTGCTGTCGTCCCGAGCTGGACCACTGCCCAGCCGCAACAAGCTGCTCGCCGCCCGCCGGGTCATGTTGGCCGACGCCAGCGATGCCGAGCTCCAGGCGAGGCTCGATGCCTTCGAGGCTGCGCTGGACGCTGACATCCAGCCTGTCGAGCCCCCCGAGGGAGAGCCGGAGCCCGAGCTCGAGCTGGGCCAACCCATGGCGGTTCGGCACTTTTCGCGCGCCGATGGCACCTACGACAGCTTGCAGCGCTTCTGGGACCACGTGGGCGTGCTGTTCCGAGACGGCCAGACCGGGGAGCTCGTTCCCGATCCCTATCTGGCGACCGCCGTCGTCCCTCCGTTGACCTCCACCTTCAACGATTTTTCTCCTCTGCGTCGGACCCTCCCGCGCTGGGATCCGGTGGCATGCACTGGCTGCGGCCGGTGCTGGTCGAGCTGCCCAGACTCCGCCATCGGACCGGCGGCCCTGACGGTTCGGCGGCTGCTCGAGGGTGCCTTGGCCCTGGCGCAGGAGCGTGGCGCCAGCGTGGACGCCCTCCGACCCGCGCTCTCCAAGCTGGCCAATCGGGTCTCCAGGCATCTGCGCGAGTCTCGGGAACCGCCTGTCGTGCTCGGTCCGGTGTTGCGGCAAGCCTTCGACTGGTTCATGGCCAAGTCCAAGCTCCCCCTGGAGCGTGCCAGGCCCCTGTCCGAAGCCTTCGAAGCCATGAACGAGGATATCGACGACCTGCCTGTCTGCGGTACGGTGCCGTTCTTCGTAGAGCCGGAGCAAAGGGCGGCGGGCACGGGTGAGCTGTTCTGCCTGTCCTTCAATCCCGACGCATGCAAGGGTTGCGGGATCTGCGAGGCCGTCTGTGCCGACGAGGCGATCGCCATGGAGCCACAGACACCCGAGCGGGTGCGGCAGGCCCGAGCGGACTGGCAGCGCTGGGAACAGCTGCCGGACAGCAGCGGCGGGACCATCGCCAGGGTGAGCGAGCACGCCGACGTGGGCCCCATCGCCGCGTTGCTGCTGTCCCGGGCCTGTCTGCTGGGTATGGCCGGTGGCGACTCCGCCGAAGCCGGTGCGGGAGAAAAGGTCGCGATGCGGCTGCTCCTCGGCGTGGCAGAGTACAAGCTCCAGCCCTTCGTACAGCGCCACCTCGAGCAGGTGGAGGGCCTGGGGGCCCGCCTGGTGGACGCCATCACCTCCGAGATGGTGCAGGCCCTCCCGACGGGGGATCCCGCATCCATCGCCGTTGGTCTGCGCGGCGTCCAGCGCCCGGAGATCGATCTGGACGAGCTCATCTCGCGGGTCGAGGGGGAAGGCGGGCGAGGACGCGTCAACCTGGCGCAGATGCGGCGGCTGGCGGACCTCGCGGGCCGTATGGAAGATCTGCGTTGGCGGCTGGCCGAGGGTCCGGACGGCTTGGGGCGAGCCCGCATGGCGCTCACCATCGAGTCCGGTCCGATGGCTTCCTGGGCCGGAATCTTCCCGGACAACCCCTTCCACGTCCCCGTGGTCGTGGCCGGCGCAGGTGAGGGCATCCACATTGCCCGCGGCCTGCTCGAGGGGCAGCTCAGGGCGGTCCTGGACGATCTGAGGCTGGTGCGGTTGGCACGCGTGGCCTTGGACAACCCCGCCGCCTATGCCCGCGAGAAGGACCGGCTCGCCGGCTTGACCTGGCACGACCTCACCGCCAAGGAGCGTCGCCTCGTGCCACCCATCGTCGTGGTGGGCCACGAAGCCTCCCTCACTGGACGCAACCTCTCCACGCTCGCGGCGGTGCTCGATCTGGAGCTTCCCGTCAAGATCCTGGTCCTGGCCGACAACGACCTGGGCCTCGCCAGCGGTCGCGCCCTGGCCGCGGCCGACGAGGTGGGCCAGGGCTGGCCCGGCTTCTTGGGCGAGGTGGGTCTGTTGGCCCTTGGCCGGCGACGCGCCTACGTCACTCAGGGCTCGCTGGCCTTCCCCGAGCAGCTCTACGAAGGTCTCACGGGTGCCATCGCTCACCCCGGTCCCGCGCTCATGCGTATCCACTCGCCAAGCCCGATCCGGCATGGTTTTCCTGTCCACGCCTTGCTCGAGCAAGCCCAGCTGGCGGTGGTCTGCCGCGCCTACCCGTTGTTCCGGTACGATCCATCCCTGGAGGGGACCTTCGGCACTTGCCTACACTTGGATGGCAACCCGGACCTCGAGGAACGCTGGGCGCGAGACGAACAAGGCAGGGTGAGGTCGCCCGTGCACTGGGCCCTCAGCGAGGCTCGCTTCGAGAGCTTCCTGCCGTGCCTGGACGCCGCCGCGCCGCAGCCCACACCCTTGCTCGAGTGGCTCGAACTGCCCACCCACAGCCGACATGGCCGCACGCCCTTCGTGCTTGACGAGGGCACGCCCCCCGCTCGTCGGGCTGTCTCTTCGCTGCTCGTCGCGGTGGCCGAGGAGCGGCTCCGCACCTGGCGCACGCTGCAAGAGTTGGCGGGCGTGGTCACGCCGTTCACCGCCCGTGTGAGGAGCCAGGTCGAGCGCGAGCTCCGTGTGGCTCATGCTCTGGAGCTGGCCGAGCGCGACGAGCAACACAGAGCGGAGCTGGCCGCGCTTCGCACCGAGCTCGAACAAGAGCTGCTGGTGCGCGTGCGCGCGGGCCTGTTGGAGCTGGCGGGCTATGGCGACGAGGGCCTCGAGCCCGAGGTGGAGGGCTAGGAGCCTGTATGACATACCGAATCTACTGCGGGTCGCGATCCACGACCATCTGCACGCCCTGCTTGCCGCCCCGACCTCGACGTGTTGAAAACACGCCTTCACCCGGAACGACTGCGCAGAACGCACAGCTG
>CAZVHW010000560.1:0-727 GCA_964626835.1 uncultured Enterobacterales bacterium
TCACCGACGACACGCCCACCACGACCCGGGCACCCGCCACCACCCCCACCAGCGAGATCCCCGATCCCGAACCCGAGCCCCGCGATCGCGATCCCCATCGTTCGCGGCGACCCGGCCGGGGACGGCGCCGACGATAGGCACTCGGGTTCACCCTACCCGCAGGTCCTTTGCCATCCAGGCTGGCGCCATCTGCGGCCCGCTCCGCGCTATGGAGCGAACCGGCGGGGAAAGAGGTCGTAGCAGGTCCAGTACAGGCCCCACTCACCGTCCAGGATGGTGTTGTACTGGACGTAGGTGCAGTCGTTGCAGGTGTGGGTACCGGGCCTGAATCCATAGAGCGAATAGCAGGCGTATTCAGGGGCCCTGATGTCCGTGGAGGTGAGGGTGTCGTGGGCGTACGCCGTCATGGAATCGTGGGTCGCGCACGTGCCACAGTTGCAGGTGTGGAAGGAAGTGACGTAGCTCCCGGAGCTCGTGTAGACGAAGACACGGATCGCAGAGTGTTGGGCCCATTCTTCGGGAAAGATGAATGCGGCCTTCTTCTTGCGGTAGACGCTGTGGAGGTAGCCACCAGGTGGCGGCGGGCTGTATGCGGTGATCGCTTCGCGGGTCGGCCCGGGTAGGCCGAGCGGGTCGAGCTGCTCGAAGGCGAGCGGGATCAGGTCGAGGAGGTGCTCGCGGCTCCGTGCGTCTTCGCAGAGCGCGAGATCGTCGTACCACCCCAGGC
>CAZVHW010000560.1:737-5237 GCA_964626835.1 uncultured Enterobacterales bacterium
GGCGAGCTGCCTCCGATCTGCATCAGGATGGGGCAGCCGGTCTCGTCCACCACGCGGGCATCCACCACGAACCTCGGCCGGTCGGGGTCGTCGCGCCACAGCTCGAGGGGGTCTCGTCCCCTACGATGGTCTCGATGGTGAGGGGGCCGAGATCGGAGAGGATCGTCGCGGTGATGCTTCCGCTCGGAGCGATCTCCTCGACGGTCACCGTGACCTGGGTGGGCTCGGGCGCGCAGGCTACCAGTAGGAAGAACAGGGGAGCGGCTGCGGCTGCGGAGAAGGGGGGGCAGGGGGGCATGGTGGTTTCCTTGGTGATGGTCATTCACAAACATCCGTGTTGCTGTGGTAGCCGTAGCTGGCGCCGACGTTTTCCTCGCAGGTGAGGCCGCTGTCGCACTCGCTGTCTGAGTCGCAGTCGCCTTCGCCAGCGCCGCAGGGGCAGCTGGTGCTGCAGTAGTATCGCTCGCCGAGATCACCCCGGTGGCAGTCCTCCTGGCAGACGTTCACACCGGCTGGCCAGCCGTGGTGGTAGCCCACCTGCTCCACGCAGATCAGGCCCGCGGCGCACTCGAAGTCGTTGTAGCAGTGGCCTTCAGCCTCGTGGCAGGGGCAGCCCGGGGCGCAGTAGTCCGGTCCACCCACGGGCCCAGCGTGGCAGCTGGGCTGACAGATGTCCACGGCGTAGGCGAGGCCGTGGTAGCGGCCGGTGTCCGGGACGCAGCTCAAGCCGCTGTCGCACTCGCTGTCCGAGTCGCAGTCCCCTTCGCCGGGACCGCACGGAGCGCTGGTGCTGCAGTAGTCCGGGTCGCCGATGCTCGATCCGCCCCAGGTACGGTGCGTGTCAAAGAAGTCGGAGGGATCCACCCGGCCGCTGCTCGTGTCGTAGCAGCCGTAGCCCGTGCCGCCGGCCGAGAGGGTCTCGTCCCAGCGCAGCTCGAAGTGCAGGTGGGTGGCGTAGAGCCCACCCACATCCCCCATCTCCCCGATCTTGTCGCTGCGGGACACCGTGTCGCCGACCGACACGTCGATGGCGGAGAGGTGAGCGTACTGGCTCACCATGGTCTCGTAGTCCGCGTCGCTCGCCCCGGTCACCGCGTGCTCGATGGTGACGACGTCGCCCCAGCCCGAGCCACCGTCGGAGGCATGGGTCACCACGCCGTTGGCGACGGCGTAGATGGCATCGCCGTAGTCGGTGTCACCGCCTCCCTCGCCGTTCCAGTCCTCGCCGCAGTGCCCCCCGGCGTAGTCGCTCACGGTGAAGTCCTGGGCGTTGTAGTACCCGTCGCCATCGTGGGCTTCGGTGGCGTAGCCGAAGGCGCGGTCGCCTACGGGGTAGTCGAAGCCGTCGACATCGGCGGCAGCGGCGATGCCCGGCGCCAGGCATGCGGTGGCGATGGCGAGCGGGGAGAGGAGCTGGATTACGGCGCGGAGCATGGGGACCTCGTGGATGGTGGTGCGCTCGAGCTCTAGACGTTGTTTGAGGATTGACTCGGACACCATCCGCGTTTTTTCTGTCCAAGCTTGCCCATCCTTGCCAGCTCTCCCGGTCGGCAACCCGGAGAAGTCCTGCGCGGTCGAGGTTCCCTGCGACACCCTGGCCGTCGGGCGCCGGCTGCTGGCCTGGCTCCGCCGTTTCTGGCGGGGACAGGGGCATGTCCGGGCCCCCGTGGCGGTGGCGCTTGCAACTCCATGCCCCTGGCGAAGCCGTGGAAGCGCCCTACCTCCGGCCCTTCCATCGGCGCTGGCGGTTCGCATAACGAACCGGAATCGGGGTTCTCGGCCGACATCGGCGCTGGCGGTTCGTGAGCCCTCGAGTCCCGCGGCCTGGCGCTAGTCTTTCACCACCAGCACCACCACCACCGTGACGTTGTCGTCGCCGCCGGCTTGGAGGGCGTCGCGGACCAGGGCGTCGGGTAGCTCGGGGGCGTCGTGCTTGCGGAAGACCGCGGCGATGCCGTCGTCGTCCAGCGGGTCGCTCAAGCCATCGGAGCAGAGCAGGAAGATGTCGCCGGGCTCGACGGGGCGGGTGGAGGTGTCGGGCTCGACCGGGCCGTGGAAGCCCACGCTCTGGGTGAGGATGTTCTTGTGGGGCACGACGCGGGCGAGGTCCGGGGTGATGCGGCCTGCGTCCAGCTCCATCTGGACCACGGTGTGGTCGCGTGTGAGCCGCTGTAGACGCCGGTTGCGGTACAGGTAGATGCGCGAGTCGCCCACGTGGGCGAGGTTCGCCATGCCGTCCTCGATGAGCAGGCTGACCAGGGTGGTGCCCATGCCCGCGTAGGCGGGATTGGCGAGGGCTTCCTGGCGGATGCGCAGGCTGGCCTGGTTCATGGCGTAGCGCATGCGCTCGCGCAGCATGTCGGGGTAGTCTTCGATGACGCGGTCCAGGCGGGTCTCGTCGGGGTCGAGCTCGCCCAGGATGATGTCGCGTACGGTGTCGACGGCGAGCGCGGCGGCCACCTCGCCTGCGGCGTGTCCACCCATGCCGTCGGCCAGCAGAAACAGGCCTTCGTCCTCGAGGACCGCGAAGTAGTCCTCGTTCTGTTCGCGAACGGGACCGGGATCGGTCAGGGCGTATGCCTCGAAGTGCATGGAGACCCCCAGTGGGTAGAGCTTGCAGGTCAGGTGTTGAAATCGGAACCGCCTGTCATTAACGCAACTCATGGTGCTGGGCCTCTTGTCGTCCCGTCACCGCTAGCCTCGACCCGTCAAAGGCCCCTCGAACACCATGGCAGTTCGTTTCCCATCGCAGGATCCTGGTGTCGGCGACCGCGTCGGCGCGTATCGCATCACCGGGCTGTTGGGCCGCGGCGGCATGGCGGTGGTCTATGCGGCGCAGCACGAAGACACCGGGCGCGCCTGTGCTCTCAAGCTCCTGCTGGCCCACGTGGACAGCGAAGAGGTGCGCACACGCTTCGAGCGCGAGTTCCGGGCCCTCTCCGAGCTCGAGCACCCCAACGTGATCCGCGTGTTCGAGGCGTCCCTGCTCGGGGATCGGCCCTACTACGTCATGGAGCTGCTGGCGGGGCACGATCTCAAGCGCGAGATGGAGCTCTGGCGCGACCTGTCCCTGCCCGAGCGCTTCCGACATGCCGAGGACGTGCTGCTGCAGGTCAGCGCGGCCCTCGCCCACATCCACGCCAAGGGCCTGGTGCACCGCGACATCAGCCCGTCCAACGTGTTCGTGCTGCACACCGGCGACGTCAAGCTCATGGACTTCGGTGTGGTCAAGGAACCGGGCACCGATCTCACCTCGGTGGGCGAACTGGTCGGCACGGTCGCCTACATCGCCCCCGAACAGTTCACGGGCGAGCGGGTGGACGAGCGGGCCGACCTGTACAGCCTCGGCGCGGTGTTGTACGTCATGCTCACCGGGCGCCGTCCTTTTCACGCGCGCACCTTGGCCGGCTACCTCGAGAAACACCTGCACCGCAGCCCGCGCCCCCCCAAGGAAGTCGTCCCCTCGGTTCCCGACCACATGGACGAGGCCTGCCTGCGCCTGCTGTCCAAGACTCCGGCGGACCGGTTCGCCTCGGCCAATCACCTGCTGCACTTCATCCATCGTGGCGCGCCCATGTCTCACGACATCCGCGGCGGACGCTGGCCGCATCGCACGGTGGGGCGAGCCGGCGAGCTGGCCCAGCTGCGCGAGGCCATCTCGGCGCTCCAAGCCGGTGTGGGTGGGGTGTTGCTGCTCGAGGGGGCCGCCGGTTCGGGCAAGACCCGTCTCGTCGATGACGTCACGAACCATGCCGGGAAGCGGGGCCTGGCGGTCTTCACCGGCGTCTGCCGGAAAGGTGGCGGCCAGGCCTTCTCCGGCTACGCACAGCTCTTCCAGGCCTTGGTGGCCGCGGGCCGCGCTGCGCCGGCCGAGGTCCTGGGCAGGGTGTTCTCGGCCGAAGAAGCGGGCAGCGGCACCGCCCCGGTCGAGCGCTACGCCGCGTTCGCCGCCTTCCTCGAGCTCACCCGCGCCCAGGGCCCCTCGGTCGTGGTGCTCGAGAACCTGCACCGGGCCGATCCGAGCTCGCTTGCGCTCACCGAATACCTCGTGCGCAACATGCTCGGTCTGGCCCAGGATCCGGTGCTCTTCGTGCTCTCCCGGTGGTCGGTCTCGGACACCCCAGACCCCCTGGCGGCCTTGGTCAGCGGTGAGACAACCGGCGTGACGCCCCAGCGCATCGAGCTGGGCCCCCTGCCAGTGGCGGCGGTCGAAGATCTTCTCCTGAGCATCGTGCCTGGCGATCGCAGCGCGGCAGCCCTGGCGCGCCGTGTTCACCGCGAAGGCGAGGGCAATCCGCACTTCATCGTCGAGATGATCCGCGGCTTCGTGGACGAGCGGGTGATCGAGATCGACGAGCACGGCTTCGCCCGGTTGCGGAGGGACATCGGCGAGATCACCCGCTCGGGTCTCCCCCTCCCTCACTCGCTGCGGCACGCACTGAGGGAGCGCCTCCAGCCCTTGTCCGACCTCGCTCGACGCCTCGGTGTCGTGGTCGCCGT
>CAZVHW010000561.1:0-2457 GCA_964626835.1 uncultured Enterobacterales bacterium
CTGGGTCAGCTCGTTCAGGCGCTTGCGGGCCGCTCCTTCCGAGATGCGGTCTTCGGAGCGCAGTCCCAGGACCTCCAGCTCGTCGCGTTCGAGGCGTGCGAGGCGCTTTCTCAGGTCGGCCTTTCGATCCTCGCCGGCGGCCGCACCCTTGGCGGCGGCTTGCCGGATCGCGTCCAGCGCGTGCTCTGGATTGCCGATCTGGCTCACGATGGCTTTCCAGACGGCGTCGTCCACCGGCTCGACGGGGAAGAACACCTCGGGTCGGCATTCCGTGTGGGGATGAAGGTGTTTGGCGGGGCAGGTGTAGAACTGCTTGCGTTCGTGACCCATGCTCTGGACCGTGAGGCCCTGGCCGCAGATGTTACAGCGCACGCGACCTTCGCAGAGGGCGAAGAAACGCGCGGATGCGCGACCGGTGTTGCGGGCGGGCGCGAGGCTACGCGACCGGTGGCCGCGCTGGGTGCTGGGAGTGCGGTCCACGGGCACGTGTTGCTGTTGTGAGGGCGAGCGTCCCCCATCTCGAGGTGGGTGGGTGCGTTGGTCGGCAGACGGAGAATCGCCTGCGGTGCTTTCCCATTGGGGGCTGGAGCCGGGAGAGGTGGGGGGGGGAGAGGCCTGGCGGGACGTGTCTGAACCAGATGGGCGGCCCATGCGCGGGCTGGTCTTTCTGGCACCCCCTCTCGGTCCGTTCGGGCGCGCTCGGGGGGCGCGAACGCCCCCTTCGTTTGCGGGATCGGCGACGATGCCCGTGGTGTCCACCAGGATCGCGCGGGCGTCGTAGACCAGCTGGACGAGCACCTCGTGCCACTCGGGATCCTGTTTGCGGATCAGGCGCCCGATCTCGAAGACGCGCAATTCGTCGAAGGTGCGGGCCTCGGCGTGGGAGCGCAGGCGCATGATGACCGGGTGGCGCCTGGCGGGCCCTCGATAGGTCGACGCTGCGTGGTCCTCGACGTGATCGATGAGCATGCCCGGCCGTGCCTGACGCAAGGACTCGAGGGCCGCCCGCTGGTTGTCGAGTGTGTCCGCCTGACTCCGGGATTGGGGACACAGGACGAGCTCGATGAACCTTGGAAGGGGCGCGGTCAAATCCACCCGCGTTGCCTAAGCAGCGGCGATTCTACCGGACCACGCCGGCTCTGGGCAACCCGGAGGCCGCGCCGAACACGGGATCCTCGCGCTTGACGTGGCCGAGACAGCCCCCGTAGAGCCGCGAGAGGATGTGGATGCTGGCCTGGAGGCAGCCGGGACAGGCGGCGACTCGCTCGCGACCCGCTTGGGCGCGGGGCCCGTGCCAGATGTCGTGTACCGAGCTGTCGCGGACGTTTCCGATGGGGGAGTGGTCCACGCCGCAGATGATGACGCGGCCGTCTGGGAGCATGTAGAGGATGTCCTTGAGCGCTCTGCAGCGGAAGCGGAGGCTTCCGTTGAGGATCTCCTCGCGAAAGACGTCACCGGTGATCCAGCGTCCCATGGCGTGGTCCAAGCGGGGCAGCTGGCGCTTGGTGCCTACGTCGCGGTCCTGGAGCGCATCCATGGCGCGGCTGGGATCCTGCAGGAGGACGAAGTGTTGAGGGTTTTCGGCGGGCGAGGTGGAGCCGTCCAGGAAAGGCGCCACGTTGACCCCTGGGATGAGGTCGGCACCGAAGCTCTCTGCGTATCGCTTCATCGCTCCGACCTCGCTGATGGAGGTGTCCGTGACCGCGAAGTTGACGCCCAGCTTGAAGCCCAGCGTCGGCTTGAGCCGTGCGAGCTGCTCGAGGGTAGCGGTGGCCTTGGCCCAACCGCCCGGGACGCCTCGTTGGGCATCGTGGGTGGCCTCGAGGCCGTCGATCGAGACACGGATCTGCAGGCCTGGCCAGCCGACACGCCGCACGGCGTCCAGGATGGCTTCGGTCTGGGTGCCGTTGGTAGCCAGCTGCATGATGTAGGGATCGATGACCCGCCGGGCTTCCGCCATCAGATCGCCCATGTCCGGGCGGACGAAGGGCTCACCCCCCAACAGCTTCACGATGTCCAGGCTGTGGAGCTGTGGGATGAGCTGCATCCACTCGTCGGTGGTCAGGTCGTCCTGGTCGGGTGTCTCCCAGGCGGCGCAGGAGACGCAGCGCATGTTGCAGCGGAGGGTGGTCAGCAGGTAGCCGACATGGGGTGAGGGCACCCAATCGGGTCGCACCCGGTCCATGGTCGCGCTGGTGGCCATGTTTCGCCAGGCCCGCAGTCGCTGACGGAGGATCGGGAGGTGCGGGTTCACATGGTCACCATGGAGTCGAGGTTGAGCCAGCGACGGATGGTAAGCGCGGACAGCTCTCCTTCCAGGACCAGACCGGTGGCGATCCGCGCGAAGTTGGCGACATTGGCTGCCTTGGCCAGCAGCACCAGGGGGCGTGGGTCCCGCTTCAGGCGCTCGTCGTGGTACAGCCGCCACAGCAGGTTGCGCGGCACGAAGGGCTTGTT